>JAAFJS010000108.1 GCA_013298985.1 Cytophagales bacterium
GCTGGCGGTGGGTCATTGTCGGCGGTACTGCCATTGACCAACTGGAAAAATGAGTTAGGATTATCAAAAGCTACGCTGGTAGGTCCTGCGGCACTTTGGAGCAGCATCGACTCCGTAGAGCCTAACTCTATTGCCATCGGGTGCTTGGGCGATTGACTCGGAAACTCTGGAAATGACTGTGAAAGAAAGCGTCCAAGCCAGCCATCAAATAGATATTCATCTGAATTAGAGGCAGATAGCCAAATATCCGTAGAACGAAAATGTGAACGATTTTGGTTTTGATAACCTACGCTATGAAGCACTTTCATTTTGCCTGCTCCATACAAGTCCTTGAACTGCGTCATGGAGGGGTGAAAGCCCATGTTATTTTCTAAGGTTAAAACCTGCGCTTTAGGAATGGCAATTTGAGGGCGACCATTAAAATAATTGCTGTCTTCGAAAGGAATAAAGGTATTCAATCCGTCATTTCCACCCAGTAACTGCACCAATACCAATACTTTACCATCTGTGCTTTTCGCGTCCATTAGCAAGGGGTGTGCAAAAGCCCTAAGTTGTACGCCGCTTAATCCGACTGCTACCGAGCCAGAAAGCAAGCTGAGTTGATTGAGAAATAATCGTCTGTTTATCATAGGTTTTTTAGCAAAGTTGGTACTCTGGTGTACGCATTAATATTCTGAAAAACTGTTGGATTCTCTGCTCCGCCATGGGCGTAAAGGTCGACCAGTTGGCGGCAATCGTTCCACTCAAGAGTGTTTGCAAAAGGCTTTCTTGTTTTTGCTTACTTATTGGAAACAAAAACATCAAATCTACCACATCTTGCACAAACTGAGGTGCATTTTCTGCGCTACGGAAGGTACGCGCGTAAGAAAGCATACCAAGCCGCGAAACCGTTGCTGCACCATTTGCCCTGCGGTTATTAACTATCGCATCTGTATATTGGTTGCGAAGCGGAAAAGTATTGGTCGTAATCCAGAGGCGTTGCCCAGGCCAGCCTTTGACATTAGGAGGGTCAAAAAGCAACTGCTGCAAGGGGCGCGACATATCGCGCATATAGCTCACATCAGGCGTAGCAATATCAAAAGCCTTCAATGCTCCTACCATTATTTCTACAGGTGATTTGATTTTTGAACCAATAAATTCAGGCTTATAAAAATGGTCTGATTTAAAAAGAAAAGCCAAAACCGATTTGACATTATAGTTATTGCTTCGCAACACATTAGCCATTTGCGTAACAAAATCTTCGTCAATCTTAGGACAGACAAATTCATGATAGAGCTTTCTGCACAAAAATTTTGCAGTTTCTTCTTTGGTAAAAATAATATCTATGATTTGTTCGTAGCCAAAATTACCCGTCTGCCCCATAAAAGTTTTGTTTGTATTGTCAAAACGATTGGCATTAAAAACACTTTTGATACCATTGTCAAAGTTATTTTGCCAGCCTGTCAGGGCGCGAGCGGCTTGCTTTATGTCCGTTTCTGTATAATTGCCAATCCCAATCGTAAAAAGTTCCATCAGTTCGCGCGCATAGTTTTCATTGGGTGCATTGCGCGTGCTTACCTGCCCGTTCAGGTAAATGAGCATGGCTGGGTCTATCGTTACAGCTTTGGTAAGATTGCGGAAATTACCAAAAGCGTTGTCGCGAAATAGCTTATTCTGCCAGTACATAAGCTGCGGATAGTTTACGGCATCATATTCAGACACATAGTGATTGTGCCAAAAAAGTACCATTTTTTCACGCATCGAAGTTCCTTCATTGAACATCATGCGAAACCACCAATGAATCATATCGTTTCTGCGCGTACCATTGTCCGCATTAGGGTCTGGCTTCATATTTATCCAATCCCCTGGCGGTGGCGGCTCTGCCACATTTGCCAAAAGAAAATTATCGACAAAATTGTTTAATGAGGTCGACAGCGCAGTCGTCAAATTACTTCTGCTATAACCAAACAATGCTCTGGATAGCAAATGTTTGGCATTGGTCATGTTCCAGATAGGCATCACAGTAATATTTTAAAAATATTTTAAAATTGCATGGTAAAAGTACGAAAAATTTATTAAAATAACGGCGTTAGGTGAAGATATATTGTTTGTTTTTTTGTGTATAATCTCATGTTTTTTGACTTTAAACAAATAAAATAAAAAGATAATTTGTATTTATAAGTAGTTTTCCTCAATATTGTAGCCATCAATCTATAAAAACAGGTTAAAAGCCACCTTGCCCCTCAGTACCTGTTTTTAAGCTATTTTATTATTACATAAATCAATTAAAAAGTATGTCGTTGCACAAAAGTAATTTCTTAATTATCAGCCAATTACCAGAGATTAAAGGTATCAAAATTCAGTGGTTAGCCGATTCAGAAAAAATGTTAGATGATGATTTTAAGCGAGAAATTTTGGGAGAAAAAAAAGCCATTGAGGAAGTAAAGCCCAAAGTTATTTTTGCTGATGTATTACAAATGAAATACGCGATAGCACCGAATATGCAAGAGTGGCATAACAAGCAGATTTTTCCAGCTTTTGCGCTTGCAGAGGTTCGCAAATTAGCAGTTTTGGTAAGCCCTGATGTTTTTGTGCAGGTAGGTATAGAGCAACTTGTCGAAGATGGTAGTGGTAAAGAGCTGATTACCAGATATTTTGAAGAGGAGGCAAAAGCGATAAGTTGGCTAAAAAGTTAAATGTAAGTTAATGTGAGTTGCTTTATTTTTTATTCTTTTTATTTTTTACATTTTAAATCCATATAAAAAAACCAATGCAAGTTTACAAAAGTGATTACCAAAGCATCTATGTCGACGTAGCCCAAAAACTGCTCAAAAAAGAGTGGTATGCCACTACTGACAACATGAAAACCCCTACCTTTATGATTGAGGTAGAGAAAATTGCGGAATTGGCAGAAAAATACCAAGTCGAAAGATTCCATGATGATACTACCTTGTTTTCCTATCCTATTGCGCCTGATGTGCAGACTTGGGTAAATGAGGAGATTTTTCCACGTTTTATCAAGGCAGGACTGAAAAAATATGCCATCATTGTCAGCAAGGAAATGATTGCACAGCTTTCTATTGAGCAAACAATGGAAGAAAACAATGCAAGTAGCTTTCAAGTGAAGTATTTTGATAATGCCACCAAAGCACAAGCTTGGTTGGACGTATAAACTTTACAATTTCAAAATTTATCCTACAAAAACGATGAAAAAATTAGAAAACAAAGTAACTATTATTACAGGTGGCGGTAGCGGGATTGGTTTTGCTGCTGCCAAATTATTTCTGGACGAAGGAGCAAAAGTCGTCATTTTTGGGCGTACTGCCGCCAAACTCCAAGCCGCCAAAAATGCACTGGGTAGCCAAGTGCTGGTAATCGCAGGTGATATTGCTAAGGCAGAAGACAGACAAAGGCTTGTGAAAGAAACAGTTAGCCATTTTGGAAAAATTGATGTACTATTTTTGAATGCAGGCATTGCCAAAGCAGCCCCGATTGACCTGATGACAGAAGAAATATTTGATGAAGTGATGAATGTCAATCTGAAAGGTATTTATTTCACTATCCAGCAAGCACTTCCCCAAATGAATGATGGTGGCTCTATCGTACTTAATGGCTCTATTTCTAACCAAATCGGACAACATTCACTCAGTGCCTACGCCGCAAGTAAAGCGGGGTTGCGGTCTGTGGCGCGCACACTTTCTACCGAACTATTACCAAGAAAAATCAGGGTAAACATGGTCAGCCCTGGGGTTACGCGCACGCCTATCTTGGATATGCCTGGACTTTCTGCCGAAGTAGTACAGCAAATGATTGGCACATTGGCTTCTCAAAACCCCATGAAGCGCATAGGAGAACCCGAAGAAATAGCCAAAGCAGCTTTGTTCTTAGCTTCTGATGATTCTTCTTATATTTTGGGGGCAGAAATCTCAGTAGATGGTGGCTTTACTAATTTGCAACTTACGTAAATTTGAATTTACAATTAATTGATTAACAAGTAGTTATTTTCTAATTAATAAACTCTGCATAGCTTTAATGCTTTTGTAGAGTTTTGTATTTTTGTGGAATTATTATAAATTTTATACATAAAATGCCTAAAATAGACGTTTGCTTTTCTCCTAACTTATTGGATTTGTATGATTTACAAGGCAAAACTGCTGTCATTGTTGATATCCTACGCGCCACTTCTTGTATGGTGGCGGGCTTGGGTAGTGGCGTAAGCAGTATTTTGCCAGTGGCTACCTTAGAGGAATGTAAAGCACTGGAAATCAAGGGCTACATCTGCGCGGGCGAACGCAATGGACATCGCGTAGAGGGCTTTGCGCTTGGTAATTCCCCGTTTGACTACATGAGTGAAGCCGTCAAAGGCAAGCGAATCGCCATGACGACTACCAACGGCACTCAGGCATTGGTCATGTCCAGCAGTGCAAGCCAGCTATTGATTGGTGCATTTCTAAACCTCTCTGTCTTAGCTACTTATATCAAGCAACAAGCAAATGATGTGGTGATAGTTTGCGCGGGCTGGAAAGGAAAATTTTGTGTAGAAGACGCGCTTTTTGCAGGGGCATTGGCAGCCCAGTTACCTACTTTCGACATCGAAGATGACAGCACCCTTGCCGCTCGCTCGCTATACGAATCTGCCCAAACAAATCTCTATGAATATTTACTGGAATCTGCTCACTACAAGCGTCTGAGCCACTTAGAAAGCGGAAAAGATGTAAGATTTTGTGTTGAAATAGATAAATTTGAGCTTGTTCCTATTTTGGTGGGTGGTGAAATTATCAGAGCTATTTAACCACTTTTGCGTCTAAATAGGTAAACTTTCCGTCAGGTTCTACTTGATAGCTTGCCTCAATTTTGTAACCTTTGGGGAGTTTCATTTTTTCGAAACCAAACTCCTCAATCTTGATTTGTAAGTCCTTGCTAACCAGTGTTTTTCGTTCTACGCCGCCCATCGGGTCGCCGCCCGCATAGCAAGCCGCCAGCCCATTGATAAACTGCCCTTGTGGAGTAAAAGAACATAAAAAAGTAGTTTTGCGAAAAGAATACAAGGAATCTTGATAGTTAAATTCCTCTAAATCAGCAATTTCCAAGAGAATATACTTGCTGTTTTGGACAATAACTGCCACACCCGCCATAGGTTTATGCTCCCCAATGTGAAATTTATCGTGATGCGTGCGTTTCCAAAGCCCTTCAAACTCGTTAGGAACATTTATGAGAGGTTTTTCATGCAGTTGGGCGCGCAAAAAATGATGGTGTGTGGAATCTGTCAGCTTATTCATTTTTGGCAAAATCCCTACTTGGCAGGGCGGAGAAATCGTGTCAAAATTTTGGATAAAACCTTGAAAAGCAAGGGCTTCGGGCTGAGTGGTAAGTGCCAAAGAGTCAGTAGTTTTTTCCTCGCCTGTGCGCTTAGAATCAAAAGAGCAAGCCCCCAACATGAAAATAAAAAAAATAAATAAGATGAAACAGAAAAATGGATTCATTGGATTATTTGAAATTTACATTAAAAATGCGCTATTACTTAGCAAGCATTAGTTAAATGATGATTCAAAGATAAAACTTCTTTCCTTAATTTCCATTCAAACTTTCCAAATACTCTTTTTTGGCAACTTCTAATTCGTCAATAAGTGCTTTTCTCAAACTCAAAAGTGCTTGAAAATCAGCATTTTCTGAAAGATTGGCGATGCGCCACCTTCCTATCAAATCCATCAGAAAATACCAATAACGATACGCGAAAAAGCCTGCCAAAGCAATCGCCACTAAATAGGCAAGCAAAAACCACCCATTAGGAATAAAATGATAAAAACCAACGCCATAAAAAGTATAAAAACTTAGAAAAGTGATAATTCCAAAAGCAATATTCATTGCTGCATGATAGCCCACATCTTTGGTAATAAAGTTGGTGATAAGGGCGGGCGTTTCATAAGGTAAAAAGTTGTGTATCAAGCCAAAAACATAAATTGGGAAGCCTACGATAGTGTATAAAAAGCCTTTTATTTTCTCTCCCCATGTCAGCACAGGCTGCACTATTAACCCATCACTCAATTTGTACTTTTTCAAGCTATCAAAATAGTGATTGATGTTTTTTTGGAGGCTAATTACGCGAGCAGGGGCTTTGGCTTCGAAGTAGTGAACGGCATCAGCAAAGTGCTGGGCTACGGTAAAAATTTGCTCTGTTTCGGGGGCATCTAAGTCCAGCTCTTCTTTTAAAGTGCTTGTATAGAGCCTTTCTATCTTTTCTACTAATTCATCTATTTCTTTGGTTTCTGTAATAACTATCATAGATTCCAGACTTTCCTTGATTTCATTGGTAAGGTCTTGGACTGTTTTGATGGGGTCTGTCAAATAATCATTTTTGTATTTTTCTAAGGTAATTGGTGCATCAAAATTTACCATAAGCCGACTTTGAAATTTTTTTGGATTTGTATAATTAATGCCTATACAAACTATCTTTACATAGAGGTCAAAATTGTTTTTGGCGGCAGCCCCCAGCGCGATTCGGGCTGTTCCTGTTTTGATTTTTCTGAGCTTTCTTTCGTATTCGCTTGTGCCTTCGGGGAAAATGATGAGGCAACCTTTGGCTTCCAAAAGCTCGTAACAGGCTCTGAATGAGTCCTCATTTTGATTGGAGGCGGTTTGGCTATCTTGCTGGCGATAAATCGGAATGGTGTAGAGCCTGCGAAGTAGCCACGCAACGACAGGAATTTTGTAGATGCTGCCATTTGCCAAAAAATGAATTTTTCTGGGGGCAAATAATGCGCCTACCAAAGGGTCTAAGAAAGTGCTTGGGTGATTGGCAGCAAGAATGAGCGCGCCTTTCTTAGGAACATTGCGAATATTTTTCAGACGTATCGATTTAAAAAACAGGCGAATAGCTATCAAGATGATAAAACGAAGGAATTGGTACAGCATATTTGAGTAATTTTATAGATACGATTTGGCAAAGGTTTTGACAAAACAAATGCACACGTAATATTTTGGTCAAATTTCTTTGGATTTATGAATTTAATATTACGTATATGTTAAGCCAATTTTGCAATATAAATCAGGTTTTTAAATAAAAAAAATTTTTCAAGAAAAAAATTTTATCCCCTTTGGAGTGCATTTCAAACGAGTCAAGTTTTTTCTCGATTTTTTTTATTAAAATCTTCTATTCAATTTTGCAGTCCCATCATGTAGAAGAGTCGACTTTAATAAGAAAAACAATGCGTTTAACCTTCTTATAAAGTCAGATAAAGTTCACAAGTTCAGTGGGTTTTATTGTAAACGATTGATTATTAATTACTTTAGCTAAGAAACACTGTGTATTTCTACATGGGTTGTTTTTTATTCTCTAAACTTAACAGCGATATTTATTACCCTATAATTGACCAATGAAGGAATGATTTTACCTGAGAAACCTTTAATTGAAGTTACGACAAAGGATTGCGTACTTGTATGGAAAAATTGTTTGCGCCTCATCAGGGCAAGCGTGGGCGAGCAAAGTTTTAAGACTTGGTTCGAGCCTATTCGCCCTATGAAATTGCACAACAGTATTTTGACTATCCAAGTGCCAAGCCAGTTTTTTTATGAGTGGCTGGAAGAGCATTATGTAAATGTGCTAAAAAAAGCAATTTATGGAGAGCTGGGCGCGGAGGGGAAGTTGGAATACTCCATTATTATAGACAAAGGCAATGAGCAGCATCAGCCTTATACGATTAATATATCGAATCCGAAAAATGCAAAACCTGTTGACCATTCGCCTTTACCGCCTCAAAAGCAGTTTTTTAGTCCGTTTGATATGCGAACTGCGCCGCCGCATCAAGCACACTCTAATCTGAGTAGTCAGTATAGTTTTGATAATTTTATAGAGGGCGAGTGCAATCGGTTGGCATATTCTGCCTGTTTTTCGGTAGCTCAGAATCCTGGCTCCAATGCGTTTAATCCACTGGTGATTCATGGTGGCGTGGGCTTAGGCAAGACGCACCTGCTCCACGCGCTGGGCAGGGAGGTCAAAGCACTTTTTCCAGAAAAATTTGTGCTTTATGTGCCATCTGACCTCTTTATTACGCAGTTTGTAGATGCGCTCAAAAATCAAAGCGTCCAAGAGTTTACCAATTATTATATGCAGGTGGACGTTTTGCTGGTTGATGACATTCAGTTTTTGGCAGGAAAAGAGAAAACACAAGAAAATTTCTTTCACATTTTCAATCACTTACACCAAGCGGGCAAGCAGATTGTGATGACGTGCGACATTGCGCCCAAAGACCTGAAAGGCTTGCACGACCGCTTGCTTTCGCGCTTTAAGTGGGGTTTAGTGGCTGACGTACAAGTACCTGACTACAAAACTCGCCTCTCCATTGTCCGCGCCAAAATGCAGACGGAAGGCATTGCTATCCCCAACGAAATCGTGGAATATGTTGCTAAAAATGTGGATACCAACGTGCGCGAGCTGCAAGGCGTGCTGATTTCGCTGGTAGCAAAAGCCTCGCTGATGCGCCAAGAAATAGATATAGACATGACAGAAAAAACGCTAAACCAGATTATTCAGCGTGTGAAGCAGATTGAGGTTGATTTGAACATAGAAATTATACAAAAAGCTGTGGCAGAGCATTTTAACGTGAGTTTGAATGATTTGAAATCCGAAACTCGCAAAAAAGAAATAGCCAATGCGCGCCAAATTGCCATGTTTATTTGTCAGAACTATACCAATATGTCTTTGAAAACAATAGGGGAATATTTTGGGGGTCGCGACCACAGCACTGTTTCGCACGCATCGCGAACGGTAACGGAACGCCTTGAAAATGACCCACTTTACAAAAATATAGTTGATGTGGTGAAAATGAAGCTGAATTTGAAGGGGTAATAAGCTATCCTACATTTTAGATAGGGTTGTCCAAGTTTTTAGATTTTTTTCAATATTTTTTAACCAAATTACTTCATCATCTGCCACTTGGTTTTCTGATACAATATTGTCTAAATAGGAATGAAGTGTTTTTGAGTTTGAAAAGTTTGTATTTTTTGCAGTTGTAATAAAGTCGATAAAATTGCTAACGTTCATTGGAACTATTCTTGTCTTACCGCCGTATGCTTTGGTGTTAAGTCGGTTAAGGTTGAAAAAATGAGCTAATGTACCCTCGCTTATTTTGGGTGCAATGAAAAAACAAAAAACTGGTTTTTCTGAATTTCTTTGCGTTGTCCCAAAGTGCCTTGCAACTGATTCGCCTTCCATATTAAATTGGGTATTGCCCGATGAAAGTGTTACTTCTACTATCATTTTGAAAGTATCATATTCAATTTCAATGTCAGCTTTGTTACCCAAAGCGGTGTTTAAAGGCACTCCATCTGTGTCAATAGTAAAATTACCATTAACAGTCATAGCGTAGTTAATCATTGTCATTGCACGCCAAACATTCCACTCTAAATAAAGCGGTGGGTCGGGTACTTCACGTTTTTGTATTTTTCCAAATACTTCAATGATGTCGTCAAATTCTTTATAGTTTTTGAGTTGTAAAGATGTTTCTTGAATTTTTTTGCTTTTGATATTTTCTTCTGTTTTTTCAAGTAAGTCTTTTAGTTGTTCAAGCGTTAGTTTGTTGTCAAATTTGGTATTTAGTTTTTGAAGTTTGCTTGTTAGTAATTCCCTACTGTCGTTGAACAGCAGAATATTAGTTGCAGAGAAAAGATAATCTTTAAAAGCCTTTTCAGTTTTGTATAAAATGGGGTTTCGGTCAATGTTTTTTAGAATAAAATCAACTTCTTGTATTTTAGATGGGGCAATGATTACTCTGAATGTTTTTTGTTGGAAAGTTATTAGTTGGGTTGCCCTGACATAGCGAATAAAAGCGTCTGCATAGTCGCCCATATTTTGTTTTTTTGTTTTTACAAATTTCGTAAAAGATTTGTCTTTGCTTTCTCTTGTGTCTAAATTATTGCTGGCTATTTCTTCTGCAAATATTTCTGCTATCTCATCTTCAAAATATTTTTCTACAAATACTTTTCTGTTACCTTTCCACTCATCTTTATCTTCTCTAAATTTTACGATTTTGCTTACTACCTCATCAAATTTATCAATCTTAGTAAGTTGTAAGAAAAACAAGGCTGTTTCAGTTTTTGAGATACTTCCAACTACTTTTACCAGCCGCAAAAACTCTAAATATGGTTTTACAAAAAAGTGGTCTTTTTTATCAGTGTGATAAGGTGATGGTAGTTGAAACTTCAATAATTGTTTTGTGATTGTTTCAGAAACTCTTTTGTCCGAAACAAGTTGTTGCCCTGCCTGAGTTAATGCAATTTTTGGCTTTAAATCGACAAAGCCCAATGCTTTTGGAGCCCTTGTAATTCTATCTCTTGCAGCTAATTCTGTATCTTGGGCTTTGCTTTCGCCTTCAAAAAAATCTGATGCAAATAGATTTTCATAAAATTTTCCTTGAACTTGTGTTGTCCACTTTTCGCCTTCAAAGTTTTCTGTTAAAAGGTGAATTTCAGGAATTATTTTCTCGATTGTTCTTGGAGAAGTAAAAGCAAAAAGGTGTTTTGTTTTTGATAAATTAGTCATTTTTAGAAAGGATTTTTTTCATTGTTTGGTCGTCTTCGCACATAAATTTATTTTGTAAAATATCCTTTTTTGTTTCCAAAAATGCTTTTACCCTGCTGGAACTAAGTTCTATTGAAGTTGCTGCAATGTCACAACCAATAAACTTACAACCATATTTTATACTTGCGATTACAGATGAGCCACTGCCCAAAAATGGGTCGCAAACTACAAAATCTTTTTCTGCGCTTCCTGCAAGCATCAGTTCAAAAATTTCAGTTGGTTTTTGTGTTGGGTATTTAAAACTTGTGATTCTTTTTATTCTCCAAATATCTGGAATGTCTTTTGAGTTTAATGGTCGCTTTCCTTTGCTGGCAAACATTATTAGTTCGTGTCTGCGTCTAAAATAGTGTCCTAAACCAATATTCATTTTATCCCAAACAACGATGTTTTTAACATCAAATATTTTTCTTACAACTTGTCCTAAAGTTAGCAAAGAGTAAGAGTCGAACATTAAATAAATGTGTCTGTTTGGTTTTAAAACTCTTAAACATTCTTTTAAAAATATTTCGTAATTTTCTTCGGTATCGTGGAATTCGTCAAACCATTTTTGTCCGTCTCCTTTGTCCACATACTTGCCAATAATTTTACCACGCCCTAATTTTAGCATTTGGTTCATCCCAGAATATGCAGGGTCTGTAATAATAATATCTACACTATTATCTGGTTGTTTTTGCAAGAATGTAATTACATCTTCTTGTTCTATGGCTATTCTTTTATCATTACTTATAAATGATAGTTTAGAAACTTCTGGGTGAGCAGATTGTTTATTATTTTCATAGGTAGCATTTTTATGATAATTATTAGTCCCAAAAAACTCAATTATATACTGGTAAGCAATTTCATTAAGGATTCCATCTTCAGCAACAAAAGAATTTGTGTAAAGGAAATTATCTAATTGCTCTATTGAGATTGGATATTGTTTTAAAACATCTGATTTTTTATATTCCATTCTGTAAACTAATCTTGTAAAGATTTTTGCTATTTTGATTTACAAAATTACTATTTTTTTAATTAAATATATTTATTAAATATTAATTTGTTAATAAATATTTTGGGGGTCGCGACCACAGCACTGTTTCGCACGCGTCGCGAACGGTAACGGAACGCCTTGAAAATGACCCACTTTACAAAAATATAGTTGATGTGGTGAAAATGAAGCTGAATTTGAAGGGTGGGTAAGTCTATGCGATTTGTATGCCCATCACCAATATATCATCTATCTGGGATTGATTACTTTCTTCCATCCAACGTGTGATTTTATCTTTTAATACTTGCTTTTGCGTATTCATTGGGAGTGAATGAATTTCCAAAAGCAAGTTTTTAAAGTTTTTTACCATGAATTTTCTGTTGTCTTTGCCCCCAAACTGGTCTGCATAGCCATCTGAAAAGAGGTACAAAGTACGTGGTGCTGTGATGTGTAGCTTATGCTTGGTAAAAGAACGGTTGTCCTCTTTTTGAAAACCTCCAATGGGTCTTTTGTTTGCACTGACATCAGTTAATTGATTGTCCTGTATGAGAAAAAGTGGATTCATTGCTCCTGCGTATTCCAGTTGGCTAAATCCAGTGCTTTGTTCATTTTTAGTGAGTGTAATGAGTGCCATATCCATACCATCTCTGCTTTGATTTTCGCTTTGTTTGAGCGTGCGACGAATTTCTTGGTGCAACAGGTTTAGGATTTGGTCTGGTGCAGTAATCCTATTTTTTAAAATAATTTCATTGAGCAGTTGCGTGCCTATCATGCTCATAAACGCCCCAGGTACACCATGCCCCGTACAGTCAGCAACGGCTATAATGACTTGATTGTCAATCTGTTCATAAAAATAAAAATCACCTGAAATAATATCTCTGGGCTGATAAAGAATAAAAAAGTTTTCTGCCCCCAGACTTTGGGCAATGCGTTCTTTGAAAGGAAGAATTGCCTCTTGGATTCGCTTGGCATACGTAATGCTGGAAGTGATGTCCTTGTTCTTTTTTTCTATCTCAGCGTAGGCATCTTCTAAGCTGTCGCGCTGTGTTTCCAGTTCTTCTTTTTGTTGGTTTACCTCCTCGTTAAGCTCTCTGAGATTTGCATTTTGCGTTTTAATTTCCTTTTGTTGCTCCTCCAATACCTTATTTTTATTGGCAATGTCTTGGGTGCGCTCTATCACTAATTTTTCTAACTTCTGTCTTTGTGCTTCTAAGTTGTTGATTCGGGTGCGTATAGCTATAAATATGCCACCTATCAGCAATGTACCTACTATCAACTTAAACCACCAAGTTTGCCAAAAAGGGGGCAAAATTTCAAATTCATAGACCGTAGGCTTTTCGTTCCATACACCGTCGCTATTTGCCGCTTTGACCAAAAAAGTATATTTTCCTGTGGGCAGGTTGGGGTATTCAGCCTTATTTTCGCTTACGGGCGGAAGCCAGTCGGCATCACTTCCTTCTAATTTCCATTGGTATTTGACTTGCTCTGAGGCTCTATAAGTCGTGGACTCAAATATAAAGGAAAGGTGATTTTGTGTATAGGGCAGTTGCAATTTTTGGGGTACATTAAACCATTTGGCGATGCCCTGATGATAGTTGCTATAAATGGAATCTGACCAAGTAATGTCTTTGAAAAACAATTTAATATTGCTCAAATAGGTTTGGGGTGCTTGTTTGCTTTGTATTTCTTCTTGGGGATTGTAACGCGCCGCGCCCGTCGAAGTTCCTATCCAAACATCACCGTTTCTATCCACCAAGTTTGCCAGCGTAGGTACACCCAGCAAGCCATTATATTTATTATAACGCTTGCTTTTTATAATATTGCCTGTGGCATCAAAAGTAACCTTGTCCAAGCCATCTCTGCTATTAATCCAAATATTTCCCTGCTTATCTTGGTCTATGGCATAAAAAATAGAAGGGGGAATATCTTTTTTGGGAATCATTACAAATCTATCTGATGCCTCCTGATACATAAAAAGCCCATTATACGTACAAATCCATAATCGTCCCCATTTGTCTTGTAATATATCTGAAACTATGCCAGTGGACAATCCATTTTTTTCATTGTACATCACTTGGGATTTCCCATCATACCTGACTATGCCTGCCTGCGTACCTATCCAAATTTTTTTGTCTTTGTCCTGAAAAATAATGTTGGCTTGTAGTTTAGCTACCACCAAAGTTGCTTTTTCTTTTCCATATAGTTG
Source organism: Cytophagales bacterium (assembly GCA_013298985.1). GTDB lineage: Bacteria > Bacteroidota > Bacteroidia > Cytophagales > Thermoflexibacteraceae > Thermoflexibacter. Next base: position 13,729 of record JAAFJS010000108.1, read on the forward strand.
GGCTTGCCTTACCTTATATACGCCTTTATTAGTGCTAATCCAAAGAGAATCGTCTATGGTACGAATGTGAGAAATGACAGGTGGAAGCGAGAGAGATTCAGTGATATTAGTGAAGTTTTTGCCATCATATTGTTGCAAACCACTGTTTAGGGCTGATATTAAGATATTTCCAACTTTATCTTCTGCCAACCCAAAAGTAGAAACATTGATATAATTGGTCAGTTGCTTACCATCATATCGTGCCAGTGCGCCATTGCGAACGCCAAACCAGATGCCATATTTTTGGTCTTCTAAGAGGGCAAAAATAATTTCGCTTCCTTGCAAGCCATCTTTGGCTGTAAAACGTGAAAAAGTGAAGTCGCTAATTTTTGCCAGCATTGCGATAGGAGCAAACCACAAATTATGCTCTTTATCTTCCAAAATATCATAAATTTCGTGAGAAGGCAAGCCATTTTTAGTAGAAATATGTAAAAACTCTTTACCATCATAGCGAAACATTCCTTCATTGGTAACAAACCAAATCTGTCCGCGTTTGTTCTGATACATTTTGTAGGTAGTACAAGGCATTGGCAGCGTAAAAGGAACTAATTGATTGTCAATGACTTGATAAATAGCTTCAATATTAAATCTGATGACGCTTGACCCTGGCGTAAATACTTGTAGCCATGTTTGCCCTTTGCTATCAATAAAAGGCATTACCAACTTGCCCATAGTCTGGGGAAACTGAAAAACATTGGCGAGCATATTGTTGCCATCAAACTCTATTAATCCTCTGTTGCTACTCAAATAAATGCCTTTTTGTGGGTGAGCAGTAATGGCTTGTATGTCATTAAGGGCTAATTTTTGGGCTACAAATTTTTCATTTTCAAATAAAAATAAACGCGAACTCCTGTCTTGGGCAATCCGCAAAAGCCAAATTCGCCCTTGCTTATCTTGGATAAACTGGGCATGAAAACTATTAGCGAGCGTATCATTTTTGAAAGTAAGTCCATCATAAATACTATAGCCACTTAGCGTAGAGATAATGAAACGATTGTGGAGGCTATCTACAAAAATATCTTGTACCGAATTATCCAGCAAACCCTGCTCTTGGGTGAAGGGTGTAAAAACTTTGCCATTAAAGCGGCACAGACCACCACGCAAACTTCCTACCCAGATGCTGCCTTGTTTATCCTGAACTATGCGCGTGATTTGTGGGTGGGTAAGTCCTTGGTCAGCAGAGTAAGTATTGATATAATATTGTTGGGCATTTGCCTGAAAAAACACAAGACATAAAATATATTTGAGCAGGCTTTTCATTGTTTTTGGTTTAGAAATAAGTAATTACAAGTTATGAATTATTAAATTATAAATTATGAATTACAGCAAATTAACTTATCATTTCTTAATAAATCATTATTTTAAGCAATAATTTTGTTAGAAAAAATGATGAAAAAAAATCAGAGAAATAATTTCTGATTCTAAGTAAAAACCACCAACTTTCACTGCAAGTTTCCAACATAATTTAGCCAAACTTATCTCAAATAAGCAATATGAGCCAATTTCATTTTCCAAGAATTAATTTCCATGGGGTAGGGCGTATCAATGTGGGTACAGCCAATAATGATGATTATTCTCAGTTTAACTTTGCCACTGCGCCCACACCATACAGTGGTCAGCCGGTACGCACCAGCGATACCATGACTGTTCAGGCAATGACCTACGGACAGTCCGAAGACCAGTTTGTCCAGTGGATTCAGCACCGCCAAAATGCGACTGACCCCACAGGAAAGCCTCAACAGATTATTCCTGCCGAGTGGAATTATTACGGTGATATGAGTTTTGGTTTTGAAAATGTTACTGTCCAAAGTATCCAAAATTTTCAGGGACAGCTCATTACCAGTGGCAATGAACTGATTGGCGCAAAACTTTCTTTTTTGAATGACAATGGCATCAATACGGGCATACTCACTGACTGCAACCCCGAAGATATGCCTTCTACGCAGGTTTTTGCCAATATTTTGAGGTTAGACAAAGCAGGAACAACGTTTTTCAAAGGCAAACCTTCTAAGGCTTTTACGCGATGGATTAGCATTTATCGCAATACACGCCTGCCTGGGGACGCAGGAAGTGGCGGCTACTTCCAATGTGTTGTTCCCAAAGAAGAAATTGACGCAGCACAGTTTCAGTATTTGGCGGCTTGTCTGGGCGTAGATTTGAGAACCTTACCCAATTTTAAGGGTTTGGTTTGTCGTTATACCATTTACAAGTCGACGCGCGATATTAATATGTTTGATTACTATGGCAATACGCCTGCGTATCTGGACAAAATGGAACAACTGTATGAAAATCAAGAAATAAACCTCAGTAATCCATCTATTGCAGGCACGATTGCGCCTTGGTTTGAGGGAGAAATGAAATCTATCACTTTGGGGAGGATATTGCAGGCGCAAGGGGCTACTTATTCCAATCCAGATAGCGCAGGCACGCCGCCATTTACGGGCAATGGTGCGAGCTATATGCTTGCGCCCATCATGCTCAAAGTCATGGGCAACCGCATTTCTTTGGACATAGCTGGCACATTTCCAGAGCAATACGACCCGCAAACGAAGCTGAATCCGAAGGCAAACTTGGGCGCAATGTACTTACAGCTAAACTTTAATGGAAACCCGATTACCTTGGGTCAAATCAACTACCAAACTGAGCCTGATGCACCCAACACCATTTATCAAGGCGATGTGTGCGATATAGACCTCAGCTATTTTTATAATCACTACCCTGATTTTGCAGAAATGCTCAAAGAAGGCAATTTCCAAGTCTATTCCTATACGTTTGGGAAGGCTTTGCTCACAGAAAAAACGTATTTGGTCGCCTCTGACCAAGGCACTTTGTATGCCGAGCAGTACGATACTTCTGGTCTTTATCGTTCTGATGACCCCAAAGGTGAGCCTTGTTATTTTACGGTGCTGAAAAAAGGTGAGCCGCTTTTACAGCCTATGCAGATGTATGTGCAGGAAATACTCACTACGCCCTATAATGACCAAAAACTTTCAGGAAATATGGCAACTTTTATGGTGGGGGCTGCTCCTGTCCAGATGACGCTGAATACCCAAAATACGTTTAATAAACTGTATCGTTTTGCGCCTACCAAGCAAGATTTGATTAACAGCATGGACGGATTTAATATGTTTGATGATTATTACATCAACTTGCGCGTATTGCCCAAAGTAGATTTTAGCCAATATTTAGACACAAATCACCCAGATTATCAACCACTTACTTATCAGGTATTGTATGAAAAAATCCTTAAAAACTACTATTTGCTCTATCCTGCCATGAACCAACAACTTTCTTTTAGAGAGGAGAAAAATTGGAATAATCGCTTTGCTGCCTCAGCCATGAAAGACCGCATTGATTTGAAAAATTGGAATCGTGCAGAATATATGCCACCCACGCGGGATATGTCAGAAGGGGCAAGAAAGCTAATTCAAACGTGGTGCGATTCGATTATAAATGGCGCGATGATGCTCCTGCTATCCTTTTTTCTTTTTGCCTGCGGACAGGAAAGTACCCAACATCAAACCCAAAGCGAAAGCCCAAGCACAGATACTACCAAAAATGCTTTTCAATCTGCCTTGCCTTTTGTCGTTACCGTTCAGCAAGCACAAAACCAACCTGCGCCTGCACTCCAAGCATTCGCTTTTGCCGAAGACAGCGGAGATTGGCTCATATTGAGTGGGCGCAAAAATGGCTATCATGGCTTGTTTGGCGCAAATAGCACTTTCCCAAGTCGACTGGCAAATGACTCGATGTGGGTGGTAAACTTAGCAGCCAACAAAGCATGGGGCGTGCCTATACCCGCCCAATACAAGTACGCGCTAAGTGCCACCAATCCAGCTTTTTATCAAGACGGAAACACCTTGTACCTCATAGGCGGCTACGGGTCTAACTGCCCGCAAGATACTGATAATTGTTACCAAACTTTTCCCCAACTCACTGCTATTCAGGTCAAAGAAACGATACAAGCCATCAAAACAGGTACTTCCACAGGCTTAGAAAAATACATCAGTAGCCTCACAGACGAAAGACTGCGCGTAACAGGTGGAGAACTGATGAATCTCAATGGCAACTTTTACTTGGTGATGGGACAAAACTACAAAGGCAAATATACAGGTGGAAATCAAGGAAATTATACAAACCAAATTGCCAAATTTAACATCAGTTTTCAAAACAATAAACTCTCAATCGCTAATTATCAAGTATTTACTGACCCCAGATTTCATCGTCGCGACCTGCACGTAATGCCCGCAATACGCGCCAACGGACAAAAAGGAATTACAGTTTACGGTGGTGTTTTTACCGAACAAAACAATAGTGCATGGGTAAACCCCGTTTACATAAACGAAACTGGTGGGCAAACTGTCATCTCTTATGAGGCAGATTTTTCTCAGCAAGTCAATCAGTATCAGTCTGCTGTGCTACTCATGTATTCTGCCCAATCACAAGTAATGCTTTCTACCATTTTGGGTGGCATCAGTTTATACAAAAAAGTAAATAACCAACTTGTAATAGATAATAATTTGCCTTTCAGCAACTTGGCGAATACCTTAGTGCACTATAATAGTGGCAAAACTTTTGAGTTTGTGATGAACGACACCTTGCCTGCCTTGCTTGGGACTTCGGGTATTTTTATTCCAACCAGAGCTACCATCAAAGCAGGAAATAGCAAGGAAATTATTGATTATGACCAACTTCCGCGCAATGCCAAAACCTTAGTGGGGTACATCTATGGCGGTATTTTAGCTACTGCGCCCAAAAGTGATGCTTATCACCCCACTTACGCAAACAGACAAATCTATGAAGTGTATGTGAGTAGGTAGTAGTTATGAATGAATCACAACCATTTCCTCGTTTGGTGTCCTCACCAAACGAAATTTTTTATCCCCAAAGTACTTTTCAATTTATATATTAAACACATTCGGTTTTGGAAACCTGACAGGGCTGAGAAATAGATAGCAGAAAATTGATTTTTTAGAAAAGAGTTCTTATTTTTGATTTTAAAATAAATAGACGAATGATTATCAATAAACTACAAGATTTTTTTGCTGAAATAGAATCTCTTTCTGCACGAGAGCAAGAATATATTGCAGATAGCCTTTTAGATGACGTAAAATGGTTACTTTCTTGGCTACATTCACAAAAAGAGCTGGAAGTATTGGCAGATGAGGCTTTCCGAGAGTTTGAACAGGGAGAAACTTCTATAGATTGGTAATGGAATCTGTAACAACAAAACGTTTCCAAAAATGCTATGCATCGTTACCTTTGCAGGTTCAACAAGCGGCAAAAAGGGCTTATTTACTTTGGAAAAATAATAATATGCATCCAAGTTTGCACTTCAAACAAATTCATGACGAAAAACCTATTTATTCAGTAAGAATATCCCTTTCATATAGGGCATTAGGCGTAAAAAAAGATGATACCATAATTTGATTTTGGATAGGTTCTCATGCTGAATATGACCAACTTACCGAATCGCTAAGAAAATAATTTGGCAAGCAATAAGTAAAACC
>JAAFJS010000109.1 GCA_013298985.1 Cytophagales bacterium
TGTTCTGACGTGATAGAGAGTGCTTTCGGTAAGTTGAAACAAAAACTACCCAAGAACAGCCCTGCTTTAAGTTCTTTTATCTTGACCTTAGCCTCGATTGGGGGACAATACCAAAGTTCAGAAGTACGAAAAGCCTTAGAAACTATCAAGGGAAAAGACCTAAAAAAACCACCCAAAAAAGAGAAAAATTCACCTATTTTTGATGGAAAAAATAGGTGAATTCTGAACAGCCTACCTGACAGGTGTAAAGATTCGAGGAGTAGCTGATAGCCGTCCGCATGACCGCCGTAGTGGAAAATAGCGATTCGGTCGCCGTACTCTTGGAAGGTATCCAGTAACTGCTTCACCGTAACATTGGCAAGCTCTACTACCTCACAAAGCCCTGTTCTTTTGGCTTTGAGCAGGGCATCTTTGATTCCTGCGGACTCCAGCGGCAGGTTTCTTAAATACCTTGCCTTGTCGACTTGGTTATTCGCAAAGGCAAGTAAGATGACGGGTTTGGTAGGCATTATATCGTTTTTTTGATGAATAAATTTTCTTTTTTATCTATTGGCTGGCATTTTCATCTGTTGGCAGGGTCTGCAACCGCCGCCAAAGGGAACTGTTAAAATTTCAAAGAGCAATGTGGAAAAATTTACCACATTGCTCCATTTTGATTTTTCTACTGACAAAGCCAGCTTTCCGCCTTTTCTATGTCATCAAAGTTATGAATCACATACGTAGGCGTGAGAAACTCGTCCTGCACTTGCTCCACGCCCAACTGACCTATCAAATCTTCAGGGACAATACAGGCTATTTTGGTCAGTTTTTCGTACTTCAAGATACAGTTTTGATAACCCCATAACTGTAAATCAGGCGTAACGGGAAAGGAAAAAAGGCGTGTATCTGCCAGTTGCCTTTGCAAATCATGCTCTTTACAAAGGTCAAGTATCAAAATCATTAGCCTTTGAAACTCCTCGTCAGACATATCGCCATTTGCTTCCTGCCAAGTAAAATGTAGGATTTTTTTCTCATGGTTGATACCAATCGTGATAAATTCGGAAGAATGTAAGATGTCAAGCATTTGTTTTTTGTTGGTTTAAATAAATTAGGAATGATGAAAAATAATTTTTTTTAGCATTTTAAAAAGGGAAAATAAATTGGTTTTAAATTTAACCTTTTTTAGAGAATAAAATCAAAATGTGATAAATTTTAATGCTCCTGAGAGAATCGTTGAAGTTTCAAAAGTAAAAAGAGCAATGTGGAAAAATTTACCACATTGCTTTTTTTTCTCAGTAAACCTTCCTACTTTCACACCTCAAAGTTTTTACACCGTCAAATCTTTTTAATATGGCAGTTCGAATGTCTGATGCCCGAAGCAGGGGCTTGTCAAATCCATCACAAGAAGCGCAAGAAAACAAAAATAAGGCTGTGATTGTAGTAGGCGCAGGCGCGGCAGGTCTGTATGCTGCTTATTTGCTGGCAGAAAAAGGAGTAGAGGTGGTTGTGCTGGAAGCCAGCGAAGTGCATGGTGGCAGAGTGCGCCCACTCGCCAATTTTGCCGATTTCCCCGTCGAGCTTGGCGCAGAGGAGATTCATGGCAAAAATTCTATCTATTATGAAATAGCCAAGAAGTGCGAAGCTCGTTTGGTAAAATATGAAACCGAAGACTATTATTTTATTGATAACCAATTACTTGATGCTAAAACGGCAAAGGAAAATAAGGATTTTAATAAGGCGATGAAACTGATAGACACAATAGGCAAGTTTGATAAAGAAGATATGTCCTTATTGCAATATATTCAACATCAAGGCATTGACGAAAGTGTATGGCACATCATCAATGCAGAAGTTGCGAACGAGCATGGAACTTCGGCAGAAAGAATTAGCATGGTGGGCTTGGCGTATGAGGAGCAACACTGGAAAGCTGGGGAAGATAATTTTATACTTGCTGACCGTTCGCATTTATCCGTTTTTAATACGTATTTTAAAGACATTTTACCCAAAATTGAATACAGGCAAGTCGTCAAAAGTATTGATTACGCGGAAGATACAGTGAAGGTTACTATGCAAAATGGGTATATATATGAAGCTGATGCTGTGATAGTTACTGTTCCGCTTACCATTCTCAAAGCGGGTGAAATAGATTTTGTTCCCGCTTTGCCCTCTGCAAAGGCTGAAGCAATTCAAAAGATAGGCATGGGCGCAGGCATGAAGATTTTTTTGAAGTTCAAAGAACCTTTTTGGGAGGCGAAAACAGGCTCTATCTATGGTCAGTTGATTCCTGAATATTGGGTAAGTTCCGAAGGAAAAAGTATGCATGACTATGTAATTACGGCTTTTGTGCATGGAAAAAATGCTGAATATTTGACTGAGCAAGGCATCAGTGCTGTTGCTTTAATCATAAAAGAATTAGATGAGATTTTTGGTAATGCACTCGCCTCCACGCACTTGGCTGATTCGTTTATCATGGATTGGTCAAAAGAAATTTTTATCAAAGGCACTTATTCTTATGATACAGTAGGTATTGGCAACAGTCGTCAAATACTTGCCGAACCCCTCAAAAACGCCGTTTTCTTTGCAGGCGAGGCTACCTGTACTGACGGACACCACGCCAGTATCCATGGTGCAATGGAAAGTGCGGAACGAGCCGTCAAAGAGATTGGGCTGGCTTGGGAAAGAAAATGAGCAGGAAAAATTTGACAATCTAAAATTTTTGAAAAATCACTTATCACCAATCGTATGTTTCTACAAGTAACAACCTCTTTGGGGCAAATAGAACCCATTTCTATCATCATGTTTTTCATGTTTGTTGGTATCACCATGTATATTACGTACTGGGCGGCAAAAAAAACCAAAACGACCTCTGAGTTTTATGCGGCAGGGCGTAGCGTTACTGGCTTCCAGAATGGGCTTGCGCTTGCAGGCGACTACATGAGTGCGGCTTCGTTCTTGGGTATTGCGGGCATGGTCGCGATGAAAGGTTATGATGGACTGATTTACTCTATTGGCTTTTTGGTGGGCTGGCCTCTCATCACTTTTTTGGTGGCAGAACCACTGCGAAACTTAGGAAAATATACTTTTGCAGATGTGGTTGCTTTTCGTTTGAAACAAAAACCCATCAGAATTGCCGCTTCTATTGGCACACTTTTGACGATTACATTTTACCTGATAGCCCAAATGGTGGGCGCAGGTAGCCTTATCAAAACGCTTTTTCCTTTCCTTTCCTACGAAATGGCGGTACTTATTGTGGGCGGCGTAATGATTGGCTACGTGCTGTTTGGCGGAATGCTCGCCACAACTTGGGTACAGATTATCAAGGCGGTTCTCTTGCTTGGCGGCGCAACGGTGCTGGTGCTGCTGACCTTAGCCCAGTTTGATTTTTCGCCTATCGAGCTTTTCAATCAGGCAGGTGAAAAATATACAGATGCGGTGCTTTCTCCTGGTGGCTACGTCAAAAATCCTTGGGACGCAGTTTCGCTTGGGCTTGCCTTGATGCTTGGAACGGCAGGTTTACCACATATCCTGATGCGTTTTTACACCGTTCCTGATGCAAAAGCGGCGCGTACTTCCGTTTTTGTAGCCACAGGATTTATTGGTTATTTTTATATTTTGACGTTTATCATTGGTTTTGGTGCGATGGTGCTGGTGGGGCAGGAAAATATAGCCAGTTTTGATGTTAGTGGCAATATGGCGGCTCTTTTGCTTTCCGAAAAAGTAGGTGGCAGCATCTTTTTGGGTTTTATTGCTGCCGTTGCGTTTGCAACCATCTTAGCCGTAGTCGCGGGGCTGACGCTTTCGGGGGCTACCGCAATTTCTCACGATTTGTATGTCAATGTTATCAAAAAAGGCAAATCAGACGAGGCAGGCGAGGTCAAAGTTGCCAAAAGAGCTACCGTAGGTTTAGGAGTTTTAGCTATCTCACTTGGCTTGCTTTTCAAAGGGCAGAACGTTGCTTTTATGGTCAGTTTGGCTTTTGCCATTGCCGCCAGTGCTAATTTCCCCTCGCTTATTTTGTCTATTTTGTGGAAAAAACTTACCACCAAGGGCGCAACTTATAGCATCATAGTAGGGGCAGTATCGGCAATCGTACTCATTGCCCTAAGCCCCACGATTATGGTGGATATTTTGAAACAAGAAACAGCCATCTTCCCCCTCAAAAATCCCGCACTCATCTCTATTCCAGCCTCATTTCTGACTGCGATTATTGTTTCTCTTTTTGACAAAGAACAAGAAGCAGAAGACAAATTTGAGGAAGAAAAACTAAGGTCGTACTTGGGCATAGGTGCGGAATAAGTAAATCTCGTGCCTTATTTTTCCTGTTTTGTTAAAAATTTACTACCTTTGGTTTTTGGATTTTAAGTATGTTTTCCATACAAATTTTATAACTTAATCATTTATAAAAAAATATTTCTACCATGAATAATGAACTTGTTTCTGTTGTCATGCCAGCTTATAATGCGGAAAGATTTATCTCACAAACCCTCGAAACCGTCCTCCATCAGACCTATTCAAACATAGAAATTCTCGTCGCTAATGACGGCTCTACTGACCGCACCTTGGCTATCTTGAAGGAATATCAGCAAAAAGACCCTCGCATTGTCATAGATAACCACGAAAATATGGGAATTTCTAAGAGCATAAATCGCCTGATGAAATTGGTAAAAGGAGAGATAGTGGTTCGCATAGATGCAGATGACTTGATGATGCCTACACGCGTAGAAAAGCAGGTGCGTTATTTACAAGAACACCCCGAAGTAGGTTTTTTAAGCTGTGATGCCGAGTTTATCAATGAAAAAGGTGAAACCTTTGGTTATCAATCTTTTAAAGGGTTCAATGAACCAGCAGATAGTCAGAAAGCTCTCCAATCTGAAACCCTCATTATTTGCGCCCAAGCAGGATTCACCACGCGAAAATCCGATTATTGGGCAGTAGGAGGCTATAATGAAGACATTATCTATGCCGAAGACCTCGACCTCTTTACGCGCATGGTCGAGAATGGAAGTGTAGTGATTATTTTGCATGAACCGCTTATCAAATATCGCCTGCACGCAAGCTCGGCAGTGGCAAGCAATAAAAACCTTTTGCGAAATCAAATTTATGTAGAACTTATCCAAGAAAACATAGGAAGACGCAGAAAAGGTTTGCCTCAAAAAACTTTTGCTGAGTATAAACAACAAGTAGAAGCACAACCATGGGGAAAGAAATTTACACGCAAGCGCAAGGCAATGGCATCTGTAGCCTATCGCAATGCAGGCGCACTCATTGGGAACAAGATGTATCTCAAAGCTGCCAAGCAGTTTCTTATTTCTTTTGTTTGCAATCCTCAGCCTTTTCTGAGAAAAACAATGCACCATGTCAAAAATATTTTGAAAAAATAAAAACCAATAACAGCTTTGGTAAAATAATAGAAATGGGCATTTCGTTAAACTTAAATACAAAAAATTACGTATAAAAACACATAGAAATTCACAAAAAAAATAAAATTATATGAAAAAAATTTCAATTATTGTGCTATTCGTACTTGCGTATTCGTATCTGCACGCCCAAGACACTTATTTTATCCAAAATATCAAAGGAATTGTCAAAAACGGAAGTAACACCGTCAAAAAAGGCGATAAAATTGATGCTACTTCTAAGCTGACTTTTACCAAAGGGGCTTTGCTCATGGTCAGTAGCCAAAAAGAAGGCATGAAAATCCTACCAGCCAAGCCTGTAAGTAGTGAAACTGCCTACACACTTGCGGATTTGTTACCAAAAACAAATCGCGCCAGCACGCGTGGGAACTTTATTCAAAATCCCAAGTATTTTGAAAACTACTTTGGCGACGGCGTTTATTGCGTGTTTGGTGATGAAACTCAGGTCAAAGTTAATCTGACGGACTACCCCATGAACAAAGACAGCTACTTTTCTCTCCGCTATGACTATAACAATGAGATAGTAGATAAAAAATTAGCTTTTGCAGGCGACCAATTCGTAATTTCTAAAAAAGAATTGTTCAGCATCAAAGGCAAAGACATTGACAGCAGTGAAATCGCTGAGTTTGCGCTTCATTACCACAGTGGAACAAAAAAATCTCCTAACCTTGTTGCTTCTTTCATGCCGCTATTTATATCTGTCAGCCAAGAATTAAAAACCGAAATTGGTGGCATGGTCGCTATGTTTAAAGAAGAAACCCCAGAAAATCGTCAAAAATATTTCAATGATTTTCGTAGAAGCATCGCTACGCGCATAGCCGCAGAAAACGCACAAATGCCCGACGAATACAAGGAAAACCTTAACTACTGGTTAGAAAAAAACTTTGACCTCAAAGCGGAATGAAAAAAAGAATCTTATTGATAATCATCACAGTTATCAATGCTTTTCTGATGCTCTTGCTTTCTTTTTGGCTGATGACCCTGCCTTTCAACAATGGCGACGAGCTGTTGGTGATTGAGTGGGGTTCAAAAATCAAAAAAATCTTTCTGGGTTTAGAAAAAAAGCCCAGCAAAGAAGATTTTATTTTTATCAATGTTGCCTACGACAAGCAACTTACTGACAAATTAGACGATAACGGCTTCCCGATTGGCAAGCAGGTGATTACTGACCGTTATAAATTAGGACATTTTTTGGAAATCTTGGGCAAAAAACCGCAAAACCAAAAATTTATCATTGGTGATGTGTTTTTTGGCGATTCCGTAGGGCTTGACCCATGCCGCAACGATAGTATTTCGCCCGACTTTCGCCTCTATGCTGCCATGAAAAAGTTGCCAAATTTGATGCTTTCTTATCACCTCAAAGAAAATGACTCGATAGACTATCCCATTTTCAGAGATATTCCACGCGGGCTTTCGGACTATACCACGACAGAGGATATTTTTCTCAAATTTCAGTTTGTCAAGTACGATTCTATTCCTACGCTCCCCTTAGAAATGTACAAATTCCTTCACAAAAAAGAAGTAAAGAAAGAAGGACTTTTTCTGCTCTCAGAGATGAATGTATTGCTCAATACACACATTCTTGACATCAAAATCAGGAACTACGACCTTTTTGTTGCCGAAGAAAAATACAAAATGGACAATCTCGAAAATATCCTTTCTGGTGTGATGAACGAGGAAGCCGTTTTAGAATATGTCAAAGATAGAATTATTGTCATTGGAGATTTCGAGGTTACAGATAACCACAAAACTATTTATGGCGATACGGCTGGCTCGCTACTTCTGGTGAATGCTTACCTTAACCTTCGCGATGGAGATAATCGCTTGACTGTGTGGCTTTTTCTATATCTTTTTAGTTGTTATGCCCTCATTTCTTATCTTACGTTCCAGAAAGAAAAACAACTGGTGAAGTGGGTACAGGAAAGCAAATTCATACAAAAAATTAAATTTTTAAGATTCCTACGCAACCCCAATATTCTCGACTTCGTGGGGAACGCCACCACTTTGCTACTTACCTCTATGGGCAGTTTCTTACTTTTTGATGTCCAGCTTGGTATCTTGTATCTTACGCTTTATTTGTTCATTATCAGGAGAGTAGCAGGTTATTTGAAGCTGTATGAGTAAAATATATGGAGAAGTTAGAGAAGTTAGATAAATTAAAAAATGATAAAGTTTATTCAAAAAAATAATAACCAACTCTTTGGATAGAATTGGTTATTATTTTTGACTTGATTAAAAAAGTCCTACAAAAATCTAATCTTCTTTGTCGCTACCAGCTTTTTGTCCAACATACTGGACACCTGCCATTATCTTTTTGGTATCCACTTTGACACCATCTTTGCTAATGTCTGCGCCATTGCCTTTGATTGTGCCGTTACTACCTACTTGTATGTCGCCAGCTTTGATACCGTCCTTGCCTATCGAAACGGATTTATCATAGTCAGATTGGCTTATTCCGTAACAGTTCCCCTTGTTATTGATAGAAACAACAACTTTTTGCTCTTCAATATCATACATTACACAGCCAACAGTGATGGCATAACCATTCACCATCTGTGCAGGAATCTTATACACGATATTATCTTCTGTTTTTGTATGCACGATGGCATAGATTTTGGCTCCTGCTACCAAGTTGGTAACCCATATTTTTTTCGAAGCCTGTGGGTCTTGCGTGATAACCAAGTCATTTTCACTATCTTTAAGATGGTCAGGAGCAATAAAACTTGTCTGCTCATAAGTTCCCAACCGCAGTGTTTTGACCATACGCAGCAATGATGCAAGTCATCAGAAGGCAAGAAATAAATAGCTTTTTCATGTTTGGTTTTTTTAAATTAGAAAGATAAAAAACATAAATATGTAGATGAATATATGCTACAATAGACAATTTTCAATCCAATATATACGCCAAAATATCATTAAAAGCCATTTATTACTATTGTTAATATACAGGCAAAGTAGGGTTAATAACGATTTCTCATGCTACTATATTGCGCTTTTTCCATCAAATAATTGGTTATTTACTTTCCCGCTATACACTGCGTAGTTAAAACCTTTTTGGATACAGTACGCGCCGTATTCTCCTTTTTTGTTTAGTGCCAAAAAGCCTACTTGGATTTTTTCAAACCCTTTAAAACGCTGCATAATACGTTCTACTGCCGCTTTACAGGCTTTTTCAGGTGATTTGCCCTGCCGCATCAGTTCTACGACCAGATGACTGCCCACCGTCCTGATGACTGCCTCGCCTACGCCCGTCGCACAGGCTGCACCTACCTCATTATCAACGTATAAGCCCGCACCAATAATCGGAGAATCGCCTACGCGCCCGTGCATTTTCCACGACATACCACTGGTCGTACAGGCTCCCGAAAGATTGCCATTAGCATCTAAGGCAATCATTCCTATCGTATCATGGTTATTTTCAAAATTGATAACTGGTTCATATTTAGCCTCTCTGAGCCATTCCTTCCATGCTTTTTCGGCAACGGGCGTAAGCAAGTTTTCTTTCTTAAAGCCATTTTTGAGAGCAAAATCTAATGCGCCCTCGCCCACAAGCATCACGTGAGGTGTTTTTTCCATCACCAAACGCGCTACCGAAATCGGGTGCATGATGTGTTCCAGAAATGCCACTGAGCCACAGTTGCTATTTTCGTCCATGATACACGCATCAAGCGTAACGCGCCCGTCGCGGTCAGGAAAGCCCCCATAGCCGACAGTCGTGATATTGGGGTCTGCCTCCGAAACTTTCACGCCCGCCTCTACTGCGTCCAGTGCTTTGCCGTTTTTGCTAAGAATTTCCCACGCTGCTTTGTTGGCATCTAAGCCATGTTCCCAAGTAGAAATGACAATAGGATTGTTTTTCACACCTTGATTATCAAGACTTTTACCGAAAAGTTGGCTTGTTATCCCTGCCAAGCCAAAAGAAAGAAAGTTTCTGCGTTGCATGATTTTTTTAATTTTAAAATATTATTTTAGTCTAAGATATGAGATTACATTCATATTCTATTGAAAAAACTGCTAAAAATGATTTAAAAATATAAATAACTGACATTACCCTATTCGGGCTGATGGTCATGAAGAAATGTATGATTCATTTTTGTTTATTCCTAACAAAAAGTTTGATTTTATAGTTAGCTATTATAATTGATGTACGCTGATATTGAGGCAAATTATGAAAGCTAAATGGATATAAATTTTTATAAAGAACAACTACAAGCAAAAGAAGATATGCTTGCAAGAACTACCAAGTTTTTGTTAGATACAAAGCAATCATTAGAGAAAAAAAATACAGAATTAGCGCAAATGTATAAAAACATTTTAGATAGTGTAAATGTGGCGGAACGTATCCAAAAATCATTATTGCCTAATGCTGGTATTCTGAAATTATTTTTCCGAGATGCCGCCTACAAAGTAATCCAACAAATAGGAGTGGGCGGGGATACTATATTTATCAAAAACACCAGTGAAGGCATTATTTTTGGCTTATTAGATGCCACAGGGCATGGGATTCCCGCCGCTATGTTGAGCATTTCTTGCACATTTTTATTGAGAGAACTTACCTCGTCCATAGAGATTAACAATCCCAAAAATTTATTAAGCCTGCTGGACTATCAGTTGCAAAATGCTTTTGGTAACGAACATCACTCTACAGCCCAAGCAGAAGGAACGATATTTAGTTTTTCTCCCAAAACTAACAAATTGATATACAGTTCCGCGAAAGGGAAAGCATTTTTATCTCGCAAGTCTGGGCAAGTAGAGGAATTACCGCACACAAGAAAATCAATCGGCAGCAGCAGGAATCTCGAATTTGAAAACTTCGAGATTGATTTAAGAGATATTGACAAGCTATTGCTATATTCTGATGGGCTAACTGACCAATTTAACAATGAGGTTGGCAAAAAATTTTCTCGCACAAAGCTCAAAGAACTGTTCCAAAATAACCTACATAAAGAGGTAGATGAAATAATGACAGTGATAGAACACGAACTCAATCATTGGAAAAATGCCACCAAACAAACAGATGATATTTCATTTATGATTATTAAATTTTAATTCTTGGATTATGATATATAAAAATTTTGAATTTGACTTGATACATCAGAACTCATACACCTCGTTGTATTATAATCAGGCATTAAAATTAGCCGTATGTGTTGCCGATGAAGAGTACATTCCCATTGATTATTTCAAGTCTATGTTTTTGTCGATTTCTGATTTGATTGAGCAGTTCCCCATCAAGCATCTTGTCTTTGACAAAAGTAAATTAAAGGCTTTTCATCAACCAAGTATGGAATGGTACTTTGCCGTTTGGAAACCTGTCATCAAGACCAAAGGCTTAACAAGTCATTATAAAATTTTACCTGAGTTAGACTGGTTCATCCAATCGGTAGAGGCGGGCAAACATGAAATTTTCGATAAATACGGCAAAAATATTATAAACGGCATCACCATCAAATACGTTGGTTCGGTAGATGAAGCTATAGAACAAATTGAGGCAGCTAAAAATTAAATACCTTTTCACTTTTAGATTTGTCAGCCCCGTACTTTTCCTCATTTTTTCATTATTATTGCCAAACTTTATTTTAGTAACTCTATTTTATGAAAATACTACTGACCTGCCCACCTATGATTGGGCAAATAGACCGTTTCCGTCCTGCTTTCGAGGCAAAAGGAGTGGAAGTCATTATCCCTCAAAATTTTGTGCAAACCCTAAGTGAAGAACAACTTATTCAAACCTTACCCGACTTTGATGGCTGGATTATTGGTGATGACCCCGCGACCAAGCGCGTATTTGAGGCAGGAAAAAAAGGCAAACTCAAAGCCGCCGTCAAGTGGGGAATCGGGATTGACAATGTAGATATGCAAGCTGCCAAAGACTTAGGAATCCCCATTTCTAATACGCCTTATATGTTTGGGGGCGAGGTGGCTGACCTCGCAGTGGGCTATACGATTGCGCTGGCGCGCTATACACACCTGATAGACAAGGAGATAAGGGCTGGAAATTGGGCAAAACCTGCGGGCATTTCCTTAGCTGGTAAAACGGTCGCATTGGTGGGATTTGGCGATATTGGTAGAAACATAGCCAAGCGTCTTTTTGCCGCAGACATGGTGCTGAACGTCTATGACCCATACGCCAAAGACAAAGAAAACTATGCTGATTACAATTTTTTTACTTTTCCTAATAAGCTGGAAGAAGCTGATTTTGTGGTACTTGCCAGCGCATTAACGCCTGAAAATAAGCACTTAATTAATGCTCAAACGCTTTCAAAAATGAAAGATGGCGTGCGAATCGTCAATATCTCAAGAGGCGGGCTAATAGACGAGAAAGCCTTAATAGAAGCCTTGAAAGGTGGAAAAGTCCATTCAGTTGCCTTAGATGTGTTTGAAACTGAGCCTCTTCCGTCAGATTCTCCTTTGCGGGAGTTTGACAATACTATTTTTGGTTCGCATAACGGCTCAAATACCGTAGATGGCGTGATTCGAGCCAGCAGAAGGGCTATGAGTTTGCTCTTTGATTTTCTGGGAATTGAGTAGTTTAGTTTCCTTTCTGGAACAAGCATTTCGCCTATTTCAGTTTTTATCTTTGGAAACAGTTGTAAAATCTTTGCCAACAGGTAAAAACAAAAAAACCGATTTAGCTCTCTCTGGAACAAGCGTTTACATAAGCGCATTAAATTGTTATATGAAATAAGTAATTCAACGGAAATAAAAGTTTTGTTGTTTAGTGCCATTAGGCACGACCGTTTTGTAGAAAATTAGGATAAATCATATTTCAAAAGTCCCTTTAGGGACGACACACGCATTTGTAAATAAATAAGTTACGTCCCTAAAGGGACTTTTACCTGTTGTTCTTTATTGATTTCTACAAAGCTCGTGTCCCTAACGGGACTGTGATAATACAAAATACGCTTACATTTGTTGAAATACTTAATCTTAGAAATTCCATTTCTCAAAGAAATGGAATTTCTGATATAACTTATTAAGGCATGAGTCTATTCTCTTGTTCCTTTTAAACAAAAAACCGATTTAGCTTTTTGCTAAATCGGTTTTTTGTATCGTATATTCCCAATGATTTGTAATTTCATACGTAAATTTAGTAATGAGGGTAAATGAGTTATTTTTATTTTTTTGTTGTTACAAGCGTGTCGCTTGTTCCTTCTGTTATTATAAGCCTTTCGCTTGCATCAATTAATTTCCTTTTTTTGTTTTTCCACCTTCGGCAACTACCGCTTCTGTTTTGGTGAATTTCTCTGTTTTATTGTCATAAACCATGTAGTAACTGCCTGATTTTAAGTTAGAACAATCTACCATCTCGCCTTCACCCTTCAAAATGACGTTCATGTTTTCGTCCTGAATTTCGTATTTTACCTCCGAAGAAAAAGTCAAGCTGCTTTCTACCATGTTTGGTGCAAAACTCACCCTGCTTTTGTTTGAAAAATAAACAACTTCGTTAGAGAAAAACATTTTGCCATGATTATTTACATAACGAACTCTGAATTTGTTTACGCCAGTGTGCAAAGCAACTTCTTCTACATAAGGTGTGCTGTTTACAGATACATTTTTCGCATTAATCACTTTCACTGTATTCCAAGAATCGTGTTTGAAAGCCTCTAAAAAGTAAACGCCATGCTTTTGCTCGCCCTTGCCAATCCAATTCATTTGATTTTTGTTGATTTCTACTGCGCTGAAATGAAACTCTTGATTCTGACGCAATACAGCCGCATTCATCAATTTAGGCTCGCAAACTTCGGTATGTACGATTTTGATAGTAACGTTAGTCTGAGAAAGTAAGTGAGATAAATCTACATCAATCGCGCTTGATTTGGGAGCAGTGAAGCGAACACCATTGATGTAAAACTCAGTGATACAAAAGTCTTGGTCTTCGTTGTGAGGATTGTGGAGATACAAATTTTTGCCGTTGTAAGTGCCTTTAACGACAAATTCAGCCGCATTAGCAGCATTGACAAGGAGAAGACCACAGATAAAAGCGAGTATTAATTTTGCGATATTTTTCATAGTTTTAAAAAAATTTAAAAAGTGATACTTGTTTTTTAGTTAGTTTTTGAAAATTGTACTTTTCAAAGATTAATATATAAGAAAGTTTAGAAAGTGCTTATCAAAGAATTTACATTTGCTTTTTGTACTTTATATTGAGTCAAATGTTTTTTTCTGTTTGTTTGATGATGTAAAGATACAGCAAAGGAGTCGATAATTCCAAATTTTATGCTGAAAATTTTTGATAAAATATATAAAAATTACGTCGTATAGGAAATAGTTCAAAAACGTATTTGGAAAGTACAATGACTATCTTCGTAAAATACAATTTTTCAAAAAAATATGATTAATCAAAGATTTTTTTGTATAAAAGTGCTTTTAAATTGCACTATTACACTTTTAGTTTTCACTATATTATTCTAAGCATTTGAAAGTTTATCTATTTTTCTTGCATTTCAGTATTTATAAAATCAAAAAAATGATTAAATTAATTATTTATTACATAAGTAATCAGTAGCCATAAGTATGCATACATATACTTGTAAGTGATTTATTGTTTTTGTACTATATTTAGCTAAGAAAAATACTATTTTTGGTGATTGGGTCTTTAAAAACTCACCTAAAAAGAGTTAAGATTAAAAAATTGAATACTGAAAAATTGTACTTTTGGAAGCTCTCAAAAATTTGTGATTTGAGATTGTTTGAATATGGTTTGAAATTGTTTGAATAGCCGTTGAAATTTTTGCTATTTTTGTGGATAGAATTTTCAGGCAGTGCTTTCAAATGTATGATGTTCAAAATTTCACCTCCCCCTACCCCCTCCAAAGGGGGAAAACAGCCTTTTATCCTCCTTTGGTGGCAAGTGCAGTTGGGATAGGACGAGGTTATCATACATTTAGCATCATCACCAATTTTCAACATTTTAAAAGTTAGATTTTGAAAACCCAAACCTCTACACCCAAGTTTTCTCTTTCGTATTTCATTGCGTCGCGCATCAGCAATGCCAAAAAAGGGAGTGCTTTTTCGGCACTTATCACCAATATCGCGATGGGTAGCATTGCGCTTGGGCTGGCAACGATGATTGTTTCTTTTATGATTTTTGAGGGTTTTCAGTCTGAGATTCGTGAAAAGATTTTCAGCTTTACGGCGCATATTCAGCTCACCAAGTTTGATGCAAGTGATTCTTACCAAAGCGCGCCTATTTCGGTGGAAAGACCTTTTTTGAAAACATTGAAGGCTATACCAGAAATAGCTCATATTCAGTCTTTTAGCCAAAAGCCTGCCTTGCTCAAAACGGACATCGAGATTATGGGGGTGCTGCTCAAAGGCATTTCCTATGACTTTGATACTGTGCGGTTTGCCAAAAATATAATCGCAGGGAGCAATATCACTTTTAATGATAGCGTAAGCTCTAACGACCTGATTATCAGTCAGAAATTTGCGGAAAAACTACAACTCAAAGTAAATGATACGATTATCGCTTACTTTTTTCAAGAGCCGCCGCGCTTTCGTAAAATGAATATTAAAGGCATCTATGAAACGGGATTAGAGGATTTTGATGACAAAATAGGCTTGGTGGACAACAAATTAATCCAAAAACTCAATAACTGGAATGATACGCTGACGGGCGGTTTTGAGATTTTTGTCAAAGATTTTAGCACGCTTTCTACGGGGACTTCGGACAAGGTGCTGGATATACTCGACTACGATATGGCGATGGATACGGTTACGAGCCAGTACGGACATCTTTTTGATTGGTTTGAGATGCTGAATCGTAATGTGATTGTCTTTTTGGCGGTGATTTTGGTGGTGGCGTGCTTCAATGTAATGTCAGTTTTGCTGATTTTGATTATGGAACGTACCAACATGATAGGCTCTCTCAAAGCCTTTGGTGCTACAAATAAACTGATTAAACGCATCTTTTTCTACCATGGATTGCGGATTGTACTCAAAGGAATGGGGCTGGGCAATGGCATCGCGCTGCTGCTTGGATTTCTGCAATATCGCTTCAAAATTATCCCGCTTGACCCCGTAAATTACTACATGAACACCGTTCCGATTGCGTGGGACTGGCTGACTATCATTGGTTTAAACCTTTTTTTGCTGGTTATTATTGGTTTGGTGCTTTGGATTCCTATGACTATTATTTCACGAATTACGCCCATCAAGGCGATACGGTTTGATTAGAAGTACGCCAAAATTTAGTCATTATTTTTCTTATCAATTTTGGTTTAAAATTTGTCTTAATCATTTATATCACTTTGAAGCCCTTTCAATTAAATTATTGATTAACAGATTTTCACATCTATTTTAACTCAAATCTAAAATGAAAGTATCAAATTTTTTATTGATTTTTTTCCTGTCCTGTCTTGGAAGTCAGGTAAGTTTTGCTCAGAGTTGCAATGAGTTTTTTAACTACAAAAAAGGGACTGTGTTAAAAATGCAGAGTTTTAATGCCAAAAACAAGCTCACAAGCACTATGGTGCAAACTTGTAAGGAAATTAGCATGGCTGGTAAAGTGGTCAATGCCACCTTATTGAGTGAAAGTTTTGACGAAAAAGACAAAAAAATGGGGGAGGCTACACTACAAATGGTCTGCGAAAATGGTATCATCAAGTTTGACATGAAAAGCTTTGGTATGCAGAATATGCCTGAAATGAAGGGAAATAATGAGATGAAAGTCGAGGTTACAGGCGACCAACTGGACTTGCCCTCCACACTGGACATCGGGCAAACACTCAACAATGTGGCTTACAATGTCAAAGCCTCTATGGGCGGTATGACGATTATGAACCGCACATTTAATATTCGCGAAAGAAAAGTGGAAGGCAAGGAGCAAATCACTACGCCCGCAGGCAATTTTGATTGCTTTAAGGTTTCTTATCTCACTGATTTAGAAGGGCTTTTTGGTAAAAAAATGACTTATAAAACCTTCGCTTGGTATGCCAAAGATGTAGGCATGGTCAGGACAGAAAGCTATAATGAAAAAGACAAACTGACAAGTTACATGATTCTATCAGAAGTAAAATAATGATTTTCAATATTTTATATATTCTTGTCTATATTTTTTATGGGCAAGAATATTTTTTTTAATGCTTCCCGTAGTTTTTTTCTCCAGCTTTGACAGCAAGGTCTATAAAGTTTTGCTTTGGTGGCAGAGGACAGGTCGCAAACTCAGTAAAAGCGCAAGGAGGATTGATAGATTTGTTAAAATCTAAAAACATATTGCCCTCATTATCAGGTTTTTCTGCATATAAAAATCTGCCTGCGCCATAGGTAGCCCTTTTATTGGTTTGGTCAGCAAACAAAATGAATAAGTCTTTGCCATTATCAACTGCATCAAGGCGGTACTCCTTTCCCTCCAATTCAAAAACCAACGTCCCCGCGAACTCTTGCATACTGGTCATGCCCAGCACGTCTGTAATCGCTATTTTCTTATTTTCCGAAGGTGGTATCAAGCGTGCTTTGGCTTTCCATTTTTCGTAAATTGGATAGGTTTTAATGCCGCTAAATGACTGTAAAACAGGACTTTCCAAATCTCGTAACCTAATTGCGTATTTATCTCCTCTTTTGATGACAAACCATCTCAACGAGCCATATTTCAGGGTCAATGGACTGGACAAAGAAGGTGAAAATATAATCGCTTGAGAAATGCTTTTGTCTTCGCTAAATATCTCTTTGCCAGGGAGAACCTCCATACTTACTTCTCCATTTTGGAGAGAAATACTACCCAAAAAACTGGGACTTTTGCCCGCAGGAAAAATAATATCATTGCTCACATCAGCCCCAAGGGTATTTTTACCTTCTTTGAGCCAAAATAGTCCCGCCAAGTTTAGCCAACCTTGCTCACTTTTAAGGTTTTGGATACGCTGCTGATGCCACTGTGCTATTGTTTTCTTATAAGTTGGGTCTGACGTATTTTTTAGATGCACAGGCATCATAAGCGAGAAAAGAAAAATATAAGCGTAAAAATGTAACATAATAAAAGTATTTTTTCATAAAAACAAAACCCTCTACTTTATTGGAATAGAGGGTTTTACAATCAAAATAAGTTTTTTATACGCGCTTGATTAAGCGCAGTACAGCCAATAAAATCAGCGCACCAATGAAGGCTGAAATTATCGAACCCAAAATTCCCGCAATGTGTAAGCCAACTTTGGGGAGCAAGAAGCCACCCAAAAATGCGCCGCCAACACCTACCAAGATGTTGCCAACCAAGCCAAAGCCGTAGCCTTTGAACACTTGACCTGCGAGCCAGCCCGCTACCAAGCCTATTAATAAGAATATCACTAAACTTTCTACACTCATAGTTTTAATGGTTAATGGTTTAAAATGTTTGACTAAAAGTAGATGATTCTAATTGTATGATAACCTCCCTCTACCCCAGTTGCACTGCGCCTCCAAAGGGCGAGAAAATGTTATTTTCCCCCTTTGGAGGGGGTTAGGGGGAGGTAAAATTTTGAATATCACACATTTGAAAGCACTACTGACTAAAATGATAGTACAATAAAAGAAAAAATAATTAGAAAATATTATTTAAACAGATTATCTATTTTTACCTAATTTCATAAAATATTTCTCTATGTATTTGTAAACAAAATAACTGATTACCAATGTTAGTAACACAGCTAAAATAAGCCTTATATACGCTATATCAGATAAATATAAATATTTTAATGCTATTCCCACCAAAAGATAAACCAAAGGATGAATCATGTAAACCGAATAACTTATATCCCCTAATAATGCAAGAGGAAGGTGAATAGACGCAATTGGGCGAATAGCTATTTTATAAGTGCCAATGCAGATTAACAAGCAACTAAACGAAAAAATTAGCCTATTTACACCTGTAACTAAATTTACTACGTCCCCTTGCACTGGATAAAAAATGAAGATTATCAAACCTATTGATAGTATAAAAATGCTATTAAGATTGCTTATTTTTGCATTGTGAAGGAAAAGTCCTACCAAAAAACCACATAAAAACAAAAATACATGGTTTAAAGGGTTTGTATATACTTTCCATTGGTCGTGTAGTGGTATCGAAATATCTATAACTACAAATGTAAAATATAAATAGCAAGCACCTATCGCCAATACTAACAAGAGCATCAAAGGCTTCGCAGATTTTGAAAAGAAAACAAAAAAAGGGAAAAAAGCATAAAATACCAATTCATTTCCAATAGACCACACTTGGAGTGAAAAAAAGGTATGCCATTTAACAAATCCAAAAAGTCCCGTTAAATTGAGAAAGACATCTATTAAATTAGGCATTTTTCGTTCTACAGCTATCGCAGACAGTGTTACAATCCATAAAAGCGGGTATATTCTTAGTATTCTCTTTTTTACAAAACCCCAAATATCACTTTTCGAAAATACCATTTTGTCATAGTAAACATAAAAAAGTGTTAGCCCGCTTAATATATAGAAAATAGCAACTCCATATATTCCAAGTTTACCAATAAAAGTATCAGACTCATAGAACTTGTGTTGCTGCCAACTCATATAGTGATGAATCATTATACCGAAAGCCGCTATTCCTCTCAAATAATCTAAATTATATAGTCTATTCATTGATTTATATTTATGAAAAAATATTCATCCTAACTTTATAACATATAACTGCTACAAATCTATAAATTTATATTAATTGATACAAATCTATTAGGACTTACGCAAAAATTTGAAACTAATGAAATATACGCTTAAAACGCCTTAAAATGTAAATTTTGAAAACGAGCAAAACGAATTTTGCCTAATTTAGCAGGCACGATATTTTTTTGCTGTTT
>JAAFJS010000011.1 GCA_013298985.1 Cytophagales bacterium
GTCCCGTCGTTACTTTAACGCCTTTTGAAACGACCGCAGAGGCAATAGAGTATGCCAATTCCACGCAATATGGGCTGGCGGCAACCATCTGGACAGAAAACTTGACAACGGCGCATCAGGTAGCTCACCAACTCCAAAGCGGCATTGTTTGGATAAACTGCTGGTTATTAAGGGATTTACGCACTCCTTTTGGAGGCGTGAAAAATTCAGGGCTTGGGCGTGAGGGCGGCTTTGAGGCTTTGCGCTTTTTTACAGAAGAAAAAAATATTTGCCTAAAATACTAAGAAACAAGTAGTTATGAATTACAAACGATTCGCCGCTGCGATTATGAATTAATAATGTTTTTGGCACACAGATAACACCGATTTTACGAATAAAACACGGATTTTTAAATTTTTATCTGTAAAAATCTATTAAATTTGCCTTATCAGTGTGCTTAATTTGATATTTTAATCAAAAATCATAAAAACTTTGCTTTCAACTCAGGCGTAGGCATACGGCAGGATTCTTGTTTGCCAAAAATCTTATATCTATTCTTGGAAATTAGCGTGTAAATGCCATCGCGCAAAAAAGTAGGGACAATCTTGAAAACAGATAACCACGCCCACGCGCCTCCCAATATACGCACCACTTCCAATGCACCTCCCGAACGCATAAACAATGTTCCTTTTTTGAGAAAAATAAAGGTGTCAAAATTAGCCATATCCATCTGATACTCTTTTAAGATGGCTTGCCCAACCTCAGATTGTAAAGAGGCAAAATGCAATTTATTGTCTTTGTCCCTGTCTATCAGGAAGTTCACTGCGCCATTGCAAAGATTGCAAACGCCATCAAAAAGCACAATATTTTTATCTTTATAATTTTCCATATATAAAATTTAGCTAATTTTCAGCGTAAAATAAAACGTACTTCCTTGGTTTTTAATGCTTTCTACCCAGATTTTTCCACCATTTTTTTCTACAAATTCCTTACAAAGAGGCAAGCCCAAGCCCGTTCCTTTTTCGCCCGCAGTGCCAAGCGTACTGCTTTTATGCCCTACATCAAAGATATTTTGCATAAAAGCTGCGTCCATGCCCTTGCCCGTATCTTTGATAGCGATTTCGATGGCTTTATCTTTGGGAGTTGCGCTTATCACGATTTGTCCCTGCTGTGTAAATTTGAGGGCATTGGCTATGAGGTTTCTGAGGATAAAATCCAAGTGATTTTCATCTGCCCAAACCTTCAAATCAGGCGTTAAATTACTGACAAGTGTATTGCTTTTTGCTTGGGCTGTTGGCTGGAACAGGGCAAGCTGGTCTTTGATAATCGTATTCAAGTCAATCAAAACAGGGTTAAAATCAATGCTTTCCATTTGCAGACGCGCCCAAGTGAGCAGGTTGTTGGTCAGGTCAAGCGTATTATTTACAGATTGATTGAGGTCTGTGGCTATCTTCTTAATTTCTTCCGCGCTCATGCCCTCAGCATACGTTGCCAGCAGGCTGGAAAAGCCTTTGAGTGAGTTCATTGGGCTTTTGAGGTCGTGAGAAACAATGGAAAAAAACTTATCTTTGGTTCTATTCATCTTTTCCAACGCTTGCTTTTGTGCTTCTATTTCCTTATTTTTACTTTCCAGTAATGTGTTGATTTTCTTTTGATTACGTTGATTTTTATAAAAAATAAAGGCAATAATGATAATAAAAAACAATGAAATGCCTAACAGATATTCCAAATAGGTCTGCTGTTTCATTTTTAGCTCTTGTACTATTTTCTCACTTTTTAATGCCAAGATTTCTTTTTCCTTCTTTTCGTTTTCGTATTGCGCTTGCATATCTGCGACCTTTTTGATGCTTTCTTCGTTGAGGATAGAATCATTGAGGCTGATGTATTTTTTTTGAAAATCGTAGGCTTGTGCTATGTTGTTTTGGAGTCCATAAATCTCCGCCAACAGTTTGTAGCTATCCCTAATTCCAGCTTTCATCTCAATTTTTTTTGCATTTAACAGTGCTTTGGGGGCATAGTCAAGGGCAAGTGCCGTCTGATTTTTTTTCAAATACACACGCGCAAATGTCAAGTAAGTATCGTATAAGATGATATGTATGCTTTCATCACCAATGGACTTACTTACCTGCTCTCCTTCGGTTAGTACAACGAGTGCAGAATCATAAGAGCCTTGTTTGAAGTACAAAGAACCCAGATTATTCAGGTTATGTGCCAAGCTAATTTTGGCTTGTTTTGTTGTGAACTTACGATTAATCGCCTGAGCCTGAATGAGATAGATAGCTGCTTGCTTGTAATCTCCTTTATCTATTAAGATATTGGCGAGGTTATTCAGGCAAGAGGCGATGCGACCCTGCTCGCCCAGTGGTTCGAAAATTAGCAAGGCTTTTTGGTAATAATCATAGCTAAAAGGTTTGTTGCCCTGCCTACTATAAATATTGCCCAAAATCAAATACGTATTGGCTATACCCAGCGAATCTTTGAGGTTGTCAAAGATTGTTAAGCCCGCCAATGCGTTTTCTGCGGCGACCGTATAGTTGCCTATATTCCAGTGAATACTCGCTTTGGTACGCAGGGCATACGCCAATCCTTGCTGAAAATCAATGCTTTCTGCCAGCATAATCGATTCTGCTATATATTTGAGTGCCTGATGCTGTGCCACATTTCGGTATTCCCACCCCAACAAATTTAACGTTTCCACACGCTGCCTGCCTTCTACCGTTTTTAATACCTGTATCAGGCTGTCAGTAAAAACATTCAAAGATTTCCCCTTAGCAAAAGACAAAGGCAGGAACAGCAAAAAGAATAAAATAATTTTAAAAGCCATATTTTTAATACCAATTCAAAAAGAGAAAATACAAGTAGCAAAAAATATGCGAATATTCGTTTGTTTTTCCTATTTTTGTTTTGATACACGTAAGAAACCAACACGTTTTGATAAAAAAATAGACTTCCTGTAATCTTAGTAATTTCCAAAAATTGGAGAATCAGTGTAATTTATCTGTTTTTTTCTTTATATTTGTTTTTTTCAAAAAAATGCAATGACTTTTAGCCCACTTACCATGATGCAAACCAAACAAAATAAATTATTCATCAGCTTTTTCTGCGCCTTATTCCTATTGTCTGCGGTAGAAATGTATGCCCAACAAGACAAAAAAGACCCCAAACAAGACAAAAAAACAGGCAAAGAAGAAGGCAAACAGGAAGAAGACGAGGACGCTTTCGGCGCGGAAATGACGAATGAAAACTTCATTTTTGGAGATGCAATGGAAAAATATTTGCTTGAAAGCATGATGAGCCAAGGGTTTAAAAAATCACTTCCTTTGTTTTTGACTGTGGTGAAGCTATACCCCACCAATGCCGCCGCGCACTTCAAAATCGCCGAGATTTATCTCAAAAAAGACAGTATAGGCAAGGCAAGCCCTTACGCCGCCAAAGCACTGGCTCTGAACCCCCAAAACAAATATTACTACACCTTGCTCGGAGAGATACAACAGAAACAAAATCAGTTCTCTAATGCCATAGAAACCTATCAAAGCCTGATTAAAAATGTACCCAACAGCGAAAGTTATTACTACAATATTGCTACTATTTATCTTTACCAAGAACGCTACAAGGAAGCAATAGAAATGTACGATAAATTAGAAAAAAAAATAGGTATAGACGAAGAAATTACGCGCAAAAAGCAAAAAGTCTATTTGGCACTCAAAGACCCCCACGGCGCACTCCGCGAAGGGCAGAAATTGATAGATGCTTTCCCTGACATGGTAGAGTACAAGGAAGCACAAGCAGAGCTACTGTTGAATCAGGGAAAAATAGAAGAAGCAAAAAAAATATTACTCACTGTCATAGAAACTTCTCCTGACAATTCTTTTGCAAGGGTCTTGTTATCAGATATTTACCAGCAACAAGGGGATATACAAAACCAGTTAAAAGAACTGGAAGTAGCTTTTGCAAATCCAGATTTAGACTTAGAAGCCAAACTTCGCGTGTTGGTAGGTTATTACATGGTTTTGGATAGAGAGGACAAGCGAAAAACGGCTGTCAAACTGGCAGCACTGACTGTAAAACAGCACCCCGAAAGTGGGAAAGCTCATTTTTACTATGGAGATTTTCTGCGAATTGATAACTACCCCAAAGAAGCTCGCACCGCCTACCTCCAATCACTGGAATTGGACGGAAATAATTATCAGGCATGGACAAGTTTGCTCGACTTGGACGCAAAGCTACAAGATTATGACGGCTTGGTCAAGCACTCAGAGCAGGGCTTGGAACTGTTCCCCAATCATGCTGTTTTTTGGTACATGAATGGCGTAGGGAAATACTTTAAACGCCAGTTTGATGAGGCACTGCAATCTTTGGAACAGGCAAAAATGCTTGCTTCGGAAAATAAGGAATTGATAGGTGAGATTCACAAATACTTAGGCGAGGCTTATAACGCCACCCGCGAATACGCCAAATCTGATGCCGCCTACGAGGAAGCACTTAGCCTGAACCCCAATGACCCTTTTGTGCTGAACAATTATAGCTATTACTTGTCTTTGAGAAAAGAAAAACTCGATTTGGCAAAGGAACTTGCCGCCAAACTCATCAAGATTTCGCCCAATCAGCCTTCTTATTTGGACACTTATGGTTGGATTTTGTATGTAGCTGGTGATTACAAAAATGCCAAAATCCACTTAGAAAAAGCAGCACAACTAAGCAATGATGGGACTGTCTTGGAGCATTATGGAGATGTACTTTATAAGCTGGGGCAGGTGCAGGAGGCTATCGCGCAGTGGCAAAAGGCAAAAGTCGCAGGCGGGACAAGCAACCTGATAGACAAGAAAATAATGGATAGGAAGCTATATGAATAAACACTCTTCTAATAGATTTGTAGTTATTTAGTCCTCATAGTACCCATTTTTTTAGACACACAATTTAATCTTCTATGGCTATCTTTACATCACCTTCTCAAACTTGACCAAACGCACAAATTTAGGTTTGTTGGTTTTTAACTGTGTTTTGATATGAACTAAATACAATTAGTTTGAAAACTAAAATACGCAAGCGACTAAACCCACGAGAAGATTGGTACGGTATAGCAAGTTTCTCCTTGTATTTTTAAATTTATCAAAAATAAACTATAATTTTACTAAAAAATGAATATTCGCTTAATTTTTTTACAAAATATATAAGAAATGATAGATAAAATTATTGCTTTTAGTGTGCGTAATCCTATTTTGATTGGTATTTTGGTGGGCATACTTATTATTTGGGGAAGTTTTTCGCTGAGTAATCTCCCCATTGATGCCGTTCCTGATGTAACCAGTAATCAGGTGGACATCATCACCAATACGCCCAGCCTTGCGCCACTCGAAATGGAAATGTTTGTTACAGCCCCTATCGAGATGGCAATGTCCAATATTCCAGGACTGATAGAAATGCGGTCGATTTCTAAGTTTGGCTTGTCAGTAGTCAAGGTAGTATTTACTGATGAAACCGACATCTACTGGGCGCGACAGCAAGTATTCGAACGCTTAGAGGCGGTCAGTAGCGAAATCCCCGAAAATGCAGGTAAGCCGTACATGGGTCCCGCCTCTACGGGCTTAGGAGAGGTGTTTCAGTACATCATTCGCCCAAAAAATCCCAAAGACAAATCATTTTCACCTATGGAGATTCGCACCATGCAAGACTGGACGATTCGCAGGCAGCTACTGGGTGTAAGAGGCATTGCTGAGGTAAGTGGCTTTGGTGGTTTCAAGAAAGAATATCAGGCAAAGCTGAACCCCGAACGCATGAAATCTCTCAATGTTACTATTGATGAACTCTTTGATGCGCTGCGAGATGGGAATAGCAATACAGGTGGAGCATACATAGAAAAACAAAATAAAGCCTTCACTATCAGAGGTATAGGCTTGGCTTCTAACTTAGAAGAAATTGGGAATACAGTGGTCAAGATGAATGATAAGATTCCTGTGCTGGTACGCGATGTAGCTGACGTAGATTATGGAAGTAGTATTCGTTACGGCGCAATCACTTATAATGGAGAAGGCGAAACCGTAGGGGGGATTATTATGATGATGAAAGGCGCAAACGGCAGCGAAGTCATCACACGAATCAAAGCTAAAATGAAGGAAATCGAGGCAAAACTACCCGAAGGATTAATCATTGAACCTTTTATTGACCGCTCGAAATTAGTAAATAATGCAATTAAAACCGTAATGACAAACTTGGTCGAGGGTGCGCTGATAGTCGTTTTGGTGATTTTAGTGTTCTTGGGCAACTGGCGGGCAAGTTTGCTGGCGGCTTCGGTGATTCCTTTGGCGATGCTTTTTGCCTTTGGCTGGATGAAATATTTTGATGTAGTAGGCAATATTATGAGCTTGGGGGCAATAGACTTTGGGCTATTGGTCGACCCTGCGATTATTGTGGTAGAAAGTGTGGTATTTTTCTTGGCTCATGCCGTAGCCAAACAGCACAGTGCAGGTCATAAAGTAGATACATTTGCGGCGCGCCAAGAGGTAGTCATCGAGGCGGCGCAGGAAGTCAAAAAATCAGTCGTTTTTGGTGGGTTAATCATTTTGATTGTTTATTTCCCTATTTTGACTTTGGAAGGTATTGAGGGAAAAATGTTTGGACCAATGGCTAAAACGGTGGGATTTGCCATTTTTGGGGCATTACTTTTGTCCGTTTCTTATGTACCCATGATGAGTGCCTTGATTTTGCGCCCACCCAAAGACCCACACGACCATGGTATTTCCGAAAAAGTGGTTTCTTGGGTGTATAATAAAATTGTAGGTCCTGCGGTTGCTTTTTGTTTGCATAGAAAATTTGTAGCCATAGGGCTTGCTATATTTATCTTAATAGCAGGCGGTTATGGTTTTAGCAAAATTGGGGGCGAGTTTATCCCCAAACTCCAAGAAGGCGATTTGGTAATTGAGGTAAATTTGCCCGTAGGAACTTCGATGACCGAAGCCATTAACTTAGGCGATAAGATTCAGGTAAGGTTGATGAAAGAATTTCCTGACGAAATAGAAAGAATCGTATCTAAAATCGGTACTTCCGAAGTACCCGTCGACCCGATGCCACTGGAAGCGCAGGAAATCGTGGTAGTTTTGCATGACAAAAAGCAGTGGAAAAAGGCAAAAGCCCAAGAAGACCTTTCTGATTTGGTTTCTGAGGTATTAAAAGAGTTCCCAGGCATTGTCGTTTCTATTCAACAACCAATTGAAAATCGCGTAAACGAGTTAATGAGTGGTGCGCGAACGGACGTAGTAGTCAAACTTTTTGGCTATAATTTAGATACGATTGTGGCAAAAAGTAACCAAATTATTGAGATTATCAAAACCATAGATGGGGCAGTAGATGTGCAGGAAAACAAAATTTTTGGTCTGCCTCAAATCAATATCAAATACGACCGCAAGCAAATGGCAGTGTATGGAGTAACCGTCGCACAAATGAATCGTGCTATTCAGGTCGCTTTTGCAGGCGCATCTGCGGGACTTATTTATGAAAATGACAAACGCTTTGAACTTACAGTACGCCTTGCCAGTGATGACCGCGCAAAGATAGAAAATATCAAAAACTTACTTATCAATACAGGAACTGGCGCAAGGATTCCCCTGCGCGAACTGGCTGATATTCAGGAAAAAATAGGTCCCTCAGAAATAGGGCATGAAGACCTCAAACGCAAATCAAACATTGGTTTTAATGTGCGCGGACGCGACTTAGAATCCATTGTAAATGACTTGATAGTAAAGGTCGAGGCAAACGTAACCATTCCCAAAGGCTACGAAGTAGAGTACGGCGGCGAGTTCGAGAACTTCCGTCGGGCAAAATCGCGACTGGGAATTGTCGTGCCGATTGCGCTTTTTATCATCTTTTGCTTACTTTTTGCCTCTTTTGGCAATATTGCAGATAGTTTGCTCATTTATACAGTTGTACCTTTGTCTGCGGTGGGTGGCGTTTTTTCCTTACTTTTGAGAGATATGAACTTTAGTATTTCCGCAGGTGTGGGCTTTATTGCCCTGTTTGGAGTAGCCGTTTTAAACGGTATTTTGTTGGTCGAGCATTTTAATCAGTTGGGCGAAAATGGTGTTAAAAAACCTGAAGACCGCGTATTGAAGGGCTTGCCTGACCGTTTTCGCCCTATTTTGATGACCTCTGCCGTTGCTGCCTTGGGCTTTATGCCTATGGCACTTTCTACCAGTGTAGGCGCGGAAGTCCAGAAACCTTTGGCTACGGTAGTGATTGGTGGCTTGCTTACCACTACAATTCTAACTTTGCTGGTTTTACCTGTTCTGTATTGCCTTTTCAAGAAAACCAAAGAAGAAGATGAAGATGATGAGCAAGACATCGAGTCCTTGTTACACAATCAGCAAGAGCCTGTGATTACTAATCATTATGCCGAAGCCCCCAATAATTTACTTGCTACACTTGCACTTTTGCTTGTGTCGGTGGGGGTTTGTTTTGCACAAACAAAACCTATTTCACTACAAGAAGCTGTAACAAAAGCAATAGAGAAAAATCCTCAAATGCGCTTGGCAGACCAAAAAATTCAGCAACAAGTATTGCTCAAACCCACAGCCTATAACCTTGAAAACCCCGAACTCATTTTCGAAGCTCCCACAGGCAGCGTAATGCGCCCAGGCGTGATGCAGCGGTTTCAGTTCCCAAGTGTTTATACAGCGCAGGCAGATGCCCAAGAAAAACGCGTAGGCTTGGCAGAGGCAGAGAAACAAATTTCGTCTAACAACTTGGTTTATAGAGTAAAAGTTGCCTATACCAATTTGCAATTTGTCATCGAAAAGGTAAACTGGCTCAGAAGGCAAGATTCAGTTTATCGCGACATTATTCGCGTCAATGACGTACGCTATCGCGTAGGGCAAATCACTAATTTAGAGAAAATTAACGGGGAGTCGCAGTACAAAAAAATACTCTATAACCTGCGCCAAGCCGAAGTAGAATTGAGAAATACCAAACTCCAATTTGGCTTGCTCTTGGGCAGCGCAGCAGATACCACACAAACTCCAAGCGAAAGACTAATCAAATTGCCTGAACTACCAGCCGCGTATCGTATTGATACTACGGCATTTGCAAGTAATCCTATCTTGACTTTTAACTATCAAGTGGAGAGTTTGAACAAGAGTTTGGTCAAAGTAGAAAAACGAAAGCGTTTGCCCAATTTGTTTGTAGGCTTTTTAAATCAAGGTGCTACAAACCCAAGCGATATTGGCTATGCACCTTTCCAAAACCGCCTGCGCTATGGTATTTCTGTACCGCTTTGGCTTTGGACGCAAAACGCCTTTGTGCGTGCTACCGCCAAAGAAGTAGAAATTTCGCAAACACAAACGCGCATCAATACGCTGCAACTCAATACAGAATATACCAATGCACTTGCGCTTTACCGTCAAGCCGATGAAAACCTTAACTATTTTGAAAACGTAGGTCTGCGAGAGGCAAGCGAAATCCTGCGCGACGCACGTGAAAGCTACCGTTTGGGAAGCATTACCTACTATGCTTATTTACAAAACTTAGAATTGGCTTTCCAAATCGAGGGAAATTATTTGGAAACGCTAAAAAACTATAACCAATCTATTATTTATATCCAATACCTCAAAGGAGAGAGATAGAAAGGGAGAACACTTATCTATTCTTGTAACTTCGGCAACGGCTTTATGCCTTGCCGACAGTTATAAGAAGTTACCAAAGTTGTAAGAAATGAAAATCACTAATTTTTTATACTGCAAATTCTTTTAAAGCAAGCTCTATTTTTGCCTTCAAGGTTGCCGAAGCACTGTCCATAGGCGGTCTAACCGTTGCCTCGCAGATGCCCAATATTTCCATCACCATTTTAATACCTACGGGATTGCCTTCTACATACATCAAGTCATTCAGAGCCAAGAACTTAAATAATAAACGGCTTGCTTGTTCATACTCATTTTGTAAGGCAAAACCGACCATCTCACAAAATTCTTTGGGAAAAGCATTTGCCAACACAGAAATTACGCCCACCGCACCAAAACTTACAGAAGGCACAGTAAGAATATCATCACCCGAAAGCAGTAAAAAATGCTCAGGCTTGTCCTTGGCTATCTGCATACATTGCACCAAGTTGCCCGATGCTTCCTTGATTCCCAGTATGTTAGGGTGTTTTGCCAACTCCAATGTTGTTTCTACGGAAATATTGGACGAAGTGCGTCCAGGCACATTGTAAAGCATGATAGGCACAGGCGAAGCATCAGCAATGGCAGTATAATGCTTTACAATCCCACTTTGTGAAGGCTTATTGTAATAAGGTGAAACAGATAAAATTGACCCAACTCCTTTAAAATCAATACTTTTGAGTTCTTCTAAGAGTTGCTTTGTGTTATTGCCTCCTAATCCGTACATGATAGGTACATTGCGGGGGTTATTTGCCTTGACAAATTGTAAAATCTCTGCTTTTTCTTGGGCAGTAGTGGTCGCAGCTTCCCCCGTAGTGCCATGCACCACCCAGTAATCTACTTGATTTTCAGTATGTTGTAATAATTTTAGTAGGCTTTTGTAGTCAATGGATTCATTGGCATCAAAGGGAGTAACCAAGGCTACGCCTACGCCTTTCCAATCTGTTTTCATTAGTTATAAATAATTGATTGTGTGTAATGTAGTGCTTGTTTTGTAAAAATATCAATGTCTTGTTCGGGTGGCAAATCAATCATCAGTTCATAAAAAGTAGCATTTTCTTTTTTATAAGCTCCCACCCTGCACTTTGCCTTACTTTTTGCCAAAATATATTGAAAAATAATTTCATCATCTTTGCTTATACAGTACAGATAATCAAAGGGTTGCCCAATAAAAGTTTCTGTAATTTCCGAATTCAAATTGCCCCAAGTATCAATGTCTTTTTCCGTAATCACATAATGTTGGAAGTTAAAAGTTACTGTATTTTCAGGCTTGGGGAGGTATGCCAAAACGGTTACTTTTTTTCCGTCTTTGGTCAGTTGCTGAATAAAATGCTGCACTGCGAGTCCCATAGCGTCTTGCTCAGTTTTGAGTAAAATGCCAATGGTACTTGCTTCGTCATAGTTTGGGGTAGGGCGTTTGATGGCTTTTTGCGCTTTCAAAGCCTGCTTTACTTTCCACGTGAGGAAAAACTTTTTGATTTGATTCATTCACTTCATACATTAAATTTAAGCACCGCAAATTTAAGGATTTTTGTCAAAAACTTTCTTTAAAAGGTTTTTAGTAGTTATAAATTATTAGTTATAAATTATGAATGTATATAAAAAATTGATATTCAGTATTTTATATACATTTTGACTTTTTTAATAAACTAATTTTTGCCTAAGCACTTAAAATGACTTAATTTACGCTGTTTTAGAAGCTAATATCAAAAACTTTATTCCAAATGTACGATATTACCTTGTGTGATGGTGGAGATTGTCCCCTCAAAAATGCTTGTTTTCGATACACCGCAGCGATATTGGGGAGGCAAGATTTCTTTGGCAGTCCGCCTTTTGTGGGCATGGATTGTGAGCATTTTTTGGACAATAAACCGCAAATAAGTGCGCGTGCTTACCAAATTTGGCTGGAAAGCGGAAAGCCAGCACAAGAACATCTCTCGCACTGGCTCCAAGCAGAAAATGAAGTAAGAAAATAAGTCGCTTTATTCCTTATCTTTTTCCATAAATCCATCGCTCCCCATTGACCGTTAGTGCAAAAATGAGGTTATTAATGGGTGTTTTAGGACTTTTGGTGTCTTTGGCATCAAATGCCTCGAACACGCCTTGTATTCTTTCTGTTTCTAAGCCAGGATAGATAATGCCTTGATAAGTAGCATTACTGATGGTTTGTGAAGGAATACTTAGCTTAACTGCATTAGAAGCCGCTTTTGGCTCTATGAGTGTTACGCGATAAGTTACAGTTACAGGTCGGTTATTTTGTCTGAATGTTTCTTCGAACAACACCTCGTTGGGCGTGGCAGATTTCTTGACGACAATGCTCGTGTTGCGCGACTTAAACAGCCTATCATCTGCCGTTCCGTTGTCGAATACCTTGAAAAGCCTGAAAGAATCTACTTTGGTCATAATATCAATATAATCTGGCGGAGGGATTTCGACGATATTGGTTTTTGTGCAAGCACTGTTAAGCACCAAAGAGCCAATCGCAAAGAGGCTTATCAATACAGAAAATATGTTTTTTTTCATTTTTTTAAAGCTATTTTTTATTTTGTTAGTACAAAATTAATAAAAATATGGAAGTCATTTTACTTTTAACCAAATAAATAAATGGGAATAGGTAAAAAATGCTAAATTTGCCTTTGTAATATTGACGAATAAAATAAAGGATTGGTTGCAATCGCGAAAATGAATTTTGCAGAAAAAATAAAAACAGGAGATGGAGGCATTATCATCACCAAATTGGACGATTTGCTCACTTGGGCGCGCCTGTCTTCGCTGTGGCCTATGGGCTTTGGATTGGCTTGTTGCGCCATTGAGATGATGAGTGCCTACACTTCAAACTACGATTTGGACAGGATTGGCGTATTTCCGCGTGCCTCGCCGCGACAGTCTGATGTGATGATAGTAGCAGGAACAGTAACCTTTAAGATGGCTGACCGCCTTCGCCGTTTGTACGAGCAAATGTCTGAGCCTCGCTACGTTATCTCGATGGGTAGCTGCTCAAACTGCGGTGGACCTTACTGGGAGCATGGCTATCACGTAGTCAAGGGCGTGGACAGGATTGTCCCCGTAGATGTATATGTACAGGGCTGTCCGCCGCGACCAGAGGCTCTGATTGGTGGCTTTTTAAAACTCCAAGAAAA
This sequence comes from Cytophagales bacterium, assembly GCA_013298985.1. Classification (GTDB taxonomy): domain Bacteria; phylum Bacteroidota; class Bacteroidia; order Cytophagales; family Thermoflexibacteraceae; genus Thermoflexibacter. Next base: position 12,764 of record JAAFJS010000011.1, read on the forward strand.
AATGAGGCAAAAAGAAAACAAAGCACCCGTTTTGATAGAAAAATTGCTAACGCAAATGGAAAATAAAGGATAGGTGATGAACTCAAAAATGATTTTGATTGTAACATTTGTATAGTACACAAGATTTTTAGGTAGTGCTTTCAAATGTATGATACTTAAAACTTCACCTCCCCCTAACCCCCTCAGAGAGGGGGAAACAGTATTATGTCCCCCTTTGGAGGGGGTTGGGGGGAGGTTATCATACGTTATCATACAATCAGAATCACCACCGATTTTGAAAGTAAGAAAATACTACTTCAAAATTATTTTTATAGCCTTATGTATTGTTACTTGATTTTAAAAAATGATGAAAATAGATTTAATACAAAAAGTAGAAACTGCCCTCGACCATATCAGACCCTATCTGGAAGCAGATGGCGGCAATGTGAAGCTCTTAGACATCACCGACGAGATGGTGGTGCAGTTGGAACTGCTGGGCGCGTGTGGCTCCTGCCCTATGTCCATGATGACCTTAAAGGCAGGCGTGGAGCAAACTATCAAGCACGAAGTCCCTGAAATTAAGGGAATTACAGCAATAAATGCACTACATTAAAAGTAAAAATCACCAATCTCAAACGCATATTTGGTATGAAAATCTCATTTATTTTTCCTATTTTCCTGATGCTTGCGTGCAGTAGCGGCAAAGATACTGGAAATCAAGTCCAGAAATCACAACTACCAGGCAATGAACTCGTTAAAAAATATCCTTTGGACAAAATCAAATTGCCCGCAGGTTTCAATATAGCCATCTATGCCGAAGTAAATAATGCGCGTTCTATGGCACTTAGCCCCAGTGGGACGCTGTTTGTGGGCAATCGTTCGGGCGACAAGGTGTATGCTGTCGTAGATAAAAATGCTGATTTTAAGGCAGATGAAGTCCACGTGATTGCCTCAGATTTGAATATGCCTTGTGGCGTTGCTTTCCGCGAGGGAAGTCTGTACGTGGCAGAGGTAAACCGAATTTTGAGGTTTGACAATATAGAGCAAAACCTGAAAACACCGCCTAAACCTGTGGTAATCAATGACAAACTCCCTACGGACAAACATCATGGCTGGAAATTTATCTCCTTTGGCGCAGACGGCAAACTCTACGTACCCGTAGGCGCGCCCTGCAATATTTGTGAAAAAGAAAATCCTATTTATTCCTCCATTGCGCGCATGAACCCAGACGGTTCGGACTTGGAAGTTTTCGCACATGGCGTTCGCAATAGCGTGGGCTTTGATTTTCACCCCGAAACCAAAGAATTGTGGTTCACAGACAATGGCAGAGATATGCTCGGTGATGACTTGCCCTCTGACGAACTCAACCGCGCACCCAAAGCAGGCTTGCACTTTGGCTATCCGTACTGCCACCAAGGAGATTCTCCTGACCCCGAATATGGCAGCAAACGTAGCTGTGCCGAATTTGAGAAACCTGCCCAAAAACTTGGCGCGCACGTAGCCTCGCTGGGTATGCGCTTCTACACTGGCAATCAATTCCCTGCAAGCTATAAAAACAACATTTTCATAGCCTTGCATGGCTCATGGAATCGTTCGGCAAAATCAGGCTACAAAATAGCACTCGCTAATGTCGAAAACAATAAAGTGGTGAGCTATACCACTTTTGCCGAAGGCTGGCTTCAAAACCAAGACAACTGGGGCAGACCTGTGGACGTACAGCAAATGGCGGACGGTTCTTTGCTCGTTTCTGATGACCAAGCCAATGTGATTTATAGAATTAGTTATGGGAAGTAATTTTTGGGTAGTGATGAATTATGCGCTAATGTAATTTGTTTATAATCAATGCTTTAAATTAATTTATAACTCATCACTACTTAATACACTGCAAATACTTCTGAATCACAATACTATGGTCAAATTTGGAAATGGCGAGCAAACGACTTTCCCTGCCCATTGCCAAGCGTTTCTGCGGGGAAAGTGTAAGCATTTGCCGCATTTTCTCTGCCAAATCTTCTCCACTTTTCACCGCACACAAAAAACCATTCACGCAGTCCATAACTGTTTCCTTGCAGCCAGCTACATTGGTGGCTATCAAGGGTTTACCCATGCTTGCTGCCTCCAGCAGTGTGCGCGGCGTACCTTCGCGATAGGAGGGAAGCACCACACAATCAGCATTTTGGATAAAAGGGCGAATGTCGTGTGTTGTTCCCAAATAATCGACCAAACCTTCACCTATCCAGCCTTCCAGCATTTCCTGCGTAACGCCCAAGCCTTTATCCGTTTCTATCTTGCCAAGTAGCTGAAAAACAGGAGTTTGTTGGTGATTTTTTGTTTTTAAGCATCTAATTGCCTCTATATATTCTAAAATTCCCTTGTCGTAGAGCAAGCGCGCAATGAGCAGAAAAGTGAACGTTTTTTTCGGATTTTCGTCAAATTTGGTTTCTTGTGGTTTAAATTTTTCAGTATCAATGCCTGAGCCTGGGAGCAAATCAGTAATTTTTTTTGCAATCAAGTTTTTGCTTAAAAACAAATCCAAATCGTCTTGATTTTGGAAAAATACCTTGCGAGGGAAGCGAAAAGCAACGCGATAAAGCAAGTGAGCAATGCGGGAAGTCAAGTTGGGGCGCAGAAAAACTGTTCCTAAACCTGTAACATTATTGATAGATGGCAAATGAAGCAGGCGCGCCGCCAGCGTGCCATAAATATTAGGTTTAATCGTAAAATGCAAGGCAATGTCCAACGTTGCTTTCCTATAAATCTGATACAATTCCCAAGTCAAAAGCAAGTCTTTCAGGGGGTTAGCTCCCTTTCTTTCCATTTCTACGGCATAAAATTCACAATTTTTTTCGCGCAACTCCCTCACAAACCCATCATCAGGCGCAATAGCCACTACCTGATGACCCGCCTCCAAAAAAGCCTCTACCAGCCCCAGCCGAAAGTTGTAAATATTCCATGATGAATTGACAATCAGACCAATACGCATAAAAGGGAAGTAGAAAAGTTGAAATTTTTGCCATTTAGATTCAAAACAAAAGTACAGGAAAAGTCTATAAAATTTGGCAACAAGGTCAAGTTTTTGAAATTTTGAAAAAATATATTAAATAAATGTTTAAACTTTAAATGTTTAGACATAAATTTGTATCGTTAAATTCACACATATAAAATAAATATGCCTTTGTAAACTTTTCTAAGATTACAAGGGCTTTATTTTAAACTTTTAAATGTTATAACATATATTGTTTAACCTTTAAAATGTAAAATCACGAGCAAGGTAGTCCTGTTTTTGCAAATCTGGCAACGGCTAACAGCTCAAAGTAGAACGCTTGCTGACAGTTAGGTACATCTGTTGGCAAAGTTTTCAACTGTTGCCAAAGATATGTTTTCAGCAGGAACTAATTTTTACATTTATTGTTGTAACGTTTGATGTTTACCAAAAGCAATGATAGAAATGAAAATAGATGATGCCATTCAAAGTAAGTTCCGTAGTGAAAAGCACAGGGTAGCAGTGAATCTTATCTATACGACCAACTGGTATATGGGTCAGATAGAAACGATTTTTAAGGCGCAAGACATTACACACCAGCAGTTTAACATTCTGCGGATTATTCGCGGCGCACACCCCAAGCCCGTTACGGTCAAGTATATTCGCGAACGTATGCTCGACAAAATGTCTGACGTTTCGCGCATTGTAGAAAAATTGCGCGAGAAAGGCTGCCTCGAAAGGAAGGAATGTGCTGATGATAGGCGCAATGTAGATATTACGATTACTGAAAAAGGCTTAGAAAATTTGCAAGTGTTAGATAAACTCATAGAGCCTTTGGAGGCACTTTTTGATATTTTTTCGCCTTTGGAATTAACTATGTTTAACGAATTATTGGACAAATTTCGTGGTCAAGAAGAAAATTTAGCGTAGTTTTGCCTTTCTTTCCATCAAGTGAAATCTCAGCGATAAATGGTTTTTTATGAGCAGTATCTTAGCGGTCAATGATTTAAGTAAAATATACAAAAGTGGCGACCACACGCTTACAGTGCTTGACAAAGTAAATTTTGCTATCGAGAAAGGCACTACGCTGTCAATCGTAGGCTCGTCGGGTAGCGGAAAAACGACTTTGCTGGGCTTATGTGCGGGGCTGGACAGGGCTACTGCAGGCTCAGTTGCCCTGAATGGCATCACATTGGACACACTTAGCGAGGACAAACGCGCCGCAGTCCGCAATCAATATGTGGGCTTTATTTTTCAAAATTTTCAGCTATTGCCCACCCTGACCGCCTTAGAAAATGTGATGGTGCCGCTGGAGCTGCGAGGAGAAAAAAACACCAAAAAATCTGCGATGGAACTGCTTTCCAAGGTCGGCTTGGCAGAACGGTACGACCATTATCCCACACAACTCTCTGGTGGTGAGCAACAAAGGGTCTGTATCGCACGAGCCTTTTCCAACAAACCACTCATTTTATTTGCCGACGAACCTACTGGAAATCTGGACAATGAAACCAGTGAAAAAGTCCAACAATTACTTTTCGAACTCAACAAAGAAGCAGGAACAACCTTAGTTTTAGTAACACACGACTTAGAATTGGCTAAGAAAACGCAAAGAATCATTCGCCTCAAAGGTGGGGTGGTGATTGCTGACCAAAGCCAATAATCACACAATTTTTTTTTTATGCTTATGAAGTTTGAAAACTTTACAAAAAGGTATTTTTTTGTTCTCTGTTTTATTTTTTCATTTTCTTATATCGTTTGCGCCCAAAAGAAAAACGAGCATATCCAATATCACATTCATCGCGCCGCTTCTCCTATCCAAATAGATGGTGTGGGTGATGATGCAGCTTGGGAAAAAGCGGATTTGGCAAGTAATTTTCATGCGGTTTTGCCGATGGATACCAGCAAGGCAAAGGTGCGAACCGAAGTCAAGATGCTGTATGATGATAAACATTTTTACCTGATGGCGACCAACTATGATAAGATGGAGGGCGAATATATGGTTGAATCCTTGCGAAGGGATTTTAGTTTTGGGAGGAATGATAATTTTTTGCTCTTTATTGACCCTTTTGATGACCAAACCAACGGCTTTACTTTTGGCTCGAACGCCATGGGCGCGCAGTGGGACGGACAGCTTTTTGAGGGTGGGCAGGCTAACCTGAATTGGGATAATAAATGGGAATCCGTAGTCAAATCTGAGGACGACAAGTGGGTATTCGAGATGAGAGTTCCTTTCAAAAGTATCCGCTACAAAGAAGGCATCAAGCGTTGGGGGATAAATTTCAGCCGTTTGGACATGAAAACAACGGAAAAATCGGCTTGGGCGGCAGTGCCTCGCCAGTTCCCCACTTCTTCACTTGCCTTTACGGGTGTACTGCTCTGGGACGAAGCCCCGCCCAAGGCAGGAACAAATATTTCCCTGATTCCCTACGTGGCAAGCGGGCTAAACAAAAACTATGAAGCCAAAAGTGATACCAAAACGCAGCTACAAGTAGGCTTAGATGCCAAAGTAGCCGTTACGTCTTCGCTGAACTTGGATTTGACCATCAATCCTGATTTTTCGCAGGTCGAGGTGGATAGACAAGTTACCAATTTAGACCGCTTCGAACTCTTTTTTCCCGAACGTCGCCAGTTTTTCTTAGAAAATGGGGATTTGTTTTCCAATTTTGGGTATCAGACCATTCGCCCGTTTTTTTCGCGACGCATTGGGCTAAATGCGCCCATTCAGTTTGGGGCGAGATTAAGCGGCAAAATTGACAAAAAATGGCGAATAGGCGCGATGAATATGCAAACAGGCAAAAATAAAGACGGACTTCCCGCCCAAAATTTTGGGATTATTGCCCTGCAAAGACAAATTTTTGCGCGTTCTAATCTTTCAGCTATTTTTATTAATAAACAAACGTTTGATTATGAAAATGCGGTCAAAGAGAATCCGACACTGACCAAATATAACCGCAGTTTGGGTTTTGAGTACAATCTCGCGTCCTCTAATAACATCTGGACGGGAAAATTTCTTTTTCTAAAATCATTTTCTCCTGAAAAAAAGCCCAATGACCAGACCATTGCGGGGCATATTCAGCACAGTTCGCGGCACTGGAACTACCGCGTACAGTACGAGTATGTGGGGGCGGACTATCGCGCGGAGGTGGGCTTTGTGCCACGCCTAAACTACTACGCCATTATCCCGCAGATAGGTTATTTGTTTTTTCCCAAAACAAAAGGTGCAATTTTGAGTCATGGACCTGCAATAGCAACTAATTTTTACTTTGATAAAAATATTCAACAAACTGAAAATCTTGCAGCATTAAGCTATAGAATAAATTTTTATAATCGTAGCGATTTAACTATTTGGACTGCAAGCGATTACGTAAAACTACTTCGCCCTTTTGACCCTACCAACTTTGTGGGTGATACGCTTGCCACAGGCACAGAGCATAACTGGCACTCTGCTGGTTTTGATTATACCTCAAAGCCACAAACTTTGTTTACTTATTCTATATCAGGGCGTTACGGCGGTTACTATGCTGATGGAACACGCATCAGACTTAATGGAGAGTTTGGTTATCGCTTTCAGCCTTACGTGGCACTTTCGTTCGCATGGAACTACAATCACATCGACTTCCAAGATGCCGCAGTGCTGCCTGAAAATTTGAAAAATAAGAGCTATGATTTGTGGCTGATAGGCACGCGATTGGACATTACGCTGACGAACAAGCTATTTTTTACCAATTTCCTCCAATATAACAATCAGGTTCAGAATATTAACCTCAATACGCGCTTGCAGTGGCGTTATAGTCCCGCTTCTGACCTTTTCATTGTTTACACTGACAATTATTTATCGGACAATTTTAGCATCAGGAATCGGGCTTTGGTTTTTAAGTTTACTTATTGGTGGAATTTGTAGAAAATAAAAATAAAATAATATTGCATTTAATTTATAAATAATTTACTTTTGAATTATATGCAGGAAAGAACTCTTTTAGAGCTTATTAAAGACAAATACAGTCAAATTATTCCCGAACAAAAGATTGGGGTTGTATTATTCAAAATGTATGATTTAGAGAAACAGAAAGTTGAAAAGACATTTTCTGAGAAAGAAATATTTGATATTATTGATAGTTTTTCTACAACTGATTCAGAAAGAGATTATTTTATTTATAAGAACCAAATAGTCCAAGACCTCTCTAAATTTTTTATAGAAAAGGATAAGAGAAGAAATTATCGCTTGACTGATTTTGCAAAAGAGTTTTGTAGATTGATAGAGAAGGAGTTGAATTTAAAACTTAATCCTTCTGATATAGAAAAAACAATTCAAGATTTGATAGAACTACTTAGAAATAGGATTGCTTCTGTTGAAGATTTTAACCATTGGTATGAGCATAGTTTTGAATCTGATAAAATAAATGTAAGTAACCAAATAAGAGCATTGGAAATGCAAGTGAAGCTTACTATAGAAAGCATGAATGAGCTGATTTTTAGTCATAAAGATGATTTTACCACTATGCTTGATATTTGCAAGGAGAAGTTGAATAATGTGAAGGCACAAGCAGATAAGCTAAGTAATGCACTTGATTTGAAGGAAGAAATTAGAGAAATATTGAGTGCTGCCAACTTAGAAGATAGAAATTTTAGGGATAAGAAAAAATTGATTAATGACTTTTTACATGAGATAGATACTAAGTTAATTAGTATTAGCCACCAAATAGATAGTATCAAGCCAAAACTCAATCGTCTTTTTAATGATATCAATAAAAGGGAATATGATAGGAAATTGGAAAATTTTTTATCCTATCTTTTTCAAAATAGTAGTAGTGAAAAATTGAAAAATAAGAAATTAAAAAAGGAAGGTGAAGAACGTCGTGAATATGAAATAAATATTCATTTCCCCCAAAATGTACCAGAAAAATTTATAATAGACCTAAATATAAAATTTGAGGCTATATTTTATGCTAATTTTCTAAATCAAACATCGATTTCAGCAAAAGAGAACGCAGATAATGAGGCGGAAGTACATAGACAATTGGTAGAAAAAGAAAGAAAAACCTTACAACAATTAAAGGCAATACGTTGGTTTGAAAAACTTAAAAATCAGATAGATGTAGAAGGCAACATTTCATATTCCCATTTCTTCTATCAAATTATGCAAGAAGAAAATGATATAGAGATAGCAATAAAAACTACAGATGAAGTTCTAAAATCTTTTACAAATGAAAGATATGAAGAAAGCCAAAGGTATAGTTTAAATATAGAAAAAGAATTTGCTGAAGAAGTATCCCAAACTAATACTATTTTATGGAAAATGAAAATTCAGAAAAGGGTTTTTTGAATCACCTTAAACCAGAAGATTACAGCACTTTTGCGGAAGTAGATTTTTTGTTAAAGAGTGGAAAACATATTCAAAAAATTGAAAATAATCACTTTTTTGATTTTATACAAGCCTATGAGCCTGATTTAAAAGAGTTCTATAAAAATATTTATCGAGTTCGTTTAGAAAGCCGTATCTCACAAATCGATAACGAAACTTATTATTTTTTGGATATTGAAAAAGATGAAAATAATATTGGTTTTGCAAAAACAAAAAATAGAAAGCGTTTTGAAAATAAATATGCACTTTTAGGGATTTTGCTTTTGTACCTTTATAGGGTCGAGCAAATTTTTTCTCCAGAAATAAAAAAAGAAGAACTTATCGAAACCCTTAAAAATGATGATAGATATAAAAACAAAGTCTATTTACTTTTTGGAAAGACAACTAAACAAGAAAGTACAGCAATCTCAGAAAACACAATTGATAGCTGGGTAGAAAATGCCTTATCTGAGTTTGAAGAATTAGGACTTGTAAATATAAGTAAAGATAGAAGTGCCTTTCAAATACTTCCAGCAATAGATAGATTAGCTGTTATGTATCAAAATGAAATCCAAAATATAGATAGATTAGTAGCAGAACTTCAACCTGAAAATGAAACTGATATATGAGTCAACTACGTACTGAAAAAGATTTTCCTCGCCTATTTTCTATTTCTACCGTTAATCTGCGTAATCACAAACACAGTGATTTCCTTTTTCACCCTTTGAGGACGGATATTACTGGACAAAGTAATTTAGGCAAATCCACCATTGCTGCTGAAGCCTTGCAACTAATCTTTATTGCTAACAAAAATTATTGGAGTTCTCCCACAGATACCACTCGCAGGATTAGTGGAATGGTACTGAAAAATGAGCAAGGAGATGGTGCTACGTATATTTTCACAAATGTAGAAGTTAAAGCAAATCAATTTCTTGCATTTGGTGTATATATCAGGGTAAATAGCGATACGCCTGAACCATTTATTGTGCAAGATAAGAGAAATCTAAATTGGGATATGGATAGTGATTTAGCTCCTTTCCGCAGGTTTTTATGCTATAAAGATTTTCTTACTGATAATATAATACCTTCTAAAGAGCAAATTAAGAGAAGGTTAGATATGAAGGGGTATAATCTTGAATTTTTTGATACAAGAAAATACCATAAATTTTTAGTTAAAAATCAGATTATTCCTTTTGATATTAACAATGAAAATGATTTAAAAATATATGCTGAAATACTTCAATCATTTTCAAGAGGCAAAATTTTGGAAGATAAGGGCAAATCAATGTCTGAGAAATTAAAAAACTTCTTGTTTGCTGACAATAATGAGCAAAATGATGAATATAAAATTCAAAAAAAAGAAATAGAAGAATCTCAAAAAAAATTTAGAGAGCAAAGCCAAACTGTAGAACTTATCGAACAGAAACAAAGCAGTTTATTAACACTGCTTGATTTCCAAGAAAAAAAAGAAAAGGCAAAGCAAACGGCTCTTTTTGTGGAAACTGCATATTATTATCAACAATATCAACAAAAACTAAGTGAGTATAATAATTCCCAAGAAAAATTATGGAATACAGATTTTGCAATAGTATCCTATGAATATGTGATAAATGAAATGCAAGCAGAAGGATTAAACGCTACTATTGAAAAAAAGAAAAATGAGATAATAAATATAATTGCTTTACTGAGAAATAGTAAGCGTGATTATGAAATATCTGAAAAACAGGTAGGTTTTCTTAAAGAGAACGTCAAAAATGCGGAAGAAGAATATAGAGATTGGCAACCCAAAAAGAAAAAAATTGAAAATTTTGAAGCCTTGATAAGAGTATACAAGGATATTTCTGTTATTGAACAAGTTTACCAAGAACAACAGAGCATTTTAGAAAAAAAAGAAAAGTTATATAAATTTTTAGAGTACTTATCTGGGCAAAATGAGCAAAATAAGTCTGTAAAAGAAGATTTTGAGAAATCTATGTATAAGGATGATTATAAACAAGCTAAATATAATTATGAGAATACATATAAGCAATTAAGTGAAGAAATTAGTCGCTTGGAGCAGTTAGAACCTCTTTTTGATAAAACAAGCCAAAATTCTTTTGCTCAATGGGCAATTCATGAAGCAAAAAGACTCAACAGAGAGCAGGAATCTGTTTTGTTTCATTTCATAGACAAAACGCTTACGAAACCTACTCATCCAAAACCAAATGCACGATTTATCATTGAGCCAAAAAAATTATTGGAAAATTTGGCAGTAATAGAAAGTGATGATAAAGGGTTCTGGGTTGAACTAAATGGCATAGGTGAATATATAAAAGCCGTAGAGAATCCACTTTTTAATAATCCAGAAACGCTGCCTGATGAGTTAAGGAAATATGGAGATAAGATAAAAGCAGAATTAGAAAATAAACAAGCAGAGTTTAACAACATAAAACGTTTAGATGACTTGCTTGTTAGCTTTGGTTTTAATCAATATTATACTGATTTATTTCAAAATCAAGAAAAAATAGCTAATTATCTAGTAGATGAACTTTTAAACCTAAGCAGAAATGAATTTAAGGATTTAGTCAAAAACTATCTTGATAAACAAATTATAGAAGATAAATACTCAAAATCGACAGAAGCTCTCTCAATTGCCAATAGGAACTTATCTAAAAATCAAGAAATTAAAAATAGGGCATTTACAGATATTCATAGTAACAAAACTAAATTAAGGGAACTGTTAAATGAGTTAAATTCTCAAAAATCTGAATTTGTTTTTTTTCAAAACAAAACAAAAGAAATAAATGTAAAATTTAATGAAAATAAAATTAAGTACAAAAATTTCCTAAAAAATGAATTTTCCTTAGAAGGACTTGTAATTATAGCCAAGAATAAATTTACTATTGATATAGAAATCGGCTCAAAAGAACTTAATTATCATCAAAGATTAGAAAGAATTAATAAGGAATTAAGAGAAGCAGAAGGCATAAAAGGTAGCTTAAATACTAATATTACCAGCTTAAGTGGGGAAGTACCAAAACTTAAGGAAAGCTACCTAAACGCCTTTGATAACTACCAAAAATCATTGGGCATTGAATTTGACAAGGAAAAGATTGAAAAGAAATATACGATTGAAGATGTTAATACTACGGAAAATGAAGCTAATAATACTCAGGCTAACTATAAAATAGAGTATTTAAAAGTGCTGAACGATGAACGCTTTAAGGTGGAGAAATCGGAAATTCTTTTTGAGCAAAAAAATAGTGAAGACCCTGATTTATATAGCTTGGCGAAGGTACTATTGACAGATAAGATTGTCATAAGCCCAGAAACCCTAAAACAAGATTTGGATAGTGGAGTAGCAGGTAAGTTAAAAGCGATAAGTGATGATTTATTGGAGTTAAGTAATAAAAATAAAAAGATTATTCGTCTATTATTTTCTCGTGTATATGACATGATAGGCGAATATGAAAGCAAGGTAAAAAATTTGCAAGATTTTTTTGAGAAAAATCCAGTTGCTGGCAACTATCATGTGGAGCTTGAACGCACTGATTCAAAGGTTTATCCTAAGAATTGGATAGATAAGTTTAAAAAAAAATTCTTAGATGATGGTTTTGATAAAAGATGGCGCAATATGCACAAGTCGATTGAGAATACAGCAGATAACTTAATTATTGAGGTTTTTAAAGAAGTTACAGGGTTAGACTACAAATCAACCAACCCTCGCAATCTGCTCGAACCCAAATCTTATTTTGACTTAGAGATTTACTTGAAAACACCTACGGGCAAGCGCACTTCTTATACAGGTGGTACAGGCTATGCGCTTTTGGCTTTGCTAAGTATAGCCCGCCTATCTGAAATAGACAAAGATAAAAATAGAGATGGCAAGAAACCACGCAAAGGTATCAGGTATATGGCAATAGATGAAGTTGCGGGACTTGGGGAAAACTTTGATATGCTTATTCAAGTTGCTAAACAATATGATTATCAAATAATTACTATGACTATTTCTTTTATAGGAAATATTGGAGAGGAAGGAATATACTATTACAATCTAATGCGAGGCACTGAAGATGAAAATGCTACCCCTTTTGCTATTTTACACAAACAAGGAATTACTAAAGAACAATTTGCAGAAGATGAATATAAAGCAGCACAAAATTACACTCAAAATAAAGAAGAATATCAAAAACTCTTAGACAATTTGCAAAATGGATAATGCAATAACTTGGAAAGAATTATCACTACTATTTGAGATATACCAAAGCGGGTTTTTAAAAGTAAAAGATAGCAGTTTTTCTTTTGTCCAACACTTAGAAAGACTTGGGTATTTGGTAATCGAAAATAAAAATATCATTGCCAAAGAAGATTATAAAGCCTATTTTGAACAAAAATATTTAGAAAGCTACCAATTTGTTAATCGTTTTGCAAAAGACAATAATATTATCGATTTTATACGTGATTTCTCCCTATTTGATATACTCATAATTGCTAAAATCCAAAGAGAAAAAGAATACACTTGTACCCTCACACGCAAACAACTATGCGCTCGCTATTTCACCAATAGAGATGAAAAATACATCAAAGCAGGCTCAAATTTAGATAAAGTGATAAAAATATTACTCTCTATTGACGAGTTCTCAGAAGATAAAAAAGAGCAACAATTTTTATCTATCCTTCATGCAAGAAATACTCCTGAAAAAATAGTGCTTTGCGAAAACAAAGACCGTTTGATTAGCCCACGTCATGCAACTATTGAGTTTTGGTATGCAGGTGGCAAAAATATTGATAAACTCAATTATGTACCTGCAATTCATTTCCCTATGTTTTATCTATGTGATTGGGATAGAGAAGGATTATTAAACTTCTTAAATATTAAAAAAATCAAACAATTTGGTGATATTGAGTTAATTATTCCTAAAAATTATAGAGTAATAGCCAAAAGTATAGAACAGACTGCTCATAAAAGCAGGTGGGGGAATTTTGATATTTTACCTTTTGAAAATGATGCAAGCGTAGTTATAAAACACCTAATCGATAACGATTTATGGATTACAGAGCAAACTATTAATTTATAATATTTCGTTTTGTGTAATTTTATTTCTAAATTTGTAATAGTAAGTAATTAGACAAATGTAACTTCGTCTTTAGGCGAAGTAAGTAACTCATAATCAAATTATTCGCCTAAAGGTGAAATATATCATTATTCTACTTTTAGTATATTTACTTCTACTTTGGCAGTCTGCTTGATTTATCAAAAAAGGTTATTTTTGCGTTTATGAAAGACTTTAATGAAAAAAAATTAACTTGTACCTTGAAGGTTTTGGGACAGCCTTCCAATGTTATAGGACAGACAACATGAGTAAATGTAGTCAATTTTTAGCAGGTTTACTGCACACTTGTAAAAGTAATATAGCGCGGATAACAGAAAAAGTATTGGATAGTAATTACGAGCAGATACATCATTTCATCAGTGAGTCTTGGGTGAGGTCGTGGCGGGCTTGGTATCATCATATAGCCTTGACTTTGATGGCTTTACATTTTATCTTGGAGCTTCAAGCAGAAGTAAAAGAGGAAGTACCTCTACTTTCTATCTCAGCTATCAAGTTCATTTTTGCTCAAAAATTAGCCAGTAAAATGAGCACAGAGCAAGGATTAGAAAAAGCCATAAAACTCAGGCACAAACAAAGGAAAGCAGACATAGAAAGATATAGAAAAACTCCAAAATGATAGTAAATCAGTGATTTACAATTATTTGAAACCAAAATGAAAACTCAATAAGTAAAAATACAGACTGCCAAAGTAGAAGTAAGAGCCTTTTTAAATTTTCTTATTCCACTATCATCAACTTGGCAAAAGTAAGCAGTAAAGTTTTTTCGCCCACATTTTCAAATAAAATCGTGGCGCGCTTGTCCATGCCCTCCACATCTATTTTGAGGATTCTGCCAAAGCCAAACTTCTGATGCTCTATCTTCATGCCTTCGCGCAGGCGGGCGGCGTTGGACGCTACAAAATTGGGCGAGGCTTTGTGGTTGCCTTGTGTGGTAGCAGATTTGAGAGGAAAAGTTTTAACGGAAGATTTGACGGAGCTAAAATCCTCAGCCTTACGCACCAGTGGCTTGCCAAAACCTGTCAAAGTGTCCTCTCCGCGTATCGTCGCGGGGCGATTGGTCTTTGAGGTCATATATTTGGTATCAATTTCATCTAAAAAACGGCTGGGTTCGCACATACGCAAGTTGCCAAAACGGTAGCGTTGGAGGGCGTAGGAAAGGTAGAGTTTCTTTTCTGCCCGCGTGATGGCTACATAAAAAAGTCGTCTTTCTTCCTCCAAATCTGCCCGACTGGACAGCATCATTTGCGATGGAAAAAGGTCTTCCTCTACGCCTACGATATATACCACCTTGAATTCCAGTCCCTTAGCGGAGTGAATCGTCATCAGGGAAACGTAATCATCATCTCCGTCCTTGCCTTCGTTTTCGTCGGCAGTGGTGATGAGGGCGACCTCTTGGAGGAAAGTGGCTAAACCCTTGTCTTCGCGCTCAGGATTATCGACAAATTCCTTGACCGCATTGAGCAATTCCTGCACGTTTTCGTACCTTGCGCGTCCCTCAACGGTCTTATCCTCAAAGAGTTCGCGCAGTAGCCCTGAGCCTTTGGCGATGTGGGAAGTTGCCTCAAACGCATCTTTTTTAGATACAACAACCTGAAACTCCTTCATCATCAAAGCAAAATCTTCTATGGGGCTGACCCCGCGCCCTTTCCCCAAATATTTGCCTGCATCACTGACAACTTCCCAAATAGAAATATCGTTTTCGTGTGCCGCTACAATGATTTTTTGAACGCTGGTATCGCCAATCCCGCGCTTGGGCTGGTTGATAATTCTGCGAAATGCCTCCTCGTCTTTTTGGTTAATCACAAAGCGCAAATACGCCAGCAAATCCTTGATTTCTTTGCGTTGGTAAAACGACAAACCGCCATACACCTTGTATTTGATGCCTTGCCTCCTCAGTGCCTCCTCAAAAGCCCTTGATTGATAGTTGGTGCGATAGAGAATGGCAAAATCGCGGTTATGAAAATGATTTTGCATTTTTTCCTCAAACATCGAGTAAGCAATTAACCGCCCTTCGTCGTTATCAGTTGCCGCTTTTAATACTTCTATATGTGTACCTTGCTCATTATCAGTCCAAACTAATTTTTGTAATTGGTCTTTGTTATTTTCAATCACCTTGTTGGCTACATGGACGATGGTTTTGGTAGAACGATAATTTTGCTCCAACTTCACCGTTTTGAGGTCAGGATAATCTTTGGCAAAATTTAGGATATTTTGAATATCTGCGCCGCGAAAAGCATAAATACTTTGGGCATCATCACCCACCACACAAATATTTTGGTGAACGGCGGCTAACTTCTTGGTTATCAGGTATTGAGAAAGGTTGGTATCTTGGAACTCATCTACTAATACGTAGCGAAACTTGTGCTGATATTTGTTCAAAACGTCCAAATGATTACGAAAAAGTACGTTGGTATTGAACAGCAAATCATCAAAATCCATAGCATTTGCCTGAAAGCAGCGTTCGGAATAGGTTTTGTAGAGCCGTCCCATTTCTGGCTTCATTTCTGCAGCATCTTCGGCATAAAAAGTTGGATTATTCGTATAATTTTGCCAAGAGATTAACCTATTTTTTGCCCCTGAAATTCTATTGAGAACGACAGAGGGTTTATAAATTTTGTCATCAAGGTTCAACTCCTTTAAAATCTGCTTAATCAGGGATTTGGAGTCATCCGTATCATAAATGGTAAAATTGCTGGTATAGCCTAATTTTTCAGCCTCAATCCTCAAAATTTTAGAAAAAACTGAGTGAAAAGTTCCCATCCAGAGGTTGCGCGCTTCGTTTCCTACTACTTTTTCTATGCGTTGCCTCATTTCTCGCGCTGCTTTATTAGTAAAGGTCAGCGACAAGATATGAAAAGGCTCTACGCCCAGCTCCATCAGGTGAGCTATGCGATAGGTAAGTACACGCGTCTTGCCTGAGCCTGCACCTGCTATAATCATCAATGCGCCTTCGGTATGTGTAACTGCCTCACGCTGAGGCTCATTTAGTGCGTTTAAATAATCCAAGTTTTTTGAAAATTAGGAATAATAAATTAGAAATAAAGCTATTTAAAGTGCCGTCAGGCACGACCGTTTTATAGTAAATGCAAAGTTACAAAAAGCCTCATGTTAAGTTTCACAAGGCGGTTGATTTTTTTGTAAATGCGAAGATTCAATCACAATATTTTATGTTTTCATTCTTTTTATTATCTTTGTCAAAAACACACGCATAAAAAACTACTTTGGCTGTTTGGTTTTCCCCCAAGCACAAACTCAAAACTTATAACCCAACATTTCTTCAAATGGCAATCCAAGTAGCAATCAATCATAGCACTTATTATCGTTACGACAAGCCCGTCATTTTGTCGCCACACGTTTTTCGCTTGCGCCCTGCGGTACATAGTCGTACCAAAATTTTAGGTTATTCCTTCAAAATAAAGCCTGAAAGCCACTTTATGAATTGGCAGCAAGACCCATTTGGCAACTTTTTGGGGCGCGTGGTTTTTCCTGAGCCTACTACCGAGCTGGCAATGGACGTGGAGGTAATTGCGGAGCTGGCAGTTATCAATCCGTTTGACTTTTTCTTGGAGGAATATGCGGATAAATTTCCGTTTACGTATGACCAGCACCTGAAAAAGGAACTTGCGCCTTACTTGGAAATTACGGAAAGTGGGGCATTATTAAAAGAGTGGGTGAACAAAGTCGATATAAGTCAGAGAATCCGCACAGTAGATTTTTTAGTAGCACTTAATCAACGACTTAGGCAAGACATTAACTATACGATTCGCATGGAGGTGGGCGTGCAGACCTGCGAAGATACGCTGAAGAAACAACTTGGCTCTTGTAGGGATTCGGCTTGGCTTTTGGTGCAGATACTGAGGCACTTGGGGTTGGCATCACGCTTTGTTTCGGGTTATTTGGTTCAGCTAACGGCTGACGTGAAGTCCTTAGATGGACCTTCGGGACCTGAGCAGGATTTTACGGACTTGCACGCGTGGACAGAGGTGTATGTGCCTGGCGCGGGCTGGATAGGGCTTGACCCTACTTCGGGGCTTTTTGCGAGTGAGGGACATATTCCGCTTGCGTGTACGCCCGACTTTGCCAGTGCTGCACCTGTAACTGGTTATTTATTAACCAGTTGTAATACAGAAGAATTTAGGTTTTCTAACATTGTAAAGCGTATTCACGAAGACCCACGTGTTACCAAGCCTTATACCGAAGACCAATGGCAGAAGGTGCTTGCGCTTGGTTATCAGGTAGATGAAGATTTGAAAAATGGAGATGTGCGCCTCACAATGGGCGGCGAGCCAACTTTTGTGTCGATTGACGACATGGAATCTACGCAATGGAATACCAAGGCGGACGGCGAACACAAACGCAAACTTGCGGGGGAACTGTTGCTTAGGCTCAAAGATACTTTTGGCAAAAATGGTTTACTGCACTACGGGCAGGGCAAATGGTATCCTGGTGAGCCAATTCCGCGCTGGCAGTTGGGGCTTTTTTGGCGCAAAGATGGTGTACCAATTTGGCGCAATGAAAAATGGATTGCCAAAGATGGTGTAAACTACAACGATACCCAAGAAGAGGCTAAAAAATTCTTGGCGCACCTGTGTAAATACCTGAATGTAAATCCTTTGCACGTTAATCCTGCTTACGAAGATGCGCTTCATTATATAGCAGAAGAACAAAAACTTCCTGTAAATGTAAATCCCTTGACGTATGACTTGAAGGACGGTTGGCAGCGAAAAAATATAGCTGATGTTTTACAAAACGGCTTAGGAACGCCTACGGGCTACGTTTTGCCGTTGAAATGGAATGACTGGGACGGACGTTGGCAGACTTGTTTGTGGGAGTTTAGGCGTGGGAATTTGTTTTTGATTGCAGGAAATTCACAAATGGGTTTGCGGCTACCGTTGAACTCCCTGCCCCAAGCTGTCCCTGAGATTTTACCCGAAAATGACCTTTTTGCCGAAAAAGAAGCATTAGGAGATTATCATGGGAAATATAGCGGCGCGGCTGGCGAATATGATAAGTCGTCTGTGGGGACACAGACAACAGCAACAGAAGACACTGACAACGGCAAGGCGGATATATCCCCCTTTGGAGGGGGCAAGGGGGAGGTAAAAAAGCAACTTGTTACCACCATTCGCACTGCCCTTTGCATAGAGGCACGCGAGGGTTGTTTGCATTTATTTATGCCACCTTTTACTTACTTAGAGCAATATTTGGACTTGGTGGCGGCAATAGAAAAAACAGCACAAGACCTGCAAATGCCTGTGCGAATCGAGGGCTACGAACCGCCGAAGGATTGGCGCATGGAAAACCTCAAAGTTACGCCTGACCCTGGTGTGATTGAGGTCAATATCCACCCATCAAGCACTTGGGCAGATTTGGTGAAAAACACAGAATTGCTGTACGAGCAGGCACATTTGGCGCGTTTAGGCACAGAAAAATTTATGATAGATGGCAGGCATACAGGCACAGGTGGCGGTAATCACGTAACGATAGGAGGGGTTACGCCTTCGGATAGTCCGATGTTGCGCCGCCCTGATTTGTTGCGAAGCCTATTGACGTATTGGCAACATCACCCAAGTCTATCTTACTTATTTTCAAGTGCTTTCGTGGGTCCTACCAGCCAAGCCCCACGCGTAGATGAAGGACGTTTGGAAAATTTGTATGAGTTAGAGATTGCTTTTAGCCAAATTCCAGAAGGCAAGGAAGTTCCTTTTTGGCTGACAGACAGGCTTTTTAGGCATTTGCTGACTGACATTACGGGTAATACGCATCGCGCTGAGTTTTGCATAGACAAGCTCTATTCGCCTGATTCTGCCTCTGGGAGGCTGGGCATCGTGGAGTTTAGAGGTTTTGATATGCCGCCGCACTACCGCATGAGTTTAGTCCAAACCTTACTGGTTCGCACTTTGGTCGCCAGATTCTGGGAAAAACCATACAAACATAAGTTAGTACGCTGGGGAACAGAACTTTACGATAGATTTATGTTGCCTCACTACAATTTTTTGGATATGAAAGAGGTCGTAGAAGACTTGCAAAGTGCAGGCTACGGTTTTGATATTTCGTGGTTTGATGCCTTTTTTGAATTTCGTTTTCCACACTACGGCACAGTACAAATTGGCGATATTACGATAGAACTTCGCATGGCGATAGAGCCTTGGCACGTACTCGGTGAGGAAGCAACTAACTCAGGAACAGCAAGATATGTAGATTCTTCGGTCGAACGTATCCAAGTCAAAATTTCGGGAATGACGGACGGACGCTATATTTTGGTATGCAATGGGCGTGGGATTCCCCTCAAAAATACAGGGATTCAAGGGCAGTACGTCGCAGGCATACGCTACAAGGCATGGCAACCTTGGTCGGCACTGCACCCCACTATTCCTGTGCAGTCGCCTTTGGTATTTGATATTTATGATACTTGGAACAAGCGTTCGATTGGTGGCTGTACCTATTTTGTTTCGCACCCTGGCGGCAGAAGTTATGATGTTTTCCCTGTCAATGCCTATGAAGCGGAGTCGCGACGAATCAGTCGTTTTTGGAACAATAATTATGAGCAATACCAAGAGCCTATCTATGCACCCCAAGCAACGGGCAGCAGCATAGGGCGTGTAGAACTCAAAGGCGCAGACCTTCAGCCCAAGTTTATTCCTACTGACCCCAAAGATGAGCTAAATATGGAATATCCTTATACACTGGATTTGAGGAAGATATAAACTATTTCACCCCTACCAAAATCTCTAAGCGATTGATGGTAACGCCAACTTCCGCCATGGAAAGGGTAGGGGTATTCATGTCCACGCGCCTGAACTGGCTATCCTTGATGCCACCACTATTTAATGCCCTGACTACCTCCAAAAATTGATACATTCCCGTTTCCCACTTGTCTTTTTCTGCGGCATCTTGGTTGGCATAGTTCAAAATAGTAATCTCTGTATCTGCCTCATTTTTAAGTGTTTTTGCAATGATGCTCAGGACAAACTTTCCATCTTCACTTAGTTTTTCTTGCTGAAACAATAGCTGATGTGCCAAGCCAATCTGAATTTTATTGCCTTGTCGTTGAAAGCTCAGTTCCTTACCTACAAAGTGCTTGATTTGCTTGTAAACCTTTGATGCTAAGGTATCTAAGCGAGCCATGCTCAGGCTGTCTTTGCTCGGAGCAATGGTAGCGGGCGGGTTCAGGCTTCTGAAATTACTCACCTCATCTGTAAGCCGCTGGTTTTCAGTGATTAACTCCTTGCTTTGGCTAATAATCTGGCGTAGTAGCGTATCGCGTTGGGCAAGTTGGGTTTTATAATTTTGGTTATTTTTCTGAAAATCAAGGTTTTGCATAAATACATTTTTTTCCAAATCAATATACGAAGTTTGTAAATCTGCATTTTTTTTCTGCAAAGAATCCAACTGCTTGTTTTTGAGGGCTATTTCCATATTCTTTTTCTGGATTGTTTCACTTGCTATCTTCTTAGAAAGTAGCAGAGAATCAGTCAGTTGCTGTTTTTCTATACTACTTTTTTGCATGGACTGGACTAAGAGGTCATACTTTTTGGTGCTGACACAGCTTGTTGCCAAAACAATGATTACGAATAACTTACCACATATATTTTTCATAAACGCGCTACTGATTTTATTTTTGTGATTCATTTTTGCAAATATAATAGACTTCTTGTGAAAGTATCTATTTTCTCCTCTCAGCAGGAGAGGGCGGGGCGACCTTCGCAGGGTGAGGTGATAAAAACAAGCACTTTTGCAAGTATAATTTTTTCACTCCTCTTTCTTATTTCGTATCTTTGTCAAAAAAACAATATATTTGTGTTTTAGATATTGAGATACCCAAGCCCAAAATAGTAGATGTCAGATACCTTCAAAGTACATAAGCAGTTCAAATGCAAAAGTTGTGGTGGTGAGCTTCGCCTCATCAACAAGCGGACGCGCTTTGTGGGCTGTCCTTATTGCGGTGCAGTAGCTGATGCCAACACGCAGGCGTACAAGGTCATCGCCCAAATGGAAAAACCAAGCGTATTTCCGCCTTACACCTTTTTGAGGATAGGCATGATAGGCTCTTTCGAAGGCACAAAATATCAAATCATTGGCAGAACGCGTTTCACCTCTTCCTACAAAGAGTTTTGGGAAGAAGAAGGCGAAAAAGGCTACTCAGACGAACGCTGGGAATATGATGAATGGCAGCTACTGGGCGAAGATTTTACCTACTTCTATATTATCGAGGACAAAGAAGGCTTCAAATCTTCTCATGTTTTTTACCCATCATTTCCTAACCTGCCCAAGGGAGATTTTATTCAAAACTTCAATACCAACAAGCAGCAGCGAGTACATGAATACGGAAGTTCGCGCATCATTTACTTTGAGGGAGAGGCTACTTACGAAGTCAAAGTGGGCAATAATCATGCCTTCGCCATGTATAAAAGTGGCAAAGATTGCTACGAAGTCGAAACGCGACTCCCCAAGCGAGAAGAAAAAGAAATCAGTTTTTATAAAGAAAAAAGCTATAAAGTTGATGAAATTTTGGACGCTTTTGGCGAAGACGAAAAATTAAAAACTTTCAAACATTCTTTTGAAACCCTCAAACGCAGCCGCAGAGTCGTGCGCCTCATGTACACCGCCGCAACCATAGTATGTTTCTTTCTGATGTTTTTTTCCATTGCCGAAACTGATGTTTTCACCCAAGATTTCAAACTTTCTGACTATAAAATGGTGAGCCAGACAGATTCAATGACTGAATACGTGATTTACAGCAACTTTTTCGAACTCAAAGACGTGGAACGAGTGCATGGTTTTAACCTCACCGTCAATATGCCCGATAACATGGACAGCTATACGGAAATCACTGTGCAAGACGAAAAAAAGAACGTAGTCAATGAGCTGGCAGGGAATTTTTATCGCGCATCAGGCGACGAGGCGTGGTCAGAAGATGGAGAAAGCGGAGTCGAACACTGGGAGGAAAGCGAAATTGCCCTCAATGAGCTTTACAAACTGGATAGTGCAGGCAGGTATCAAGTCAAAATAAACGTACAGTTAAGCCAAAATCAGCCTGAACAAGTCCTATATACACTACACGTAACCCGAACCGACCTTTCTCGTTATTATACGATTGGTTTTTTTATATTTTGGTTCATGGCTATCTTTGCAAGCAGAAAACCCAACGTACTCAAAGAACTGAAAAAAACAAAATAATTTGATAAAACTAAAAACCCCGATGCCCTATGTTTTCCGATTTTGATAAATACCTCAGCCAAACTTGGCAAAAAGCCGCCCAGCAAGAACTCAAAGCCAAGAACTTTGAAGAACTTATAGATTGGAAAACAGAAGAAGGTTTTGTATTAAAAGCACTCTATCAGGCAAATAACCTCAAAAGTATAGACTATCTCAAAACCTTTCACCAATCACTTTACAATCCAAGCCAGCCCAAGCACAGCACGCGCAACTGCCAACAAATTGCCGCAACCGATGCCCACAAAGCAAATCTGTTAGCACTTGAAGCACTCAATAATGGAGTAAATGAAATCGCTTTTATCATTGCCGAAGATGAAAATGAATACGATTTATTGTTGGATAACTTACTCAAAAACATCTTATTACCTCATTGCGCGGTTTCGTTTGTATGCAGCGCGGGTCAGTCCTTAAAACTAATACAAGCCTACATCAGCTACGCAGAGAAATACGTTGTTGATTTGGAGCAAACCCTCTCTGGCTCACTGCTGATTACTGACCAACAAAACATAAGAAGCCAGCTATTAAAAATCTTAATAGAAGTTACTAAAAAATTTCCTAATTTTTTAGTAATCAATATATTAGAAAAAGACAGCCTAATTACAGACAGAAATGCAAAATTATTGGCAAATGCAGTAAATACAATTAATGAACTTGCAGAAAAAGGCGTTTCTCTAAAAAAGAGTATTGGAAAAATGCAATTTTCTGTGTATATCACCAATAATTATTTCATGGAAATAGCTGGTTTGCGCGCCTTGCGAATGTTATTTACCGAAATAGCCAAAGAATACGGACTCCAAGATTACAAACCTTACCATGTTCATATTCAAGCACTTACTACACTTGCCATTGATGAAAAAACGGTATCAGAACCAGACTGGAATATGCTCAGTAACACCACCCAAGCAATGGCGGCAGTGATTGGTGGTTGCAACATACTAACCGTTTTGCCGCATCGGCAACGCATAGAAGATGCTGACAGCTTCTCCTTGCGTATCGCGCGCAATGTGTATAATTTGCTGGCAGAAGAATCTTACTTCGAGGCAGGCACAGACATTGCAGCAGGTTCTTATTACATTGATATTCTGACAGATAAGGTAGCTGAAACGACTTGGGACAAGTTCAGGAAGCGTAGCTAAAAATAGATAGAGCAATCAAATAAATCACCTAAGATGTTGTTTTTATCGCGTAGCTTTTACATCAATCTCCCAGTGTGCTGGTTTTCGCGTTTCTCCTTGCTGGGCTATATCTTCGCCCACATAATCCCCAAAACAAGCCAACACTTGCGTATAGTTTTCTAAGCGATTGGCGAGGTAGTCATCTATTTCTCTGAAAATTCCTTCCAAATCCTCTGATTTTTTAGCATTCCTAAAATCTATGAGCCATTTGCCTTTGAAGGTCTTCACACTTTTTTCGATAGGGCGATTGATACGAATTTTGGGCATCAGGAAAAGGTCGAGAATCGAAAACCAATAATAACTTTTGTGTAAGTTATCCCTGACCACCAAGCCCGAAAAAGGCGCGTAGGCAAGCATTTTTCGCGCCGCCAAGTCATCAATGATAAATGTAAAAGGCTCATTATCTGCACTTACTAAATCCCAATTTTTCACATTGATTCTTTGTCTTTTCTCTTTGACATCTACAAACAAATCCCGCCCTTCGCAGTATTTGAGCAAGCGAAAGTCGGGCATTTTCAAAGACGACGAATGGTCATCAAACAAAAACTGCATTTCGTTCAAATGATTTTTGAACGCCTGTTCGAAGGAAATCATTAGTAGGAAACTATTTTTTGGGTAGTTAAGTTTTAGCTGTAGGGGAAGGACTCGAACCTTCACAGAGTAGTTAGTCGGCAAAATGAAATGAGATGTTCTTCCAGAGGAGGCATCTCAATTTCTTTTATTGGATTTATTCTATTTCCTCCACCCCCGAGATAGGAGGGCATGGCTGCCAAATTTCATCACCCTACATTATTAAATTGTTGATACTTCACCTCGAACTTTGGCAACAGCTTTAGCTTTGCTAACAGTTCTATAACTTTACCAACAGTTCTAAAAACTTCGGCATATTATTAAAAACAAAAAAGGTATGCACAAGATGCACACCCTTTTTCAACCTTAACCAATAAACAACGCATAAAATAGACATTCTCTTTATGAAATAATTTGAGTTGTCTGCTTTATTGTTGATGCAAAGTTAAAAAAGATTTTTTGATTTTACAAATATTTCAAAGAAAATTTCAAAAATTTTGTTTTTTCTAAAAAATTGAATGTTTTATTGAAAAAATAGCAATTTTGTTAAACAAAACATTTTTAGAGGTACTTTTCTCAAAGATTAATTGATTGTTGCCGATATTTTAAATCCTTGATTTTCAGGCACTTTTGATACTAACAAAAAAGGTATGCCTTTGTATGCACACCTTTTTTCTGATTGTCAGTAAACAATTCTTAAAATAAATACGTTTTTTACAATTTTTTTGGCATTTTTTTCAAAAGTTTGCATAAATTTCAAAGTTCGTTATTAATGTAGCAAACTTTAATGCCTTTGGCTGTAGGGGAAGGACTCGAACCTTCACAGAGTAGTTAGCCTTTCCAAAGGTGAGTTAATACAACGGCGAACCGTTAGCTCACTTTCAGAGTAGGTTTATCCCAGCTTCTCCACCCTCGAGATAGGAGGGCATGGCTGCCAAATTTCATCACCCTACATTGATTATGTATTTGATGATGCAAAGTTAAAAAAAACATTCTTTTATTGCAAATTTTTCAAAGAAAATTTTAAAAATTTGCATAAAATTTAATAAAACACCAATATTATTGAAAATTTCATAAAATACTATTTGAAAAATGGACAAAAATTTAGAAATTGATAATACGGATATTCAGATTTTGGCGGAGTTAATGAAAGATGCCAAGACTCCTTATACGGAGATTGCAGACAAAATCAATGTTTCGGGGGGGACGGTTCACGTCAGAATGAAAAAATTGGAAAAGATGGGCGTGGTCAGGGGGGCTTCCTTAGATGTCGATTTCCACAAACTTGGCTATGATATTACTGCGTTTTTGGGGATTTACCTCCAAAAAAGCTCTTTGTATGTGCCTGTTTCTGAGGAACTTGCGGGTATTCCTGAGATTCTGAGCCTACACTACACCACTGGCGCATACAGTATTTTTGCGCGTATTATCTGCAAAAACACCAATCACCTCTTAGATGTCCTTCACAATAAAATCCAAAAAGTCAATGGCATAGAGCGCACTGAAACTTTTATTATCTTAGAAGAAAAACTGAGCAGACCCTTGCAGTTGGACATGGATTTGTTTAAATAAATGCTTTTTCAGAAAATATTGTTTTTAGCATTTTTTGAGGCATTTACTTGTCATAAATAGTTCAACAAAATTAGCTTATATCATAGCTTTTTGTATAAAATATTGATTATAAGGCATTTGCACAGCTCGCCGCAGCAATTAATTTATAACTTACTAACTCTCTTAATCATGTCTTTTTCTATCAAACTTCCACTTTTTGAGGGACCTTTTGACCTCTTGCTTTTCTTTATAGAGAGAGATGAGTTGGACATTTATGATATTCCTATCTCGACTATTACGCACGATTTTTTGGATTATATTCATCAGTTAGGGCAGATGGACATGGAGGTCGCGAGTGAGTTTATCTTGGTGGCGGCTACGCTGATGCGTATTAAGGCAAAAATGTTGCTGCCGCGCACCCCCAAAGACGAGGCGGGCAAAGACATAGACCCAAGAGATGAACTGATACGACACTTGTTAGAGTACAAAAAATACAAAGCCGTAGTGGGGCTTTTGGCAGATATGGAAGCAAGCCGATTGGCAATGGAAGTGCGTGGTAATGTGAATGATGAGGTGCGGCAGATAGCTGAAATAGCGAGCGCGGAGGCAGAGCTGGAAGACTTGGATTTGTACAAATTAGTAAAAGCCTACCAAAAAGTATTGCAAAGACTGGAAGCCCAGCAAAATAGACCCATTCATACCGTTATGCCTTATCCTTATACGATTGAAGGGCAAAAAGAAAGGTTGAGAAGTTTATTCTTGCTACATAAATTGCTTACTTTCGAGGATATTGTGGCTGAAAACCCAAGCAAAATTGTGGTTGTTTTCAATTTTTTGGCAATCTTAGAAATGTTGCAATTAGCAGAAATTCGCTTGGTTCATGCTGATTCGGAGGCGCGCTACAACAACTTTGTGCTTGCCAAAACTCAAGAAAAAGAGGAAGTATTTGCTTGAAAATCAAAAAATCATTATTTTTGGGTCAAAAAACAAAAAAGATGCGTGTATATTTAGACAATGCGGCAACTACGCCCTTAGACAAAGAAGTGTTGGAGGCTATGCTTCCTTTTATGACGGATCATTTTGGAAATCCTTCGTCCATTCATGGGCATGGGAGCAAGGTGAGGGCGGGCATAGAGCAAGCAAGGAAAAAAATAGCAAGTCTGCTAAATACTTCCCCTTCTGAGATTTTTTTTACCTCTGGCGGAACGGAATCTGACAATATGGCTATTCGCAGTGCCATCAGGACGCATAAACTCACACACGCGATTAGCTCGCACATAGAACACCACGCCGTAGAGCATACCCTGGGCGAATTGGAAAAAAATGGAGAAATTAAGTTGAGTTTTGTCAATATAGATGCAAAAGGAAATGTGGATTTAGCGCATTTGCGAGAACTTTTGGCTACTCACCCGCGCTCTTTGGTTTCGCTTATGCACGCAAACAATGAAATCGGCAATATACTTGATATAGAGGCAGTTGGAAATATTTGTGAAGAATTTAATGCTTATTTTCACTCTGATACCGTACAGACTGTAGGGCATTTTCCGATTGATTTACAAAAAATAAAAGTGCATAGCATCAATGCGGCGGCGCACAAATTCCATGGACCCAAGGGCGTAGGCTTTATTTATATTAAAAATGATGCAAAAATTCAGCCTTTTATTACAGGTGGCGCGCAGGAACGAAACATGAGAGGCGGTACTGAAAATGTATATGGAATTGTGGGCTTGGCAAAGGCTTTGGAAATTGCATCTAATGAAATGGAAAACCATACACATCACATTCTCAGCCTCAAAACCTATATGATTGACCGTTTGAAGGAAATTTTTGAGGGCGATATAGCCTTTAATGGCGAATCGGCAAATCTCTCGCATAGTTTATATACTGTTTTGAACGTTAGCCTGCCAGCTTCTGCGGATAACGACATGATTTTGTTCAACTTAGACATTCACAAAATTTCTGCTTCGGGCGGAAGTGCCTGTTCCAGTGGCTCTGACGTAGGTTCTCACGTATTGCGCGCTATCAAGGCAAACCCTGCACGCGCCAATGTCCGTTTTTCGTTCAGTAAGTATAACACCAAAGAAGAAATAGACTATGTGGTAGAAAAATTAGCTGCGATTTATCACATAGAAAATGTAATGGCGTAAATACACCTTCTTTTTTGTATTGGACTTGTTTAGTTTAAGAAGTCATTATGTCTTTCGCACACAGATAACACTGATTTAAAAAATTTTATCCTTGAAAATCTGCCTAATCTGTGTTATCAGTGTGCCTAATTTATTAAATAAACCTCCCAAGCAAGTTCATTATAAAAATCATGCCACCTGAGCCAAAGCCACAAAACGCTGGTGAAGCTCTAAAACCTGTGGAATAAGTGCCTGCGCTCCGTCATTCTGAATCAAAAAATCTGCTTTGGTAATCTTTTCATTTTCAGGCATTTGCTTGCCAATGATGGCTATTATTTCCTCGCGACTGCGCTGCGGGTCGCGTGCTTGTATGCGTGTGAGGCGGACTTCGAGAGGCGCAGTAACCACGATAATTTTGTCCAGTTCTTTGTAGCCGCCTGCCTCGTAGAGCAATGCCGCTTCCTTCAAAAGATATGAATATTTGCCTTTGTGTTCCTCAAACCATGCTTCGGAATCCTGTCCTACTTTGGGGTGAACTAAGCTGTTCATTAACAGTGTTTTATCATTGTTTATAAATACTTTTTCTGCCAAATAGCGTCTATTCAGTTCGCCATTGGGCAGGTATGCTTCCTCTCCAAAATTTTCTTTTATCTCGCTGATTAGCAATGGATTGTGCGTGATAAGCCACTTAGCTCGCGTATCTGCATCATAAACGGGGATTCCTAATTGGCGAAATATCAGTGCCACTACGCTTTTACCCACCCCGATTCCGCCTGTTATCCCTATTTTTAAGGTTTTTTGCATATTTTAATTTGATTTTTGATGGTGTAAAACTACTACTTTTGATGCCTTTGGGCAAATAGACCATAGGAATAATCGTAGAATCAGTCAAATCTTTCTTTTTGAAGTCAATCATTGCCTTGATAGTATCTGCAAATATCTGGTTTTCATTTTCTTTTCTGAGCCAGTAGTGCAAAACAATAGATTTTTCGGAAATAGTTGCTGAGGAATCCGCAGGGAAATTAACTAACTGGACAGGAATAATTTGATTGCGCTGTACAAAATAAGCCACTTGAAAACTTACTTTTACCTGTTCTATTTCTGGTTTCAGCAGTAATTGATTTTGAGGCAAATAAGTCAGTGGGACATTTTTTTCATAATTTTCCTCTATTTCTTGGTCTTCTAACTGCAAAAACAAGGTATCTGAAAACTGATTGAGTATGGAATTTGCACCCCTGAATATGACTTGGCTGGGCGTAATTTCTACCTTTGAGGTTACTTGATAACCTTCTTTGGTAGATATTTGTGCGCGGGGAAGGCTGATTTGGACTTTTTTTGTGGTGATTTTATCATATTCCAATACAAGTGTATCTGGGATAATATGGTGAATTTTTAGCTCTTTGAGGTGGTTGATAAAGTAGGGTATAAATTTTTTGGTATCGAACTTCTTGACTCTCAGCGCATTTATCAAATCAATGGAAATAGGCTCTACGCCAATCCCAAAATTTTTGCGGAACAAACTCCACCCTTGTCCCGTTACCTCTATGCTGAGGGTGGTAGGCGGTGGAGTAAGCGCAACGACCTGTTGCTGACTGGTTCTGAACACGACTGGATAAGCAATACGAGTGAGGTAGGTCTTATTCAGTGCATTAAAAAACCAAATAGCAGTCGCGGTAAGCACACAGAGGGCAATTGCCTTCAAGTCCCAATTTTTATTACGACTTTCTTTCACCTAAATATGCCACTTTGGTTTGCTCTTGGGAAACGGCAGTTTTCTCAAATTTTAATTTGACACCATGGTCTGCCTCTACCCAAATTGTATTGCCTTCCAGTGACAAAACAGTTCCGTGCATACCACCAATCGTAACTATTTTATCTCCCCTTTTGAGGTTTTCCAAAAAAGTTTTTTGTTCTTTTTGCTTTTTCTGCTGAGGGCGAATCATAAAAAAGTAAAAAACAGCCACCATGCCCACAATAAAAAGGAGGTTAATCATGTTGCCATTGCCGCCTGCTTGTAATAAAATTGAATACATTTTTTGTTAAAATTTTATATGATTGACTAAGATGAACCCTAAAAATCTCGCAAAGATAACAATAGCACTAAAACTTAATAGACAAAATCTGTTTTTTAATTTGCAAGAGTAGTTCCCACCGTTAAAACGGTGGGTTAAAAATAATATTTCACTTGCGCCACAGTGGGGCTGGGGTACTTTTTATCAAAGAGCCTTTTTAATTTATTAGCAATTTGCAAAATATTTTTTTTACGAATTGGTTGTAAATAGCAACATAAAAAAAATCAGACAAAGCTGAGGCATTATTCCTGCCCAAGTTTTTGTCTGATTTTGTATTTTCTAACTGCTATTTTTATTTGTCAAACCACATGGGCGTATCCAAATTTAAGCCACTTGGCGTATTGGGATTGGAGTTTACCTCTTCGCTTCGGTAAAGTAACCTACGCAACAATCCACTCACAGGCGCGCCCTGCGGAACGGTCATCATCGGGATTTCTTGCCCCATATTTCCAGAACGGCGGTGCTGTGTCCATGCCTCGATAGGGCGCATGAATAGGTCAAGCCACTGCTGCTGTGCCAGTTGAGTACGGAAATTACTTGCATTTAACTCAGGTAAACCATTGGCATACGCCTGCGCCTCTGCCATAGGTACGCCAAAAGACATCAGCGATTCACGCACACCTGCACGATAGCGTTCGTTTGCTACTGTAAAACCCCCACTTGCAAAACCGCGTGCATAAGCCTCCGCCTCAAAAAGCAACTGCTCAGAATACGAAAAAGAAACTTCGGGCAAATCGGCACGCAATAGGTTCATGTTCACCAAAGCAGAAGTAGCAGAAAAAGTTTCCACAGGCGTAAGTCCTATAAACTGACCTGCTTGCGCGCCAGTACCAACTTGGTAAAAATAAGGAATACGAGGGTCTTTCAGCGTATTCATCAAGTCCAACACCACTTTTGAGCAGTACCAGTCTGACTGCACACCACCCCTGAAAATCGCTGTAAATGAGAATCTTGGGTTTTGGCGACCTGGCTGGTTAAAATAGCGGAACTGCATAGCATCTGCATTAGAAGAAATCATGCCGCCCTGCGAAACCAACTGACCAATCGCGGTGCTTTTGCTTGGGTCTGCCTCAATCATAGAAAATAAGATACGCATTTTCAAAGAATTAGCAAACTTACGCCATTTTGCCATGTCGCCTCCATAGTACAAATCATTTGGCGCAATAATGCGACCACTGCTTGCGTCCATCTGTCCTAATGCTTCATCAAGCAAGGCAACACAGCCACTCAATACGTCTTGCTGGCGGTCAAACTTGGGGAAATCTACTTTTCCACTTGCCGCTTCGGAGAAAGGAATATCGCCCCAAAGTAAGGAGGTTTGAGCAAAAGCAAATGCCTTTAAAATCTTTGCCTGAGCAATGGCATTTTTGGGAACAGGGTTCGTTTTTTCGGCTACATCAATCGCCACGTCCAGATTTTTGAGAACGTCCGTATAGGTACGCCCCCACGCGCTACGCACACGCGTCTGGTCGTACTGCGCCTGCTGCAAGCCCCAGCGTGCGCCCGAAGCCCACATTTGGGTAGAAAGTGCGACAGGCCAAGTAAGCTCTGCCACGCGCAACAAGGAAAACTGAGTAGCCGCCCCTGCAAAAAGCAAAGAAGCATCAACCGAAGTAGACCGATTGGGGTCTATGTTGATATCGCTGTTCTTAAAACAAGACGTAGTCAAAAAAACTACGGACAGCATAAAGATAAATTTTTTCATATAATTTTTTCGTAAAATGTAAAATGTATGAAATATAAATGGTGTTTTTTCTAAGTAATCAATGGATATAATTTTTTTTTAATCAATCATTAAAAAAACTCAAAACCAGAAACGCTTTAAAATGTTTGAAAAAGGAAGATTTATTTCATATCTTCTATTTTTG
Organism: Cytophagales bacterium; assembly: GCA_013298985.1. Classification (GTDB taxonomy): domain Bacteria; phylum Bacteroidota; class Bacteroidia; order Cytophagales; family Thermoflexibacteraceae; genus Thermoflexibacter. The sequence goes on from JAAFJS010000011.1 coordinate 44,740, forward strand.
TCTGTATTTTTCCTTTCCAGTAAATTGGTTTTTCTACATTTTTTGCACTTCCAAAATCAAAACTAAAGTCAGCTTTGATAATTCCTTGTTTCCAACGTTTTTTGTCAATCCTAATGTAACCCTCCGTACAATAAAATACAGCATTATTATCAGAAACAATACTATTCAACTCAATTTTTGCATAACAACTGTTTTTCACAATGTCCAGTTGCAAACTACAATGTGTTGCCATATTGGTCGCAGTCTGACAGTTAATGCGCTCCTGCCCTTTTCGCGATGCGCTGATAAAATCTGTTCCCGCCCATTCATAGCACCATGCCTCGCACTGAATGGTATGAAATAGGTGAGTAGTATCCAATAACTGGTAAAATATGGCTATCGAATCTTTCAAAATATTTCCGTTACTATCCAGCATTGCTTCACATCGCGGCGGGCAAAAACCTCCATCAGAGCAACCAGCTCTACCGTTTTCTTTCATTTCTACGCCCATTGGGTAGCTCCATTTACTGGCAAATGAAAAATCACCCGCAAGCTCGCCCACCCACTGGACGTTGATAGGTACTGATGTTTTATCTGTTTTTTTAGCACCCTGCGCCACTGACAGGCATGAGCTACAAAAAATAAGTCCTAAAATAATAAAACTGTTCCTCATCTTTTTGACTCGTGCTTTTAAAACAACATCTATACTCATTAGAAAGTTACACGCAAGTTAAAACCAAAAGAGCGCGTACTTGGCACGCTACCTCGTTCTAAGCCTTCACCAATGATACCTGTTCCGACTACGTTAGCCTCTGGGTCGACGTGCGGCACATTAGACTGAATCAGCCACAAATTGCGCCCTTCCACACCCAAATTGATGTTTCCAAAAGGTGTTTTGCTTACCCACGATTTTGGAAAAGCATACCCAAATCTTACCTCTCTCAATTTGATAAACGAAGCATCAAAGGTATTGGTTTCAGGACTTACCGAATTATCTAAGCGATTCCAATACTGCTGCACAGTAGCCACTGGGCGGTCGTTAGGGCGGAAAGTACCATCTGCATTGCGAATTACGCCAGGGTCTATAAAAGGCTGACGACCGTTTTCTGCGGTTTCTGCGGCTAATCCACCCGAACGCAAAATGCCTGCGGTTTGTGAGTTAATCACGCCACCTTTGCGAATATCTATCAAGAAACTAAAATCAAAGTTCTTGAAAGTGAAGGAGTTATTGATACCCATCATCCAGTCAGGATAAATATTGCCCAGCAGTTTGCGCGGACCTGGAATACGCAAGCCCGTAGTTCCGTCCACCACGATATTGCCGTTAGGGTCGCGTAGCCAGCCCACGCCCTGAATATTGAAGGTTTCACCAGGACGAGCCACCACAAAGATACCAAATCCATCGCCCGAAGTGGTGATAAACTCTTGCAAACCAGGGGCTAAGGACTCCACTCTATTCCTATTTCTATTAAAGTTAAAAGCTACGTCCCAGCGGAAACCTGAGCTACTTTTGATGGGATTGACTGTGAGCATTGCTTCTAAGCCTGTATTCGAAATCTCGCCCACATTGAGCCTACGTGCAGAATAACCTGTAGATTGCGGAACGGCAATAGAAATGATTTGGTCGTAGTTTAGTGTTTTGTACCAAGTCAGGTCTAAGCCCACTCTACCTCCAAAAAACTTCATTTCTGTTCCAAACTCGTAAGAAGTTTGTTGCTGTGGGCGCAAGTTGGTAGGCGGAATTACGTTGGTTGCACCAAAGGCAGACGCACCACCAATTGGGAATAAAATGTTAAAAGTATAAATATCATTTGCCTGAGTGAGAGGATTGTACGTAAAAGCCAACTGGTATGGGTCTTCGTCGCTACCCACGTTTGCATAGTTTGCCCTGAACTTGGCATAGCTCAAAATGTCTTTTTGCACAATACCTAAGTTTGGGAAAGCCTCTGTAAGTACAAACGACACACTTGCCGAAGGATAAAAATAAGAATTATTGCTTACGGGCAAGGTAGAACTCCAATCGTTCCTGCCTGTGAGGTTAAAAAACAAATAATTTTTGTAGTCAAAACTTACATCAGCATACGCCCCAAAAATCTCTCTACGGCTGTAAAAATTGGAAGGGACGTTGGACTGGGCGTTGGCAAAGGTATAAAGTTGGTCAATATTTAAGCCTTCGGAAAGTACGCGAGAACGGCGGATTGTTCTTTGGTTAAACTGATGCCCTACGATGCCTTTGAAACCCCAATTCGAGGAAATTTTCTTGGTAAAAGTACCAATAATGTCCGTTTGTAATTCTCTTTCAAAAATTTCATTGGTTTCAAAAAGACCATTCAAACGTCCTCGTGTGCCTCTACGCGTAACGGCACGCCTGTTTTCTGTAAAAAAGTCTGTTCCCACGCGTGCGGTAACATTAAACCAGCTTGTCGCATCATAGCTCAAACTTGACCCACCATAAATCCTATCTACCGAATTGGTAAAACGGTTAAACTCCGTAACCCAATATGGATTATTTTGTACGCCGTTCAAGTCAATGGAACGCGCCAAATCTCCTGTCCAGCCTGGTGGCACTGCCTGCTGAGTAGTCGCAAACAAATTATCGCGAAGTTCTTGCATATCAACAGTCATAGGCACGCCCGCCAAAATCGTAGTCAGTACGTTAGGTGTATTTGAGCCTTGTTGTGGACGACCGCCGCTTGTAGTTCTGACATAGTTCACCCAAACCCGCGAAGTCAATTTGCTGGTAATTTTTCTGCCTGCATTGATGGAAATAGTATGCCTGCTCATATCAGAATTAGGGACAACGCCTGTCTGCTGTAAGTTGGTATAGCCTATTCTGTAATCACCTTGCTCGTTTGCACCGTCAATAGAAATGCTGTTTATCAGGGTTTTACCTGTAACAAAAAAGTTCTTCCAGTTGTCAGGATAAGCACGTAGTGTAGTATTAACCCCTTTGTAATCAACTACTTGTCCTGTAACATCTGAGATTTTGGGTCCCCAGCCGTTAGCGGCTTGGTTATTATACACGCCCAAATTTCCCTGTGCATATTCACTTTGCAGATTGGGCAAACGCAATACGTTGTCCACACGCGCAGAGGCATTGTAGGAAATATTCATTTTTTTTGCCCCTATTTTTCCACTTTTGGTCGTAATCACGATTACGCCATTTCTTGCGCGAGAGCCGTAAAGTGCGGAAGCTGCTGCGCCTTTTAGCACTGTCATGGTTTCGATGTCGTCAGGGTTTAGGTCACTTGCGCGGTTGCCCACGTCCACGCCACCTGTAACAATGTCCGTTTCAGAGCCATTGAAAGACGAGTTGGAAATAGGTACACCATTGACCACAAAAAGTGGCTCACTCGCGCTGGAAATAGAGTTTGCGCCACGAATCATCACACGCGAAGAACCTCCGACTGTTCCAGACTGCTGAGTAATTCGCACACCTGCAATGCGACCCGCCATCGAGTTCAGCACGTTGGGGTCGCGCGCTTTGATGAGTTCGCTGCCGCCCACTGTCGAAACGGCATAACCTAACTCCTTCTTTTCCCGCACGATAGCATTTGCAGTAACTACCACCTCGTCCAGATTGATAACATCAGTTTCTAAGGTAATATCAACCACGCTTCGGTCGCCAATTTCGACTTCTTTGACCTTAAATCCCACAAAAGAAAAGACCAACACTTTTCCATTGGCAGGGACATTGAGCCTGTAATTGCCATCGACATCAGTAGCCGCGCCCACAGTTGTACCTTTGACCAAGACCGTAACGCCTGGCAGGGTTTCCTTGTTGGTGGCGGTAACTTTGCCCGAAACCACCTTGTCTTGCGCTTGGAGAGTCGCAAAGAAAAACAGGCAACATAAAAATACGAGTAGTTTTTGTTTCATAAAAATGTAATTTGATTAAAAAATAATACGTGTAATACAAAGTCATCAGTCCATGAGGCTGATGTTAAAAGGTTGAAATAGTTGAGGTTGCGTGTTTTATGGCTGTATGAAGAACTCCAAAATGATAAAGCAGAAAGAATAGCGTCTGATTTGAAAATATTATCTTATTCTTACTACTTTATTGATAATCACTATTTTATCTAATGCTTGTCCGTTGCTTCTGGGTGGTGCGCCCGTTTTGCCTTGTTGGATTTTACGAATGACTTTCATGCCCTTGATGACCTTGCCAAAGGCAGGGAAACCTTGACCGTCGGGGTTGCGCTTACCTCCAAAATCAAGCTGAGGCTGGTCGTTAATACAAAAGAAAAATTCAGAAGAAGCAGTGCCAGGATTGCTGCGCCCCATCGAGATAGCCCCGTCCAAGTGTTTTAATCCTATCTTGTCAGTAGTTTCGTGGGTGATAGCAGGTAGCCTACGCTCGCGCAGCGTAGAATCCAGTCCGCCTTGAATCACCTCAATTTTTACATCATTATTAGGCTGGTTGTCCATA
>JAAFJS010000110.1 GCA_013298985.1 Cytophagales bacterium
GTTTATAAAAAGTTATAGCGGAAAAATTGGTTTTTCACGTACTTCGTACCGAGAGATAACACGTGAAAAAATGCCCTATCAATGATTCATGTGTTCACCCACAGTGGAACTGATGAATTACAATGCGCTAAAAGATTAGAAGAATCAAAAACATTAGTAAGAGAAAAAAATAACTAATTTTAACGGTAATACCAAAGATGTAATGCTTTGATGCCGTTGATGTGTGTTTAAACGAGGTGTGCAACACCAACAACAAGTATTACATTTTTAAGAATACCATTTTAACAATTGTTTTTCTCTTTTACAAATGTTACTAATTTTTTGTAAATTGGATTCTTAGACAATAAATTTTCATTGCCTACGAATATCATTTGTTGTCTTGCGCGTGTGATGGCTACATTTAGTTTTCTATCTGTGATGCCATCTTCTGTCATAGAAGCCAAATTTTTAAGCTGCAAAATATTATTGACACAAAAAGAAACAAGAATGATGTCGCGCTGACTTCCCTGATAACGTTCTACTGTATCTACGGTAATTTTATCATAATCAACGATTTGTGCTTTTTCCAGTTCGTGCCTTATTTTTGCTATCTGATTGCGGTAAGGAGTAATGATGCCGAGTGTTTTTTCGGGGTTAAACTCTTTTTTATTTAGTAAATATAATGTTTTGATAGTCTGCACGATTTCCACTACTTTTAATGCCTCAAATTCATTTACTTTTTCATCAATGCCTGTGTGAGTGATGAGAGTCGGGAAAAACAAAAGGCGTTTGGTAGCCAGTAAATTAAAAATATTAATATTTAAGTTGTCATCAAAGTTTTCAGTAGTTGGTAAGATTTGAAAATTTAATTTTTCCGTTTGCCAGTCTGCGGGAATCAGTTGTAGCTTTTTTTCGTAAAAATGTATATTGGCAAACTCCATTACCTCTGCGTGCATACGCCCTTGGTGCGTGAGCATATCATACGCCCACGTCCATTTATTTTTTTGACACAAATTAAAAAGCCTTTCAAAATAAGAATTTCTGCGATTAGTTAAGCCAATTTCTATCAAAGCCTCATCTTTGACCACAGAAAATTCGGGAGGTTGCTGGGCTATGGCAGGCAGTTGTTTTTGGTCGCCAATCAGTATAAATTTCTCCACTTTGGGCAAAATACCAATCAGTTGTGGCTCTAAAATTTGTGATGCTTCGTCAATAATCGCAATGTCAAACCTTTTTAAATTGAATAGCTCATTTTTTCCTGAGATAGAGGCAAGCGTAGAAACAAAAATTCTGGTCTGCAAAATCTTTTCTTTTAATTCATTCCTACTTTTGGTTTCCGAAGCAATTTTGTCCAAGAGCCGATGCCTGAATGGAAGTGCCGTAGAAAGCTCGCTTCCTATCCTTATAAAATCGGCAGCATGATGTTCCGTAATTGCCTCACAAATTTCATCAACGGCGCGATTCGTATAAGCTATTAATAAAATATTATTATTTGGTTCATTATACAATCTTTTGACCAATGTTTTCAACAAGCGAGAAGTTTTACCCGTACCTGGGGGACCTACTATCAGGAAATAATCTTGGGCTTGGAGAGCTTTGGTTACAATTCTCTCACTTTCTGGATTAAGCTCGCTAACGTTGTCAGTCGAAGACCCTGCCAATCGTTTAATCGTAGCTAAAGGAGAAGGAAAAACTTTTTCACTAATTGGTAGTTTTGGTGCTTTTAGCCCTATAATTAGTTCCTTTTTCTCTTGTTGAGAATATGCTAAAAAGCTAAAAAGTCCTCGATACATGGTATTAAAACTATGCTCTAAGAAATCATGCTCTATTGCCCACAAATTATACTTTTCAAAAAAGGATTGATTCTTTTGCTTGAACCGCAAGCGAACAATAATGCGTTCTTTCTCTATTTTTTCAATCACGCATTTGAAAATTTGGTTTTGCAGGGCAGTGGCGGCACTCTCTGAGCCGTTGCCCAAGTTTTCAACTGTTTGAGTTGCCTTAACCCCTAACCCCTTCCCCAGAGAAGAAGGGAAAATTTCTTCAAAAGTATCGGCGGTCAAAGGCTTTAATCGTTTAGCACGCGGATACAAAACGCCAATATCACCTTCGCGGAAATTTACAAAATCATTGGAGGGATTTGTTCGCTTAAAAATGAGAAACGGGCTATCCTCCGAAGACTGATTATCAATGATTTGTAAATCAAACAGAATCTCAAAACTACTTGCTTTTTCTTCAAAACTTTTTGCCCAAAGTGCAGAAATGCCTTGGCTAAATTCCGAATCACCTACTTTACCAAGTTGGTGTTCTTTGGCTACAAAATTGACGAAAGCATAGAAATATTTTTTTTCTATTTCAGTGGCACTTTGTAATACTTGGTGAATCGCGCTGACAGATTTGAGTGCAAAAGGGCTAAATTTTTCAAACTCACTTTCTCGCAAATGGCTGATAACTTCTCTTGCTTTTGCTGCATCAGTCGCTAATCCAAATTCATTAGCAACAATCAGGTTTCTGGTATTCAGTATCTTACGTTCTTCTATGGCGGAGGGCGGCGCAAAGCGGAGATTATTCGCACCTACTGCCGAGTAGAAAATGGCGGGATTAATTTGGCGCGCTTCGACCTCAAAAACTGCCTGCAACATCAGGCGATAAAGCTGGGTTTGGGTGCGGTGATTTATCCACATATCGTTTTGAGGAACAGACTTTCCACTCTTTAATTCTATGATGTCAAAACGGTCTTTGCGCGTGTGAAGCAAATCCAAACGCCCTTGCACGCCGTATTTTTCTGCAAAAAACGAAGGCTCTACATAGCAGTTGGCATTGTCTATATTAAAAAGTACAAAATCGCTTTCTACCACGCGCCTAATATTAGAAAAGTGCAAATTGGCATTGCTCATAAAAGTCTTAAAATCACTGTCTTCGGCTATGTCTTTGATGGCTGTATATTCAATCGGGTATAATTGAAATGTTTTAAGAAAACTATTTTTGAAATCGGCAGGGTTTTCGTCTGTCTGATTTAGGATTTCATCAAGAAAGAAGTTTGCCAAGTTCCCCAAGTGCTGCGGCAGGGAGAGTTCTTGTGCTTCAAACTTTCGGAGTAAAAAAGAAAGCGGCTGACTTCCTTTCATTTGGAAACATTCCGCAATTCCTGAAACATCTATCAGGTAATCAGGCTCTAAGATAAAATAGTGAGGAATATAAACGCCATTTTCATCAACCTGAATATCGAGCAAATTGAGCTGTGCGCCTTCCCAAATTTTTTGAATGGAGGAAGTAAACTCGTCATTCACTGTGGGCAAATTGTACTTTACCGATATTTTTTCTTCGGAATTATTGTCTTCGCTGAGGCAGTACAAAATTTCATTTTTCCAATCGACATTGATGACTTCCACGCGCAGCTTTTCTATGGTTCTGCCTGTAACTTTGGGCAGTGGCGCAAAAAAATCTGTCAGAGGGATTGCCTTCAATACCTTGGCGGGCAAATCTGTATCATAAAATTTCGCCAAACTTTCAGCCAGTGATTTGAAGGCGTTATCGTATTCATTTTGAGTGGGTTGGTAATCCTTGTGTGTGATTTGGTACGCAAGCATACGGATTTGCTGCAAGTGCCAAGCGGTGCGTTTGCCTATTTGGTATTGATTAGAAAGGAAGGCGAGGCGTGAAAACAGATTAGAAAAGTGCAAACCAATATTTTTAGTAAGGTCTTTGCTTACCAAATCCAATACATTTTTGAGTTTGATGTATTTTTCGGTAATTGCCATTTTTTCGTGGTGTATTTCTACGATTAGCTCAAAGAAATCGCTTGGGTAAGACATATTTTATAAGATTATTTTTTATTTTTACACAAATCTATCAAAATTTAGATACTCTGACAATTTTTGTGGAAAGTTCCCCCCGCTAAAGCGAGGGGTTAATCTAACCCCTCGCTTTAGCGGGGGGAACTCGTAGAAACTCAGTCTGCCATAAAAATTGTCAGACAACCAAAATTTAAAACTCGATAACCATGAATGAAATATTTAAAAAATTAAACTTTAAAAATCAGGCAGTGATTCATGCAGTGAACGCGCCAGAGAGTTTTAGACCCGCGCTTGAGGAAATGAGTAGCTTGGCTCAAATCAAAATAGAAGTTGGTGATGATGAAAAAGTTAGCTTTTTTATGGTCTTTGTAACTCAGCAAAGTGAGGTGAATGAATGGGCTGAAAAAATTGCAAAAGTATTGGACGGTGATGGATTGGTGTGGTTTTCTTATCCAAAAGGAACATCAAAAAAATACAAATGTGATTTCAATAGAGATACAGGCTGGCAAATATTGGGCGGGCTTGGCTTTGAGGGCGTGAGGCAGGTAGCGATTGATGCTGATTGGTCATCACTTCGATTCAGGCGTGTAGAATATATCAGGCAGATGACGCGCGAAGATGTGCGTGCCATCAGTGAAAAAGGCAAGGAAAAAATAAAAATAAAAGCCTAAACTAATGCCAATTTTGTAGGTAAGCAAATTGTTCTTTTTTGAGATTTAGCCAGTTCAATGCGTTGGTATTGAGTAGTTTTTCTTTGACTTCGAGGCTGTAAGGCATCGAACGAATCAGCGTGCTGGGTACGTCCTCCCCAAGCGGAAAAGGATAGTCTGAGCCAAGTGTAACCTTGTCTTCGCCCAGCGTTTTGACTACATAATCGAGGGCTTCGGGGCTATGCACCAGAGAATCCACATAAAATCTACCCAAATATTTGCTTGGGTGGTGCGGGTTATCGACCGCGCAAAGGTCGGGGCGCACCTCAAAGCCATGTGCGATTCTACCAAAGGTCGCACAAAAAGAACCGCCACCATGCGCGAACGCCACGCGCAGCTTGGGGAAACGCTCAAATACGCCGCCAAACATCATCGAGCAAATCGCCAAACTGGTTTCTGCGGGCATTCCTACCAGCCAAGGTAGCCAGTACTTGGGCATTTTTTGCTGCCCCATCATGTCCCAAGGATGCACAAAAATCGCCGCGCCCAGAGCCTCCGCCGCCTCGTAAATCGGGAAAAGTTGCCACGCATCTAAGTTCCAGTCGTTAATGTGCGAGCCTATTTGGATACCCGCCAAGCCTATTTTCATACAGCGTTCCAGTTCTTTGACTGCCAAATCGGGGGCTTGCATGGGCAAAGTTCCTAAGCCCACAAATCGGTCAGGATAATCTGCTACTACGCTGGCAATGTGGTCATTGAGCATCTGCGAGAGGTCAAGCGTGTCCGCAGGCTTTGCCCAATAGCTAAACATCACAGGCACAGTAGAAAGGACTTGGACATCTACACCATGCTGGTTACATTCCTTGATTCTGGTTTCAGAACTCCAGCAGTTGTCCTGTAATTCACGAAAAAAGCGATTGTCTATCATCATTCTCGCCCTGCAAGGCGCGTGATGCTCTAACCTCACGAAACCGCCGTAACCATAGCGTTCGCGCAGGTCAGCCCAGCGTTCGGGCAAAATGTGTGTGTGAATATCGATGGTAAAAACTCGGTCGTTGGCTTGCACTTGCTACTTTTTTGTTAAAGGAACAAAAGTAGAAAAAAGGAAAGATATTCTCTATTATTTCTTTTTACAAACGTATTTTTGTTTGATAATCAAATCTATAAGGTTTTTAAAACTTTATAGATTTAGGCACTCCATAAAGATTGTCAGAGAACCCAACTAATTTTGAATCAATTACTTATGAAAACCACTTTTGTATCTTTCTCCTCATTCTCTTTCTTTTTCATTGCTTTTTGCGCTATGCTTTTTCCCGCGCAGGTAGCCCACGCACAGGAAGTCAGCCAGTATCGCTATCTGCATCTTAGCGGTACGCTGGGCAAGGTACGCGTAACCATGGACTTGGAACTCATTGGTAGTCAGGCAAGTGGTAGGTTTTATTTTGACAAGATGGGGCAGCCTGTTTACGTCCATGATGGCGATTTTGAAAAGGAAATCCCCAACTTTGGCAAGGAAAATATCGTCCTGATTGAACAGTACGGCACTTGGCAAGGCAAACTCAAAAGGGAAAAATTTTCAGGTACTTGGACTTCGGCAGACGGCAAAAAACAACTTCCTTTTGAGCTAATAGAAAACTACGCCCAAAGCGTGCAAATGACCTCCCTAATTTTTAACAATCTATTGAATAGCAGTGCTTTGACACGCGTAAAAGTACATCTGCAATATCCATTTTCCCTCAAAAACGGAGAAGCCCTAAACCAACTCAAAAATGAAATAGGAAAGGCGGTGGTGGGGATTTCCCTGCCTAACATGGTCTTGATAAACCGTTTTAAGTTTGAGGCATTGGATAGATTTGAAAAGGACAGGGACATCAAGGAAATGACCGTAGAGTCAAGTGTGTTTTTGAATGAAAGTAACTTGCTCACTATCAGTGCTTATCAAAGTGGAACGAATCAGAAAGGCGGTGGCGTAGGCACAATACGTAGCGAATATTTTACGTGGGACTTGCTCACTGGAAATCAGGTAACAGCAAAAGATATTTTTATAGCAGACTACGATATACAATTAGAACAGATTTTACAGGAAGTAATTAAGCGCGACTATGATGGCAAAATTTTTGGAGCATTGGTGCGCGACAAATTTGGTATTTTGAAAGGAGGCATGATGTTCTTCTATGATAATCAGTATGTTACAAATGAAATTTTTGTTTCTTACAAGGAGCTACAAGCCATTTTGAAACCCAATGCGCCTGTTTTTGTTTTAATCAAATAATCTGCGCGTTTGCTTGTTTTTGCGTTCATTGGTGTTTGTTACTTCGTATCGAGAGAAAAAATGCCAATGCAGGTGAAAACTGTCCCACTTTCTAAATAAATAAAAATAGTGGAGTATTTTACTTTACCCCACATTTTCCTGAATTACCAAGTCAAAGCTATCCAAATCCAAGCAACAGAGATTGCCCAAATCCAATGCTAAACTAAGCTGGTCTAAGGTTTTCTGATAATAAATGCCATTGTCCAAATTGATAATAGCCTCACGCGCTTGGATTTGCCTCTGCATCACAGACAGCGCACAGACCACGTGTCCGCGCACAATTCTCTTGGCAGTGGGGTTTGTAAAATCTCGTATCCAAAGCATATTTTCGTAGTCCTCAAAGGGGCGCGTTTTAGAAAAGTCAAAGCCACCATGCACCAAATAGCAATCTTCCATTTCATAATAGAAAGGAAGATACTTAAAAAAACTTGCATATTTTGGATAAATCCGCCCAATCTCGTCTATCATTTCGTTTGGCTCTTCCAGTATAGGAGTTGTTAGGTCTTCTACAAGACGATGCTTTTGAATTATTTTTTCTTCGTGGTTGCCTTTGAGTGGAAAAATTTGATAGTCTTCATCAATTAAATCCAAAATAGTTTGAATCACACCCACACTGTCTTCACCTCGGTCAATGTAGTCCCCCAAGAAAAAAAGATAGTCTTGCTTAGTCAGTGCTATTTTTTGAATTAGCGCCTTTAATGTTTCGTTATGTCCATGAATATCAGGAATTACCAATCGCCTACCCCTCAGATTCAATCCGATAAAATAGTGATTTTCAAATACTTCTTTGTGATGCTTTTGTAAAAAAGACTTGTATTTCATCTGGCTGCTAAACTGAGTATGATTTTTTATTTTTTACAAATATACAATGAGCTATTTTAGTTTTTAGAAATTATCAGTAAACTTTCCTACATTTTCCAAAGAAAATAAGCCCACTTTGCATTTTGTAAAGCATCTTACCACCACTACATGACTTCCACTGTGGCAGTAGCACTGATAAGAATAACAAAACAAATATTGCATAAAAAACTGATTAACGTACAAAACCATCACTCAGCTTGGTAAAAATCAAACATTTACATTTTTTTTGCCTCTAAAACGCAAATTATTTGCTAATGTTGAAAAACTTTTGATAAATTGCCAATGAAAAACATCTTTATTACGTTTTATTAGCAAAGATGTTGGGAATAACCAAAAAAATGTTCTTATTTTGTAAAAACTATTTTAACGATTAATACCAAATATGGCTACCACAACAAAAAAGTACAAGTCAGTGATGCTAATTGATGATAATGAGATAGATAACCTCATTAACCAAAAAATGATTGAGGCAGCGAGTATCTCTGAATATATCTTTACGTATTCAGGAGCAAAGAGTGCAATAGAGTTTCTAAAAAACATGGAAAAAATAGCCAATATTGCGCCTGTGGTTATTCCTGAAATTATCTTTTTGGATATTGATATGCCTTTGATGGACGGCTTTCAGTTCTTAGACCAATTTGACAAATTAAGTGCAGAAACAAAGAAAATGTGCCGTATTGTCATGCTTACATCTTCCATCAATCCCCAAGATGTAAATAAATCAAAGGATTATGATTATGTAAAAAAATACATCAATAAGCCTCTGACCCAAGAAAATTTAAAAAGTTTGAATATCTGATAGTGATTTTTACCAATCATTTCATTCAGCAATAATCAAAAAACCTCTATCCAAGACGATAGAGGTTTTTATGTATAAATTATTCCCAAACAAAACTGAGCTAAAACGCCAGCATCTTTATAGCTGCGATTGCCGCCTCATTACCTTTGTTGCCATGCTTGCCACCTGCTCGGTCTATGGCTTGTTGCTGATTATCAGGAGTTAGCACCCCAAAGATAACGGGTTTGTTGTACTTCAGAGCTACCGTCGTGATGCCCTGCGCGACCGCCTGACAGATGAAATCAAAGTGCCGAGTTTCGCCCTGAACTACACAGCCTAAGCAAATCACCGCGTCAATCTCTTGGCTTTGTGCCAAAAACTGCGCGCCCAAGCTGAGTTCATAGCTTCCTGGCACATCTCTGCGCGTAATATTTTCTGCTTTTGCCCCATGCTTGAGTAGGGTTTCATAAGCACCTTCAAATAGCTTTTCAGTAACTTCCTCGTTCCACTCCGAAACAAGAATACCAAACCGCTTTGCTGAAATATCAATCAGATTTTTAGAGGAATGATGGCTAAGGTTTTTATTTGCCGACGACATAGTTTTTTGAGTTTAGAATATGATTTTTTTGCGAAAATAGAGAACTTTGCTTAGTTTTCTGCTTTCAAATGTACTTTTGCAAGAAGTTTATACAAAAATCTGATAATTTTTTGATTCATGGACAATTCACTACGATTTTTTCATAAAGCCGCCGCTTTTTGTGCCTACCAAGAACGTTGCCTTAGCGAAGTGAGGGAAAAACTCTACGACTGGGAAGCTGAAAGTGCTGATATAGAGCCTATTATTGAAAAATTAATCGAAGAAAAATATTTGAATGAAGAACGATTTGCACAGGTATATGCAGGAAGTAAGTTTCGCACCAAAAAATGGGGAAAACTAAAAATTAGGTATATGCTAAAACAAAAAGGAATCCCCAGCACACTCATTACCAAAGGTTTACAAGAAATTAACCCTGAAATTTACTATGAAACTTTACAAACGCTTGCTTCGCAAAAAAAAGAAGCAATGAAAAGTAAGTTTGACAAAATAAAATTATATAATTACCTCATTTCCAAAGGTTTTGAAAACGACTTGGTAAAGGAAGTCATTAAAGAAAATACCTAAACTTTGGCAACAGCTTTAGCTTTGCCAAAGTTTAGGTATTTATTTTCACCCTTTGACAGCAACTTTACGCCCCGCCAACAGGTGGTTTATTGATTTTTTCTTTCTTCTCTTGATTTCTGGGAGGTCGCCTTCGGTCATTATTGGGCGGGCGATTGCTATTATTATTGCGGTTATCGCTTCTATTGCCGCTATTTGCCTGATTATTTGGCGCACCTCGTCTTTTATTTTGGTTGTTATTATTTCTCTCCTGCCTTCTTTTTCTTGCCCTTTCTTCTAATTTTTCAGGGTTTTCGATTTCTAAATTTTGCTGAAAATCAGTTTTAGGTTCTTTTTCCATAGGTTTTACGAGTTTTTCATCAGCCAGATTTTCTACGGGTTTGCCTTTGGCGTTCATCTCGATAATCTGGCGCACGCGTTCCGTAGGAAGCGGATACCAAGTGCTTTCAGTATCATAGCTAAACCACATTATTTTTTTGAAAATATCTGTTTTCTGCAAATGAGCATCACCTTGCGTGGTCATGAGTGGTTTTTCTACTTTGGGAATGTCGATAAGCGCGTCCAAGTAGGTTTCCAATTCGTAGTTCAGGCAACATTTGAGCCTGCCGCACTGTCCAGAAAGTTTGCTGGGATTCAGCGACAGGTTTTGGTAGCGCGCGGCGGCTGTCGATACGCTTTTGAACTCCGTCAGCCAAGTAGAGCAGCAAAGTTCGCGCCCGCAGATACCAATGCCACCCAAGCGGCTGGCTTCTTGGCGCAAGCTAATTTGGCGCATTTCTATTCGCACCTTAAACTCACCCGCCAATACTTTAATCAATTCTCTAAAATCCACGCGGTCATCAGCCGAATAATAGAAAGTTGCCTTGGTATTGTCTGCCTGATATTCTACATCAGAAAGTTTCATTTGTAGCTGAGTTTCTTGGATAATTTCGCGTGCGCGGTACATGGTCAGCATCTCTTTTGCCTGCACCTCGCCAAATTTTTCCATGTCGCGAGTCGATGCTTTGCGATAAATATCGCGCACATCTTCGGGCTTGGTTTTCTTTTTAAGCATTTGCAAGCGCACCAATTCGCCTCGCAAAGAAACATACCCAAGATGATAACCATTAGGAACATCTACTATGACTGCATCACCAATCTCAAGCTCTAACTCATCATTATTGCGAAAAAACTCTTTTCTTCCTCCCTTAAACCTAATTTCCATCGTATTAAAACGCTGATGAGAAGGAAGCTCCATATTGCCAAGCCAATCAAAGACATTCAACTTATTGCACCCCGAAGTCCCACACGTGCCATTACTTTTACAACCCGTTACTTTGGGGCTAACATTATCTATATTTTTTGTGCGAGTTCCACAACCTCCCGAACCGCAACTGCATGAACTACAAGCCATAATTTTTTTTGTGTAAAATTACATAGCAATCCTTGTTTTAGCAAATAAAGTGTGTGATAAAATTTTTTCAACTCTTTTACACTCATTTCAAATTAATCCTTAATATTGTTACGACAGTTTGGTAATTATTAGATTTTGAATTTTATTTTTCTTTAAAATACTTATTATCAAGCATTTATACAAAAATAACTTTATAACGTAAATATTTTTGTATCAGTTAAAATACATGAATCAATAAATCAACAAGTAAAAATATGAGAATCATCGTCCCTATGGCGGGTAGAGGTACACGTATGCGTCCTCACACCCTCACAATCCCCAAGCCCTTAGTGCCAATAGCAGGCAAGGCAATCGTTCATCGCCTCATGGAAGACATCGTGGCGGTGTGCAATGAGCCTGTCGAAGAAATCGCTTTTATCATTGGCGATTTTGGCGCAGAAGTAGAAAAAAGATTGATTCAGATAGCAGAAAGTCTGGGCGCAAAAGGCAAAATTTACTACCAAGACAAGCCACTTGGCACTGCCCACGCCTTGCTCTGTGCCAAACCTTCTTTGGAGGGCGAATTAGTCCTTGCCTTTGCTGATACGCTTTTCAAGGCTGATTTCAAGCTGGACAAAAGCAAAGACGGCACGATTTGGGTGCAAAAGGTCGATAATCCTTCTTCTTTTGGCGTAGTAGAGTTCGACAAAGAAGGTTATATCACCAATTTTGTAGAAAAACCTACCGAATTTGTGTCAGATTTGGCAATTATTGGTATTTATTATGTCAAAGATGGCGCGTTTTTGCGCGACGAAATGCAATATTTGCTCGACAACAACATCAAGGACAAAGGTGAGTTCCAACTGACCAATGCCTTAGAAAATATGAAACGCAAAGGCACGAAGTTTGTCCCTGAGCAGATTTCGGAGTGGCTCGACTGCGGCAACAAGGACTCGACAGTGCTGACCAACCAGCGTTATCTCGAATATTTGAAGGAACGCAAAGAAAATTTGGTGTCAAGTTCTGCCAAATTGGTGAACGCTGTCATCATTGAGCCTTGCTATATTGCTGATAATGTGGAGATTCATAACTCAGTGGTAGGACCTCACGTATCCGTAGGCGCAAATGTCAAAATTATCAATACCGTAGTGAGCAACTCCATCGTGCAGGAAGGCGCACACCTCGAAAACGCCAATATTACCAACTCGATGGTGGGCAATCATGCCAAATATTACGGCACGCAAGCCGATTTGAGTGTGGGAGATTACAATGTGATAAAATAAGTTTTTCACACAACTTCGGCAAGGTTTTCAACTGTTACCGAAGTTGTGTTTCTAATAAAACCTATCCAGTTTTCATGCAAGTTTTTCAAACTATCTCTGAGATTCGTTCTAAACTCAAATCACACATTCCTACGCAATCCATTGGCTTAGTGCCTACTATGGGCGCGCTTCACGAAGGGCATCTTTCTTTAATCCAGTTTTCTACACAAGAAAATGACATCACCATTGCGAGCATTTTTGTCAATCCCGCGCAGTTCAATAATCCTGAAGATTTGCAAAAATATCCGCGTACCACCGAGCAAGATTTGCAAATGCTATCTGAGTCTAATTGTGATTATGTTTTCATGCCTTCCGAAGCAGAAATGTACCCCACTCCCCTCACCTTGGGCATTAATTTTGGAAACTTGGAAGCAACCTTAGAAGGCGCGCACCGCCCAGGGCATTTCAGAGGCGTGGGAGTAGTCGTTGCCAAACTTTTTAATATTATCAAACCTCAAAAAGCATATTTTGGGCAAAAAGATTTGCAACAATTCCTCATTATCAATCAGTTAGCAAAACAACTCAACTTTGATATTCAGCTCAACTGTTGCCCAATCGTCCGCGAAAAAGATGGTTTGGCGATGTCCTCGCGCAACCGCAGGCTTACACCCACGCAAAGAACTTTTGCTCCAAAACTGCATGAAGCTCTTTTATTGACAGAAAAAAAACTACTCGAAAGCGGAAATATAGCGACCGCCCAACATACAGGGATTCAGTTTTTGAACGATTTTGGCGTATTCGAAGTTGAGTATTTGGAAATTGTTGATGCAGAAACGTTATCGCCTGTGGGTGCAAAGGCAAAAAAAGAAGCAGTGGCAATATGTATCGCCGCCAAATTGGGCGATATTCGCCTGATTGACAATCTTTTAGTGAAAAGGATTTGAAGTCAAAAATAATAAATCATTTCTAATTCTGAATTTTTTTGCCGTTGTTGTGTGTTTTTCACCAACAAGAAGCATTACATCTTTAAGACTATCCAAAATAATTTATCATTTCTATTTTTAATTTTTTTATACAAAATGTGGATTAACGTTTTAAAATCAAAAATACATCGGGTCAAAGTTACCCAAGCCGAGCTAAACTATGTGGGTAGCATCACTATCGACAAGGATTTGATGGACGCGGTAAATATCATTGCGGGCGAAAAAGTCCAGGTCGTCAATAACAATAACGGCGAACGCTTTGAGACGTATGCCATTGAGGGTGAGCGTGGTAGCGGTATCATTTGCCTAAACGGGGCGGCAGCGCGCAGGGCGCAAGTAGGTGATATTGTGATTATTATTACTTATGCCATGATGGACTTTGAGGAAGCAAAAACCTTTAAACCATGGATTATTTTCCCTACTGAAAACAATAAATTGGCTTAACCAATCAAGCAAAAATGGTTGTTAATGCTCTCTAAACCAGTTGATATGCTCTTTGAGTTGGATAGATTTTTCGATATCGTCCATGTTGTGTACCTTTTTGGAAAGGTCTTCCAACTCTGCCAAAATACGGGTTTCCATGTCCATCTGATGCCCTGTAAATGACTGCTCTATGATTTTGTTGGTGTTTTTTTCTTGTAAATCTTTCAGGTTTTGGGCAACAGTTTGTAGTTTTTTGCGGCTCTGCTGTTGGAGTTTTATTTTTTCTAATTCCTTGTCTATTTTCTTGTAAAAAGCAATTCGCTGCTCTACCAAAGCCAAGTTTTCGCGTGCGGCTTCTATCAGGTTTTGACCAAATTCGACTCCTTCTTCGTCGAGTTCGGGCAGGAAATCTTTTTCCAAGATATAACTTGTAGAATAATCGATATTTTTAAATTCATAAATGACTCTGTTGATGGTCATTTTGGAAATATCAAAGGCATCGCGCACACGATAGATGGATTTGTATGCCTCAATCATGTTTTGCTCAAAATCTTTTTTCAGTTTGAGGTCTTCTTGTAGTCGCTTGATATTGGCATGAATCACATTTTCTATTTTGTCGTTGCCAAAAGTGCCACTACTTTCCAGCGTTCCTTGTACGTGTACTTTTCTGGGTTCGAGTGTCGGTTTTCCGTTGTAGGCATTGGTCAGGTAGTCGAGAAACTCACCAAATTCGCCTTCGGGAAAGTACGCGCTTTTGATTTCATATTTTTTTCCGTTGGTCGTACTAATCACACATTTAGCTTCGGGGTCGTATTCTTTGGGCTTTTTTTCCTCAATCAGTACAGTGGTAGCCTCGCTTTTCTGGGGCTGGCGGCGGTATTGTGGTTCTTTTTCGACCAGAGCTACTCGCTTAATTTCAGAAAGATAAATGCGCTGAGTGCGCTCCTCCAAGCCAATGCGGAGTTCCAAATAATCTGAGGTCAGCAAAATGGACTTCAACTGCCCGCGCCAAAACTCTGCCGCCAAAGGCAATAACAAAGCTAAAGCACTGATAATGAAGGCAAACTTGAAGAAAAACCCACCAAACCAGATGCTCATCCACGCCAGGATAAAGCCACCAATAAACTTGCCCATGAAACTTTTGTGCATGGGTACGGTTTCTTCTAACTGATATATGGTTTCTGGAAATTTCAAAATAAGTGGTTTAAAGATAAATGATTAGAAAATGGGTAGTTAAAAATACAAGCAACTCTGTAAGCAAGTTACGAAAAAAAATGAATTTATGTTCCTACATTGCGTTAAATTATTTTAAAAGTTTTTATTTCTTAACAAACACGCTTAGAAGTAAAACAAAGACTGTGGCAAAAAACATTTTTTTACCAACTCAGTCTATTACATTTTTTGTTTACAAAATTGCATTTTTTGTGAAAAAATCTCAAATTTGAGAAAAATTTAGTCAAAATATGCTTATAGAATTTAGTGTAGGAAATTTTAGGTCTATCAAAGAAGTGCAAACTTTGAGCTTTGTGGCTACGTCTATCAAAGAATTGGAAGAAACCAATACGTTTGAAGCGTTGCCAAAACTTCGCTTGCTAAAATCAGCAGGGATTTATGGCGCAAATGCAAGCGGAAAAAGTAATTTGATAAAGGCGTTAACTACGATGAGGGTGATTATTTTCAATAGAGATACAGAACAAAATGATATAAACCTTCATCAGCGGTTCTTTGAATTTGACAATACGATGCAGTTAAAGCCAACCTTCTTCCAAATGATACTTGTCATCAAAGGAAAGAAATATCGCTATGGGTTTGAGTATTATGACTATAAAGTTGTTTCAGAGTGGCTCTTTGGAACAGCCACAAAAAATGAAGCTTATTATTTTACAAGAAATCTACAAGATATAAAAGTCAATGAAAAATACTTTAAAGAAGGTAGCGGATTTGAAAAAAATGTTAGTGAAAAAAATCTGTTCTTATCTGTATTAAGTTTTTTAAATGGGGAAGTAGCAACAAGAATCAATGATTTTTTTATAGGAGGGGCATTATCTATTATCGATGATTCTCAGGGACTTGTAAATATAATGAAAAACCATGTAACGAAAGCATTAGAAAACAATGATGGTTTTAAATCATTTTTAAATGAACTGTTGCAATTTTCAGATACAGGCATAAAAAGCATTAAATCTGTAAGGTTTGATAATATAGATTATGCACTATCACAAAGAGTAGTACAAGATGAACAAGGAAATAGTACATTAAAGAGTTTTGTTTTGGAAAATTTCGAGTCTGAAGGAACGAAAAAACTATTCAATTATGGCTTAGATATTTACAATATGCTTACCAAAGGCGGCACTCTCATCATAGATGAATTTGATGCCCATTTCCACCCCTTGCTTACTCGGAAAATAGTGCAACTATTTAATTCTAAGGCAAATAAAAATAATGCCCAATTGTTTTTTGCTACGCACGATACCAATTTATTGGACAGAGAACTCCTGCGCCGCGACCAAATCTATTTTGCAGAAAAGGACAATGAAGGGGCTACGCACATTTATTCTTTGGCTGACTTTAAGGGGGTTCGCAATGATGCCTCCTACGAGAAAGATTACATCAAGGGCAAATATGGCGCGATTCCTTTTTTGGGTGATTTCGAACAACTAATCAGTAATGCAGATGAAACCACTCAAAAAAACTGACCAAAACACGGCTTGGAATAAGAAAACCAATATTGCCAGAACTGCGTTTAAATCCATGCCTATTCGCAATCTATTTCTTATTTTTTGTGAGGGTAAAAATACTGAAACTGAATATTTTAAATCTTTTCCTGTAACCACCGAAACCAAAGTAGAAACTACTGGATTAGGTATGAAAAGAACTCGTATGATTGAGGAAGTCATCAAAAGAATCAAAGAAACAAAAAATGCCAAGAATCAAGAAAATTATGACCCTGACCGCCAAATTTGGTGTGTATTTGATATGGACGTGCATTACATAGACCAAGAAGCTGAAAAACAGGACTTTAACAACTCTATTCAATTAGCAGCAAAACACAAAATAAAAGTTGCCTATTCTAATGATGCTTTTGAACTATGGTTTTTGCTTCACTATCAATTAGTTGAATCAGCTATTACTCGAACAGAATATTTTGAAAAACTTTCTAAGATTTGGGACATCAACTATGAAAAAGAAGGGAAAAAACTTGATTTTGCCAAAAGTTTGTATCAAAAATTATTGCCCAATCAGGCTAAGGCAATGGAAAACGCCAAGAAACTATTTGGGAATCAATCACATTTACCCTATTGCGACCAAAATCCTTGCACAAAAGTTTATGAATTGGTAGAAGAATTAAATAAATGTTTGAAAAAATAAGTTTTTTTATGCAAACCTTCGGACTTATCGGAAAAAAGCTAACACACTCATTTTCAAAAAAGTATTTCACTGAAAAATTTGAAAAGGAAAATATCAAAGAGGCAATTTACGAACTTTTTGAACTGCCTACGATTGAGCATTTTCCTGATTTAATCAAAAGTCAGCCCACATTGAAAGGATTAAATGTAACGATTCCTTACAAGTTGGAAGTATTGCCTTTTTTGGACGAAATAGATGCGGCGGCAGCGCGTATCGGCGCGGTCAATGTGATTAAAGTAGGTGAAAACGGAAAGCTAAAAGGCTATAATTCAGATTATTACGGATTTAAAGAATCTTTGATGTCATTTATAGCTCCACCCCCTAACCCCTCCCCACACAATATCAAAGCTCTCATTCTTGGGACTGGTGGCGCATCAAAAGCAGTCAAAGTTGCCTTAGAAGATTTGCTGATTCCTTATACTTTTGTGAGTAGGGAATTGTCTGTGGGGACACAGACAAGGGCGAATAAAATACTGTCTTACAAAGAATTAGACAGAGAAATTCTCGAAAAAAACCTACTTATCATCAACACTACACCTTTGGGAATGTATCCGCAGACGGACGCTTGCCCTGAAATTCCATACCAGTTTTTGACGGAAAATCATTATTTGTATGATTTGGTCTATAATCCTGAAATTACACTTTTTATGCAAAAAGGGATAGAAAAAGAAGCAAAGGTAATAAACGGATTACCAATGCTTTATCTGCAAGCCGAAAAGTCTTGGCAAATTTGGAATACCTAAAAATTGTTTATTTTTTTAGAAATTTATCAAAGAATGTGGCACTTGCCTTGTAGCCATTGACCCAATTTTTGTATAGGAGGAAACCATGCACATCATCTGGGAAAATCAGTTGTTCGAAGTAAATATTGCGCTTGCTTAACTGCTCTGCCAAAGTTACCGTTTCGCTAAAAGGCACATTGCGGTCGTCGTCTGCATGAATGAGCAAAACAGGTGATTTCCAGCCATCTAAGAAGTGCATTGGCGAGGATTCGAAGGCTCGTTTAGCCCATTCTGCGCGCTTGTTGGTATCATACGAAGGAATAAAACCCTTGATGACCACATTCCAGTCATGGCAACCATGAATATCAACCCCGCAAGCAAATAAATCAGAAGCGCGCGCCAAGCCCAAAGCCGTTAAATAGCCACCATAAGAGCCGCCCCAAAGTCCTATTTTTGAGCCATTTACGTCTTCTCTGCCTTTCAGATACAAGCCCGCACCCACCACATCACTGTACTCACTTGCGCCCGTTGCGCCGTAGTTAAGTGCTTCGCGAAACTCCATGCCATAGCCAATCCCACTGCGGTAGTTTACTGACAAGACCACGTAGCCCTGACTCGCCAAATACTGGTTGAGGGAGTAAGCATTGTGGTAATAATCGCCATAGTTGAAGCCCAAAAGCATCTGGCGACGCGAACCTCCATGAAAGAAAATCGCAGCTGGGTGCTTTTCGCCTGCTTTGTGATTTTTGGGCAAAAAAAGCTGACAAGGGATTTGCATACCATCACTTGCTGTAATCATAATAGCTTGTGGTTCAACTAATTGCGAAGTAGGAAATTCTTTGGGAATCAAATCTGCGGCAATATCTTTTAAAGCACCATCTTTTAAAACGGCAGGGCGCGCAGGCATTTTCGCATCAGAACGTAAGCAGAAAATCGTGCCATCACTCGCTTGCGTCATGCCCCACTCAATTCCATTTCCAGAAGTAAGCTGTTTGGGCTGAGAAGTCATAGATACTTGCCACAAATGCCTGCGGTCTATATCGCCAATGTTGGAATTGTAAATAATTGATTTTCCGTCAGTTGAAGATTTTACAAACTCTACTTCGCCGTTCCCCGCAGTCAATAATTTTGCCTCGCCACCATTGGCAGAAACGGCGTACAAATGATTCCAACCATCACCCTCATACGGAAAAATGAGGTAGTTATCACTCGTCCAAAAAAGTGGATTTTCAGGAGAAGAACCATTTAAAGCATTGGAAAAGAAGTTACTACCACGTCCTTTTTTTGCCTCCCAAATTTTGCGCGCCTTGCCCGAATCCGCCTCTCCAATCCAGATAGACCAAGGTAGAGCCTCGCGCTTGGGACCAAAAATAAGTGCGTCGCGGTCAGCGCGTAAGCGTATGAAGCCCACCTGCTTGCTGTCAGGCGACCACACAGGAGAACCGTCCAAATCGGCACTTGG
>JAAFJS010000111.1 GCA_013298985.1 Cytophagales bacterium
ACGCCTGTCCTCTCCGCCACACATGGCATTGTGCTGTGGAAAGGCTTAAATGGCATTGGCGGCAAGGTGGTTTTTGTACTTTCTACCAAATGGCGAATCCATTATTATGCACACCTTCACCAAATCAAAACTTTCCCACTTGCGCCTGTGCGTGCAGGAAGCGTGATAGGTACAGTAGGAACGACGGGAAATGCCAAAGGAAAACAGCCACATTTGCATTATGCGATTTTGTCCATTTTTCCACTGATTTGGCAGATGGATAGCGCACCGCAGGGCTGGAAAAAAATGTTTTATTGGAATCCAGACAAGTTGTTGAAAAACAAGTAATTTTAGGTTGTAAAAGTGTCTATTTTATTTTTTTAAATTATTGTAAATGAATAAGTTAGTATTTATAGCTATTTTTTTGCTTTTTGTATTTTCATGTAATTCCTCTACCAAAGAAAATTCAGAAAGTGGAAAAAAACTGCCCTCAAAGCCAATTCCTATTGATGCAAATTTGCTTCACCAAAGCGTCAAAGCACTTAGTGAGGTGATTATCAATGATATATTTGTACCACCTGTATCGAGCCGCATCTATGCTTACGCTACGCTGGCAAGCTATGAAGCACTGCGCTACGGATACCCTGATTATCAATCTATTACAGCGCAGTTGAACGGGTTTGACTCCATGCCTACACCTGAAACGGGCAAGGAATATCATTTCGCGGTGGCGTGTATCAAGGCATTTTTTACAGTGGGAAAAGGTTTGATACATTCACCAAAAGAGTTAGAAAAAACAGAAAACAAACTATATGAAGGTTTGAAATCACAAATTTCAGCAGACGTTTTTCAGCGTTCTTTGGATTTTGGTGTGGCTGTGGCAGAGGTCATCAAAAAGCGGATTGGCAAAGATAACTACAAGGAAACCAGAGGCATGGCGCGCTATACGCCACTTACCAACGAGGTAAATTGGCAACCTACCGCGCCCGCCTACATGGACGCAGTAGAGCCGTACTGGAACAAAATATTGCCTATGACATTGGAAAATCCTGCCCAGTTCAAGCCTGAGCCGCCCTTTCCTTTCAGTTTGGACAAGAAAAGCCCATTTTACAAGGAAACTATCGAGGTCTATGAAACTATCAAAAACTTGACCGAAGCGCAAAAGGAAATCGCTACTTTTTGGGATAATAATCCTTTTGTGATGGTTTTTGAGGGGCATTTGGAGTATGCTGTCAAAAAAATATCTCCTGGCGGGCATTGGATTCAGATTACGGCACTCGCCGCCCAAAATACGCAGGCAGATTTGATAAAAACTGCCACAAGTTATGCCTTAGTTTCAGTAAGTTTGCTTGATGGTTTTATTAGTTGTTGGGACGAAAAGTATCGCAGTAGTTACCTCAGACCGCAAACAGTGATAGAGAAACACATTGATAATCAGTGGCTTCCTTTTATACAAACGCCACCTTTTCCCGAATATACGAGTGGGCATAGCGTAACTTCGCACGCCGCCGCCACAGTTTTGACCCAACTTTATGGCGAAGATTTTGCCTTTACAGACTCTACCCAAGTGCAGTACGACCTCAAACCTCGCCCTTTCAAGTCATTTTATGAGGCTTCGGCAGAGGCTTCTATCAGCCGCTTGTACGGTGGAATCCACTTTCGAAAAGCCTTAGAAAAAGGTAGCGAACAGGGCAGAAAAGTGGGTAAGTGGGTGATGCAAAAGGTAAAAATAAAGGAAAAATAATTGAGAGAGTTTTAACCTCTTTCATTCTCCAACATTTCTATTTTTGCGCTTTCTGTTTGCGACGCATTGCTATTTTTCCATTTTTCCAGATGGCGATTTTCTCGTTTTTCGTCCCATTTTTTGAGGGCAGGATAGACCAAAACAGCGAAAAGGATAATCAAAGTGCCAAAATAAAAGCCATTCGTCATGGTATTGTGTTCGTCAAAAAAAGCAACAGCCAACAAAATTCCATAGACAGGTTCCAGATTGACAGTTAGGTTAATCGCAAAAGCAGAAATACGCTTCATTAGCTCTACGGCTATAGAGTAAGCATACACCGTACAAACCAACGCCAAAATCATCATGTAAAACCAATCGGAAACGTTCGGCGCAGTATGAAAACCCAAACTTCCAGAAATGTAATAATTATAGGCAGGAATTAGCACAGCAGTTGCCAAAAATGCACCAATCATTTCGTAAAAAGTAATGGTGAAATGATTGTATTTTTGTGAAAACTTAGCATTGGTGATGCTAAAAATAGAAGCTAACAAGGCAGACAGCACCGCCATCACCAAGCCCTCTACATATTGGAACTCAAAGTGAAAAACCACATAAAGCCCCAAAATCACCACCAAGCCCAGCACTACCTCATACCATTTCGTTTTCTTGCCCAGCGCAATCGGCTCAAGAATCGAAGTCCACAGTGAGCTGGTTGCCATGCCCGCCAAGCAGACAGAAACGTTAGAAACACGCGCTGACTCAAAAAACAAAACCCAATGCAAAGCAATAAGCACACCCGTAAAAAGGATTTGCCCGATGCCATTCCTATTGATAAAAATATTTTCTTTTTTGAACCTCAAAAGTGCAAATAAACCCAAAGAGGCAATCAGCGTCCTATAAAAAACCAATTCAGTAGAAGGAATTTCTATTAATCTCCCTAAAATGGCAGTAAAACCCCAAAGTAAAACAATAAAGTGTAGTTGAACGTAATCTCGTAGCATGAAATAAGTTTGAATTAAATCTCAAAGTTAGATAAAATATACATAACCATTTGTATAATTAAAAAAAATGTACTACTTTTGCACGAGTTTTGGAAATATTAAAGCAAAGAAAGGGGGGCAATGTTTCCCTTTTTTTTATCTATTTACCTAATGGACAAAGACTTAAAACAGATTATTTACGATTTGGTAAGCGCAGAGTTTCTTGACCCTGAGTTATTTATTGTAGAACTCAAAGTGCCAGAGAAAGGAGGCAAAGGCAAGATTTCTCTCACACTGGACGGCGACAAGGGCGTTACCCTTGAGCAGTGCGCCTCTATCAGCAGGAAGCTGGGTGAGGCAATAGAAAGCCAAAATTTGATGGAAGAGGCTTATACACTGGAAGTTGGCTCGTCGGACATTGAGCAGCCTCTCAAGTTACAGAGGCAATACCACAGCCGAATAGGGCGCAAACTTAGCGTCGAACTCAATGACGGTACGCTGAAAGAAGGCAAATTGGAAACGGTAACAGCCGAAAAAATAACACTGATTCCCGAAGTAAAAACTAAGAAAAAAGCAAAAGAAGCAGATTTACAGCCTATAGAAATTGCTTTTTCAAACATAAAAAAAACACACGTATTAGTAAGTTTTAACTAATTGATTTTTAGCATTATGGACGCATCGATATTAATAGAATCCTTTACGGAATTTGCCAAACAAAAGAACATTGACCGCCCAACAATGATACGTATTCTCGAAGACGTATTCAGGACAATGATTAAAAAGAAATATACTTCTGACGAAAATTTTGATGTCATCATCAATACAGATAAAGGTGATTTGGAGATTCTGCGCTACCGTCATATTGTAGAAGATGATGCTACAGAGGTCGACCCCAATACGCAGGTGCGGTTGAAGGAAGCGCGCAAGATTGACGCGGACTTCTCGGTGGGCGAGGAAGTGGCTGAAAATGTAAATATTGACGATGACTTTGGTAGGCGATTGGTGCAGACCGCAAGGCAGACGCTTATCCAAAAAATAAAAGACCTCGAAAAAGAATTGCTTTTCCAAAAATACAAAGACAGGGTAGGCGAAATTATTTCCGGGGAAGTGTATCAAGTATTGCCCAACAAGGAAATTTTGCTCTTAGACGCAGACAAAAAGGAATTGGTATTGCCCAAAAGTCAGCAAATTTTCAAAGACCGTTTCCGCAAAGGCGACAGCGTAAAGGCTATCATAGACCGCGTAGAGATGATAAATGGTACGCCCAAAATTATCTTGTCGCGAACTTCTCCGCTTTTCTTAGAAAAATTATTTGAAGGAGAAGTGCCAGAAGTCTTCGAGGGTGTCATCACCATTCGCAAAGTAGTGAGAGAGCCAGGCGAGCGCGCCAAAGTAGCCGTAGAATCTTTTGACGACAGGATAGACCCCGTAGGTGCGTGTGTGGGCATGAAAGGTTCACGTATCCATAGCATTGTCAGGGAGTTAGACAATGAAAACATAGATGTCATCAACTATACGGACAATGTAGAGCTATTTATTGCCAGAGCATTAAGCCCTGCCAAAATTACTTCTATCAAAATAGACGAGGAAAAAGGCAGAGCATCAGTTGTGCTTAAACGCGACCAAGTGTCCTTGGCAATAGGTAAAGGTGGACAAAATATCAAGCTCGCAGGCAAATTAGTCGGGCTGGACATTGACGTTTTCAGAGAGCAAAATGAGGAAGAGGAGGAAGAAGATGTTGATTTAGAAGAGTTTACGGACGTAATAGACCAGTGGATTATCGAGGAGCTTTATCGCATAGGTTTGGATACGGCGCGCGGAGTGCTAAATGTGAGCAGGGATTACCTGATTAAGCGCACCGAACTCGAAGAAGAAACAGTTGATTTTGTGTTAGATGTGTTAAAAAAGGAGTTTGAATAGACTTCTTGCAGAAGTAGCCATTTTCCCCTCTCAGCAGGAGAGGGGCTGCGGGTGAGGCGATAAAAAAACGCTTTTGCGAGAAATCTAACACATAAACCATATTTTACAAGCACTTTTTGCGGTGTTTGGAACTTTAAAATGATAATATTTGTCGTATTAACAAATTATCACTAATTTTGTATTTTATAAGACTTTTGTGATGTCAATCCATTGCTATTTATAATGTATGGATTTAACATTTGCAACGGTAAGTTTAGTTTTATCACTTTTTTGAGATTTATATTCTGTATATTGCAATATGTAATAAGTTGATAAACAATTTATTAAATAAAGTACAAGATTATACCGTTGTTGTGTGTTTTCACCAACAACACAGCAAATAAAGTACAGGATAAGTCCTAAACTCAGTTTCAATCAATAAAATCAAAAAAGAGTTTTTTTTTAATAATCTGTATAAACATAAAGATAACGTAGTGGAAGAAAAAGTCAAAAGACTAAGCCAAGCGGCTAAAGAACTGAATGTATCAGTAAGTACCATTGTGGAACATCTCTCCAACAAATACCATCAGAAAGTGGAGAATAACCCCAATGCCCGACTGACTATCGAGCAGTTTAACCAATTATCCAAGGACTTCGAAGCGTCGATGATGACGAAGAAAGAAGCCCGTAACCTCAATATTGGTAAATCGCAAGGCGAAAATATCATCATTAAATCCACTCCGCATCAAGACAAGAAAAAAGAGGAAGAAGAAGAGGAAATTCTCATCAAAAACAATTTTTTCTCTGATAATAAGGATAAAAATACCTATCATCACACACCCAAAAACGAAGAAAAACCCAAAAAGGAGATGGAAGTCATCAAAGCCAAACTTCCTGGGCTGACAGTGGTCGACAAAATTGAGATTAAAAAGCAGCAACCCAAAGCTGATTACAAGGATTATAAACAATACCAAAATAATAATAACAACAATAAGCCTTTTGTGAAACCACAAGACAACAAAAAGCCTGTCGAACAGCCTGTTGTTGCTAAGGTAGAGCAAAATATAAATACTTCCAACCCTATTATAACACCCAAAATAGAGGAAGTCAAAGAGGTAATTATTGAAAAAACAATAGTTACGCCTGCTGTGGAATACAAGGCAAAAGTAGAGGAAATTACAGCAGTTAAGGTAGTTAGTCCTTTGCCCAAAGAGGAAGTCAAAATAGAAATAGCCAAAAACCCAATAAACCCAACTATTGAGGAAGATAAAAAGGTGGTTGTGAACGAAGTTCCAAACAAGGAAATTATACGCTTGCAAAACCAACATGAGAACCAAGAAATCGAGCCAATGGAAAAAAATCTCATCACTGAAGACGATTTGCAAGAAGTCCGTAAAACTACGACCGTTTCAGACATCTTGAAAACTGCCAAGTTCAACAAAGGTAAAAACATAGAACCTACGCCCGAAGATAATCTGAACAAGGAAGTAATTGAGGCAAAAGCAGATGCACTGCCAGGTTTAAAGATTTTGGGTAAGATTGAACTGCCTGACCCAAGAGCCAAGAAGAAACAAAAGCCTGTGGCTTCTTCTGATGACAATTCAGGTAAGGAAAAACGTAAACGCAAGCGCAAACGCATCAGAGATAGAGAACGTGACGCACGAAATGGTACTTCTACTACCACTAATACCACCCAAGACCCTAACAAAAAGGTAGAGTCTAATGGTGTTAATAATAGTAATAATACCAATAACCGCAGTAATACAAATAATAGCGGAACAAATAATAACAATAATCGTAACAATACTACCAACAATAACAATAATACCAATAACCGCAACAATACAAATAATAGCGGAACAAATAATAACAATAATCGCAACAATACCACCAACAATAACAATAATACCAATAACCGCAACAATACAAATAATAACGGAACAAATAATAACAATAATCGCAACAATACCACCAACAATAATAATAATACCAATAACCGCAACAATACAAATAATAGCGGAACTAACAATAACAATAATCGAAATAATACCACCAACAATAACAATAATACCAATAACCGCAGTAATACAAATAATAGCGGGGGGACTAATTTCAGGCATGATAAACCTGTGAGGGAAGAGATTTCGGACAAGGAAATTCAGGAAAAAATCAAAAATACGCTTGCCGTCCTCAATACAGCCAATAGAAACTCTAAACAGACTTTTGGCAAAAAGCAGAAAAAAGAAAAACTTCGCAATGCGGTTGCACGTAATCAGGAGCTAAGGCAGCAGGAAGAAGACAAAAAACTCATCAAGGTTACAGAGTTTATTTCTGCAAATGATTTGGCTACTTTGCTCAAAATCTCTGTGAATGAGATGATTGCCAAGTGTTTATCTTTTGGTATGTTTGTCGCGATTAATCAGCGTTTAGATGCCGAAGCTATTACTTTTATTGCTGACGAATTTGGTTACGAAGTAGAGTTTATCTCTGCCGAGCAGGAAATATCCATCAATCTCGACCAAATAGATAAGCCAGAGGAATTAATTACACGTGCGCCGATTGTTACTATCATGGGACACGTCGACCATGGTAAAACTTCCTTGCTGGACTACATTCGCAAAGCAAATGTAATGCAAGGCGAGGCAGGCGGTATCACGCAACACATAGGAGCTTATGATGTGATGACAGGTAGTGGAAAACGCATCACATTCTTGGATACACCAGGACACGAAGCCTTTACAGCGATGCGTGCGCGTGGTGCAAAAGTTACAGATATTGCAGTGATTGTGGTTGCTGCTGATGATAGCGTGATGCCACAAACGATAGAGGCTATCAATCACGCCCAAGTAGCAGGTGTTCCTATGATATTCGCTATCAATAAGATAGATAAACCTGATGCTAATCCAAACAAAATAAAAGAAGCTTTGTCTGCCATGAATTACTTGGTAGAAGACTGGGGAGGCAAATACCAATCTCAGGAGATTTCAGCAAAGAAAGGCATGGGTATAGATGACCTTTTGGAGAAAATATTGATTGAAGCAGAGATGCTCGAATTGACAGCAAATCCCAATAAAAGTGCTGTGGGAACGGTCATAGAAGCATCTTTGGACAAAGGAAAAGGTTATGTAACTACGGTACTTATCGAGGCTGGTACACTCAAATTAGGCGATATGCTTTTGGCAGGTTCGCATTATGGCAAGGTCAAAGCAATGCTCGATTATAGAGGTAATAAATTATTAACCGCAGGACCTTCAACTCCTGTGCAGGTATTGGGCTTAAACGGCGCACCGCAGGCTGGCGACAAACTGAATGTTACCACAGAAAGGGAAGCAAAAGAGATAGCTACCAAACGAGAGCAAATTCTTCGTGAACAAAGTATCAGAGCAATCAAACGTACTACTTTGAATGATTTGGGTCGTCGTATTGCGCTGGGCTTCAAGCAGTTAAACGTGATTGTAAAAGCAGACGTAGATGGCTCTGTGGAGGCTCTTTCAGATGCGCTGTTAAAACTTTCCAAAGAAACAGTTGAAGTACAAATTATCCATAAAGGCGTGGGGCAAATCTCAGAGTCAGACGTTACGCTGGCAACTACTGCTGATGCCATTATTATTGGTTTCCAAGTGCGTCCATCTACCAATGCCCGCAAGTTAGCAGACAAAGATGGCGTAGAGATTCGTATGTACTCCATCATTTATGACGCTATCAACGAGGTCAAAGATGCGCTGGAAGGTATGCTTGCGCCGATATTTGAGGAAGTTATCTTGGGCAATGCTGAGGTTCGCGACGTATTCAAGATTAGCAAAGTGGGTACAGTGGCTGGTTGCTACGTTACCGAAGGCTCTATCAAGCGGAATGGGCGTGTGCGTGTGGTACGCGACGGAATCGTGGTGCATGGCGGCGGCGAGAACGGAAATGGCGAAATCAGTGCCTTAAAACGTTTTAAAGATGATGTGAGTGAGGTAAAAACCAACTACGAGTGTGGTATCAGCATCAAAAACTTTAACGACATTATGATAGGCGACTTGATTGAGGCTTACGAACAAAAAGAAGTAAAACGCAAACTATAAATAAAGTATTGTTTTCTTAAAAAATTTGATAGCTTAGATTCCATACCAATTCGGAATTTAAGCTATTTATTTGATAATCAATCTGTTCTCTCAATTCTCTTGATGTATGCAAACTACTCATTCCCCCAACCGCCTTCTCCACGAAAGTAGTCCGTATCTACTCCAACACGCCCACAACCCCGTCGACTGGTACGCGTGGGGGCAGGAAGCTCTCCAAAAAGCTAAAAATGAGGATAAACCCATCATCGTCAGTATTGGTTATTCTGCCTGCCATTGGTGCCATGTGATGGAAAAAGAAAGTTTTGAAAATACCTCTATTGGTAAGTATATGAGTGATAACTTCGTGTGTATCAAGGTAGATAGAGAAGAACGCCCCGATGTCGACCAGATTTACATGGACGCAGTACAGGCAATGGGTTTGCAGGGTGGCTGGCCTCTCAATGTCTTTCTCATGCCTGATGCACGACCTTTTTATGGTGGCACATACTTCCCGCCTCAAAATTGGATACATTTAATTCAGCAAATTGTCCAAGCATTCAAGCAAAGTCGCCAGCAATTAGAAGATTCCGCCCAAGGCTTTCTGGAAGCACTTAACCAAAGTGAAAGTGAAAAATATGACCTGAACCTGCCAACAAATTTTGCCAGTGGTTTAGATAACGTATTATCTATGAATCAGTTAGAGCAAATGTATCTCTCCATAGAAAAAAAGTTTGACAAACAACGCGGCGGTGTGGGCAATGCGCCCAAGTTCCCGATGCCAAGCATTTATTTATTTCTTTTGCGCTATTATCATTTGACGAAAAATGAAAATGCACTAAGGCAAATTGAACTGACCTTAGATGCGATGGCAAACGGTGGAATTTATGACCAAATAGGTGGAGGCTTTGCGCGCTATTCCGTTGATGGAGAATGGTTTGCACCTCACTTTGAGAAAATGCTCTATGATAATGGTCAGCTAATTAGCTTGTACTCAGAGGCTTACAGCGTTACACAAAATACGTTGTATAAAAATGTAGTCTATGAAACGATTGCTTTTGTAAAACGGGAATTGACAAGTCCCGAATTTGGGTTTTATTCTGCCTTAGATGCGGATAGCGAAGGAGTGGAAGGGAAGTTTTATGTTTGGACAGAAAAAGAGTTTGACGAAGTATTTGACAATGAAGAAGATAGAAATTTAGCAAAGACTTATTTCAATATTACTTCTGATGGAAATTGGGAACATGGTGTTAATATCTTACACATTACCCAAACCCTAACAGTCGTTGAAAACGCTGTAAGTGGTTTGGAATCTAAAGAATCGCTGTTTAAACCACTGTTAGGGTTTTCAACCGCTAACAGGGCGGCAATAAAAGAATGGAAAGAAAAACTTTTTAACGCACGCGAGCCACGCGTCCGCCCAAGTCTGGACGACAAGATTTTATGTAGCTGGAATGCCCTCATGCTCAAAGGTTTATGTGATGCTTATGCTACTTTTGGAGAAACTGAGTTTTTGGATTTTGCGTTGAAAAATGCAAATTTTATCCAAGAAAAAATGACGATAAATGGTCAATTATTTAGAAATTACAAAAATGGAAAAGCCACTATTCCTGCTTATTTGGAGGATTATTCTTTGGTGATTCAGGCATATATTGCTTTGTATCAGATTTGTTTTGAAGAAAAATGGCTTTTGGAGGCTAATAGGCTCACGCAGTATGTGATTGAGCATTTTTATGACAAAGAAGAAGCCTTATTTTTCTATACAGATGACTCAGCAGAAAAACTGATTGCGCGCAAAAAAGAAATTTTTGACAATGTGATTTCTGCCTCTAACTCGGTGATGGCGAACAACTTGTATTGGTTAGGTATTTTGCTGGACAATAGGGCTTATCACCAATTTTCAGCAACTATGCTTTCTAAAATCAATAAGCTACTTCAAAAAGAAGTGCGTTATTTGGCAAACTGGGCGTGTCTTTATACCAACTTTCTGAAACCTACCGTAGAAATAGCAATCAGTGGAAAGGAGTTGAAAAAATTTGCACAAGAGATTCATTCTCAATATTTTCCAAATAAAATAATTGTAGGAACAGAAAGTAAGAGCAATTTGCCTTTGCTCGAAATGCGCGATGCAAAACCAGATAAAACCATGATTTACGTTTGTAGGAACAAAGCCTGTTTGTTACCTGTGGGTACAGTAGCGGAGGCTTGGGCGCAAATTGGTGATAATCAATAATTTGCTATCAAATTAGTAAACAATTCTTGTAAAAAACGAGTGCGAGTGCCTACTTCGCCACCGCCTATTTTCTGCTCGTCAACCTGGACGATGGGTGTAATTTTTTTAGTTGTTCCTGTAGTAAAAGCCTCGTCTGCTTGGGCGAGTTCATCAAGCAAAATAGTACGTTCTTCTACTTTAAAATGCTGATTAGCAAGCTGTAATACTATTCTGCGCGTGATTCCCTTCAAGATATTTTTGTGAGGCGTAACTAAGGTATCACCTTTGAAAATAAAAAAATTACTACGACTTAACTCACTGACTTCTTGGTTTTTATGATAGAGTACATCATAAGCATTTTTGCTTTTCATCTCTTTTGCCAGCAAGATAGGCTTCATATAGTTGGTAGATTTGACTTCGGGAAGTTCGCGCAAGTGTTCGTTGGCTATAATTTTCACGCCATGCTCAAAGCGTTCGGGAATTTCTATGGGCAAGTTTTCGGTGATAATCATAAAATTAGGTTTTATAACTGTCATACTATCAGGAGAATAGCCACCAGTAAGTAGAAAACGGAACGCACAATCATTCATTTTGGACAGCTCACGAAGTTCCTCTACATAATATAAAATCTCTGTTTCATTTTTAGGCACTTCTAAGTCTAATAACTCCGCAGATTGAAATAACCTTTCCATGTACCAATGCGGCATAAAGGGCTTGCCATTGTAGGTTCGCATATAATCAAAAAGGGCAAAACCTCTCAGCAACCCCAAGTCATTGAACTTGATAGTTGCCTGATTAGCAGGAAGTAGCTCGCCATTAAAATAACAATAATGATTCATTTTGCAGTTAGCATTTCGTTAAAATTGTAATTTTGTCAAAATTAAACATTCCTTTTTAATATCGAGTCAGGTTGAATGGTTTGTTAATAATTTATTAAAAAATTTAACATTTTTGTTTAACATTTTTTGTCTTTTATTAGTTTACTTTGTGAACTTCAATAGAATATATCACGCTGCTATAAATACTTTTTACGTAACATATTTATTTTTAGTGTTTTACATAATTTTTTACAATTTAATTTATCCAGTTGTATTTTTTTATTTAGTTCTATATTATTTTTTTGTTTAATCTAATTTATTTAAAATGAAACAAACTCTACGTAATTTTTCCGTGCTTTTTGCATGGCTTCTGAGCTATGCGGTAATGGCACAAGACCGTACTATTACGGGGACGATAACTTCGTCTGATGATGGTAGCAAGCTACCAGGGGTGAGTGTGGTGGTCAAAGGGACGACCATTGGTACAGCTACTGACGTAAGTGGTAGCTATAAACTGAATGTCCCTTCCAATGCTACTACGCTGGTTTTCTCGTATGTAGGCTTTCTGACCAAGGAGATGGCTATTGGCAATAACTCTACGCTTGATATTGTCTTGGAGGCAGATTCCAAATTATTAAGTGAGGTGGTGATAACAGGCTATGGTGTTGCTCAAAATAAGCGAGAATTAACGGGTGCAATAGCCACAGTCAAAGGGTCTGCATTTGAAAACTTACCTGTCCAAAGTTTTGACCGTGCGCTACAAGGTCGCGCAGCAGGTGTACAAATTACTGGCTTGAGTGGTCAGCCAGGTGGGGCTATTACTGTGCGCGTGAGAGGTACAGGTTCTATTAATGCAGGCAATGACCCTCTTTATATTGTAGATGGTGTTCAGGTGGCATCGGGTGGATTGTCAGGACAGTCCTCTTCTAATGTACTTAATTCTATCAATCCTAATGATATTGAGTCGATTGAAGTTTTGAAAGATGCCGCCGCAGCTTCTATTTATGGCGCACAGGCTGCCAATGGAGTAGTATTGATTACTACCAAACGTGGTAAATCTGGTAAAACTCAGTTCAATTTTAGTGCTAACGAGGGATTCGTAGAACCTATCGGAGTGCTTAATGTGCTTTCTGCTCAAGAGTTTGCAACTTTAAAACAAGAGGGTTTTGTAAATAGAGAATTAACAAGAGGAAGTAATGCTGCTACGATTGCTGCTGCAAGACAAGCATCAAATAACTCCTTTGGGAATCCAGCAACAGTACAAAACACAGATTGGCAATCACAAGTCTATAGAAGAGCAAGGGTAAGAACGTATGATATATCTGCTAATGGAGGCGATGAAAAAACAAAGTTTTATATGGCAGCCTCTTACAACCTAAGTGAAGGGCAAATCATCAAATCTGACTTTACAAGGGGTACTTTCCGTTTGAATGTCGACCACAAAGCATCAAATAAACTCTCTTTTGAGGCAAGTTTGGGTTTATCTACTACTACGCAAAATGGAACTATTTCTGATGGTGCTTTTACTAATAGCCCTCAGTTTTCTTCCGCATTAATTTTACCAAACCAGCCTGTATATAATGATGATGGCACTTTTAATGCGCCTCTGGCTGGTGCTTTTAGTTTTAACCCAGTACAAAGTGTTACTTATGAAACTCGCAAAGGGGTTACTACCCAAACGGTAAGTAATTTAGCTGTAAATTATTATTTTTTACCTAATCTGAAATACAGAGCATTTGTAGGATTGGATTATGCCAATAACCGCGATGACAATTACAGAGACCCTATCGTTCCTCAGTTTGGGGTAACAGGAGGAGCGGCTACAGTAAGTAATCGCACTACGTTAAATTGGAATACCAATCACACCCTTAACTACTTTAAAAAGTTTGGAGTACACAATATCAATGCGTTGGCTGGCGCAGAATACAGACAAGAGGTGAGAGAAGTTGTAACAGCACAAGGACAGGGTTTTCCTAATGGATTGTTTACAACATTGGCAGCAGCAGCAAGACCTATTACTACCACAGGCACTTATACTACTTGGAGAATTGCAAGTTTATTTACCCAAGTAAAGTATGACTATAAGGAAAAGTATTTGGCAACAGCTACTTTGCGTTATGATGGCTCATCAAGATTTGGAGCAGATAATAGATACGGATTGTTTTATGCAGGCTCTTTGGGTTGGTCATTATCACAGGAAGATTTTTTGAAAGATGTATCTTTTATCAATGAGTTAAAGCTTCGTGTAAGCTATGGTGTAAATGGCAATGCACAAATAGCTGACTTTGCTTCACGTTCTTTATTTGGTTTAGGTGGTCAATACCTTGATTTGCCAGGTATTGCTCCAAGCCAATTAGGAAATAAAAATCTGGGGTGGGAATTGGCAAAAACGGTCAATGCTGGACTTGACTTTGGTTTCTGGAATAGCAGAATTACAGGCTCTATAGATGTATATTCAAGAAGAAACGAAAGGTTATTACTTGCTCGTCAGTTGCCTGTAGATAGTGGCTTTGGTGCTATTAATGAGAATGTAGGTGTCGTTCGCAATAGAGGGATAGAGTTTGTAGTAAATACTGTAAATATTGATGCGGGTGGTTTTAAGTGGGTTACTTCATTTAATATTTCTTTCCAAGACAATAAAGTAATTTCCTTAAATGAAGGTAGAGACCGTATAGGTAATAATATTCAAGTAGGAAAATCTTTGGGGATTCTTTGGCAGCCATCTTATGCGGGTGTAAACCCCGCAGATGGAAGGTCTATGTGGTATGACTCTTTAGATAATATCACTTACTCACCAGTAGCCAGAGATTTTCGTATCCAAGGTTATACTTTACCAAGAAGTTTTGGTGGTCTGACCAATACATTCTCTTACAAAGGCTTTACCTTAGATGTATTCTTCCAAGGACAATTTGGCAACACTGCATTTAATAATAATGGCTTTTTTATGGAGAACTCAGCAACTTCAGGCTGGAATAATTTAAGAAGTCAGTTGGCAAGATGGCAAAAGCCTGGAGATATTACTTGGGTGCCTCGCCCCATAGAAGGTGGCGTAGAGCCAGGTAGTGCAAGTGTAGGCACTTTTTCAAGTAAGCAGACAGAGAGTGGCTCATATATTCGTTTGAAGCAAGCGACTTTTGCATATAATTTACCATCTACATTACTCAATCGATTAAAGTTGAGAAGTGCCAGGGTATTTGTCCAGGGCTTAAATTTACTCACCTACACCTCTTATACTGGTCTTGACCCTGAGTTATTAACAGCAGAAATAGGTACATACCCACAAGCTCGACAGTTCATGGCTGGTTTGAGTATTGGTTTCTAATTCAAATATTATTTAATTTTTAACGCTAAAAATTATGTTGAAATATAAAAATATATTCATTTTTTGTTTTGTTTCTTTTTTGAGTTTATGTTCAGTTTCATGCTCAAAGATTTTAGATACACAGCCTCGTCAGTCTGTGGACTCCGAATTGGCAATCAAAGATATTACAGGCTTACGTTCCCTATTGATTTCTTGTTATGACGGATTACAAGGTGCGGGCTACTATGGACAGAGAATGATGATTGCGCCTGATATAATGGCAGACAATCTGCGCTTGACCAATGCCAACTCTAACCGTTACTTCCAAGAAAGAGTAAATACTATATTTACATCTGTTGCTGGCAATTTATGGAGTAATGTATTCGCTTATGGCACAATCAACAACCTCAATTATTTTTTAGCAGGTATTGATAATGCCAATACCAATGAGGCAGAGAAAAGGCAGTTAAAAGGAGAGGCTTTGTTTTTGCGTGGGCTTATCTACTTTGACATGGCAAGAATTTTTAGTTACGAGCCTACCAAAGTAATTAAACAATGGGACGCAGGCATTGTACTGAGAACTACGCCTACAAAAGATGCTTCTGATGCTAATTTTCGCCAACGCGCAACTGTTGTAGAAACTTATCAGCAAATAGAGAAGGATTTGAAAGAATCTATTGAGCTATTAAGTAGTACCACTACTCGCCAAAGGGCAAATAAGGCAGCAGCACAAGCAATATTGGCAAGGGTATATCTTTACTGGGAAAAATGGGCTGATGCAGTGAGACTTTCGACTGAGGCATTAAATACCACACAAGCAAGATTAGCGACAGGCGCAGGCTATGCAGATGCTTTCAGAACATCTCCTAACCCAGAGTCATTATTTGAGATTAATTATGTGCAAGCTACTGAAACATTAGGCTCTAACGAGTCTATGCAATCGCTTACTACCCAAGTAACAGGTTCGTGGGCTGACGTAGTGCCAACAGATGAGCTTTTTAATCTCTATGAAGCCAATGATGTTCGCCGAGCCATGTATGTTTCTGCCACCAAACAAGGCGAAAGGGTAAATTTCATTCAAAAATTTACTGGTGCAAGAGGACCCTGGACAGATAATATTCCTGTGATTCGCTTTTCAGAAGTTTTATTGATTAGGGCAGAGGCTTATGCTGCCTCAGGACAGGCCGAACTTGCCTTGGCAGACCTCAATCGCATCAGACAGAGAAGTGCGGCTACCTTAGTAACAGGATTGTCTGGCGACCAACTTGTAGAATCTATCCTTAAGGAAAGACGTTTAGAGCTTGCTTTTGAGGGACATAGATGGTTTGACTTGAAAAGAAAAGGGCGCGACATCACCAAAGCTGGCTTGTCTGCCACAGTACCTTATACTGATGTAAGGATATTAGCTCCTATTCCAATCCCTGAAATACAACTTAATCCTACTTTAAAACAAAATCCTGGTTATTAACCTTCAAATTAAAATTTCCTATGAAAAAAAGAAATCCATATATATTAGTGTTGTTTTTTTGTGTGTTATTTCTTACATCATGCTTTAAAACTCCAGACCGTACCTACATAGGTGCAGCAGTCGTAGAATTTAAAAATCATAGAGCTGGTTTTTCAGCTGCCTTGAATACAAGTATCCTTAATGTAACTAATGGTGTAGCTAATCGTTCGGTAAGACAAACGATTGGTAATGATACTGTTTTTGTTCAGCTTGTAGGAGCGCAGCTAAACCAAGCCATTGATGTAAACTACCAAGTAGACGCTACAAGCACAGCAATAGAAAATACACATTATCGCTTTCCCGCAAGCAAGGGCGTAGTTACTATCCCAGCCAATTCAAGCGTGGGGTATTTACTTATCCAAACATTGCCAGGCATCACTTCTGCAACAGAAACAAGAGCCATTGTGTTTACTTTGCTGGGCGCAAGTAATGAAATCAAACCAAGTGAGAATTACAAAATTTTTACCTATACCATAAGGCAATAATAGGCAATATTTTGTAAACAACCCAAACATGACGCAGAACCCTGGTTATTAATAGTTTGGTAAGTATTGTTTTCAGAGTTATCATCTTTTTTACAAAGATGATAACTTTTTTATTTATATTTTTTCATTTTTTATTATCTTTGATTTTCCAAAACCTATTTTATGGATTTCAAACTTACTTCCAAATACGCACCCGCAGGCGACCAACCCAAAGCCATTGAGCAGTTAGTCAAGGGGATACAGGAACAAGAAAAGTTCCAAACCTTACTTGGCGTTACGGGTTCAGGCAAGACCTTCACGATGGCAAATGTGGTGGCACAGCTCAATCGTCCCGCGCTGGTTCTCAGCCATAACAAGACACTTGCCGCCCAGCTTTATGGTGAGTTGAAGCAGTTTTTTCCAGAAAATGCCATAGAATATTACATTTCTTATTACGATTATTACCAGCCAGAAGCATACATCGCCAGCACCAATACCTACATCGAAAAAGACCTCGCTATCAATGAAGAAATAGAAAAATTACGCCTGAGCGCAACTTCTTCTCTCATGTCGGGGCGCAATGATGTGATTGTAGTTGCCTCTGTATCATGTATTTATGGTATTGGCAATCCCGAAGAATTTAGTCGTTATGTCATTCAGCTCGCACAAGGCGATAAAATTGCTCGGCAGCGATTTTTGTTTGCCTTAGTGGATATTTTATACAGCAGAACAGAAGCAGAGTTCAAAAGAGGAAATTTTCGTGTCAAGGGCGATACAGTAGATATTTTCCCTGCGTATGCTGATTTTGCCTATCGAGTTTTCTTTTGGGGAGATGAAATCGAATCTATCCAACGCATTGACCCACAGACAGGTAAGAAGTTTGCAGACGAGGCAGCGATTGCTATTTTCCCCGCCAATTTATTTGTAACTGGCAAGGAAACCTTACATCGCGCCATCAATGAAATCCAAGACGATATGATGGGGCAAGTAAAATTTTTTGAATCAGAACAACGCTATTTGGAAGCACAAAGAATCAAGGAACGCACTGAGTTTGACCTCGAAATGATGCGAGAGTTGGGCTATTGCTCAGGCATTGAAAATTATTCGCGTTATTTTGACCGCCGCGACAAAGGGCAAAGACCATTTTGTTTGCTTGATTATTTTCCCAAAGATTTTTTATTAATCGTCGATGAAAGCCACGTTACGCTTCCGCAGGTGCGCGCCATGTTTGGTGGCGACCGTTCGCGCAAGATTTCTTTGGTAGATAATGGCTTCCGTCTGCCTTCTGCACTGGACAATAGACCCTTGACTTTCAATGAGTTCGAGGATATGATGGGCTTTACTGTCTTTGTGAGTGCTACCCCTGCGGACTACGAAGCGATGAAGTGCGAGGGCGTGGTGGTGGAGCAAATTATTCGCCCCACAGGGCTTTTAGACCCAAAAATCGAGGTGCGCCCCAGCCTAAATCAGATTGATGACCTGCTCGAAGAAGTAGATATGACCATCAAAAGTGGCGACAGGGTGCTGATAACCACACTGACCAAGCGCATGGCAGAGGAACTTTCTGCTTATCTGCTCAAAGTGGGCATCAAAACCAAGTACATTCACTCAGAAGTCAAAACCTTAGACCGCGTAGAAATTTTGAGGGAATTGCGCTTGGGTATTTTTGATGTGCTGGTGGGCGTAAACCTCCTGCGTGAAGGCTTGGACTTGCCCGAAGTTTCGCTGGTAGCCATCATGGACGCTGACAAAGAAGGTTTCCTCCGCAACCAACG
>JAAFJS010000113.1 GCA_013298985.1 Cytophagales bacterium
ATTCATGTGTTCACCCACAGTGGAACTGATGAATTACAATGCGCTAAAAGATTAGAAGAATCAAAATTCTTTATTTATTTTCTCAATATTTACTGTTTTTTGTTAAGAAGTAAAAAAAAAGTAACGTCTGCAATCATTATTCGTTTAACTTTGTTATATTAGCAACTGGCAAATATTATAGATGAGAGGTTTATCATTATCAAAACTTAATTTTAAATGAAGATGAAGTATTTTGGTTATTTACCTGTTTTTGCAGGTCTTTTAGCGATTGGTTTCTATGCACCTTCTGCCATCAGTAATTTTATAAATAAGAATGAGGCAGTACAAATTAGTGGCACAGAGGCGGCAGATATGAGTAAAGAGCAAGTTTTAATGCGTTTGGTGAGGCAGAGCTTAGAAGTTAATCATTACTCATCAATGGTGGTAGATGATAATTTTTCTAAAAAAGCCTTCAAAGAATATACTGATGGGCTTAATTTTAGAAAGTTATTCCTGACAGAAGATGATTTTAATGCGATGAAGGCTTTTGAAACCAAGATAGACGACGAGATGGTAGCAGAAACTTACCAACTTTTTGACCTTTCTATGCAGCTTCGCGACAAGCGAAGGAAAGAGGCTCAGGCGTATTGCAGAGAAATTCTTGCCAAACCTTTTGAGTTTTCCAAAGATGAAATTTTTGAAACAGACATCAAGAAAACACCGCTTGCCAAAGATGAGGCGGAAATCAAAGAACGCTGGCAGAAATACCTC
The DNA here is from genome assembly GCA_013298985.1 of Cytophagales bacterium. Taxonomy (GTDB): domain Bacteria; phylum Bacteroidota; class Bacteroidia; order Cytophagales; family Thermoflexibacteraceae; genus Thermoflexibacter. Next base: position 751 of record JAAFJS010000113.1, read on the forward strand.
AAATACAATGTGCTGACGCGCGTGGCGAGTGCATTGGACGTGCAGGAGAAGGACAAAGAAAATAAAAAACCAAAGACGTTTGCCCAAATAGAAGAAGAAGCGCGCAAGGGAACTTTACGCGTATTTGACGAATTTTTCCTTCGCATGGAAAAAGAAGAAATGTCCTCTAAAAGAGCTTCTTACATCAATGCGATTACAGCTTGTTATGACCCGCACACCACTTATTTTGCACCACGCGAACGCCAAGAGTTTGTAGAAGAATTTTCTGGACGCTATGAAGGAATTGGTGCAAGATTACAGAAAAAAGAAGATGGCAATATCAAGATTAGTGAAGTGATGCCTGGAGGTCCCGCCATGAGGCAGGGCATTTTGAAGGCGGAAGATGTTATTCTCAAAGTAGGACAAGAAGCAGGCGAACCTGTGGAAATTACTAATATGCTCATCGAGGAGGCGGTTAAGCTCATCAAAGGCAAAAAAGGTACGGAAGTTCGCCTGACTATCAAGCGTGTAGATGGCTCAATTACGGTCGTGCCGCTAACGCGTGATATTGTAATGGTCGAAGAAACTTACGTCAAATCTGTAATGCTCAACAATGAAAATAAAAAGAAAGTAGGCTACATCAATCTGCCTGGTTTTTATGCTGATTTTAGTGAAACAGGTGGCAGAAATTGCGCCGAAGACGTAAAGCAAGAAATCAGAAAATTGAAAGCAGAAGGCGCAGAAGGCATTGTGTTAGACCTGAGAAGCAATGGTGGTGGTTCGCTGGAGGAAGTGGTCAAAATGACAGGTTTATTTATCGAGGAAGGTCCTGTGGTGCAGGTGAAAGGGCGCAAAGGCAAAGCGCAGGTGCGTGATGACAAAGACGCAAGCATCGAATATGACGGAGCCTTGGTTGTGATGGTAAACTCGTTTAGTGCCTCTGCCTCAGAGATTTTGGCGGGCGCAATCCAAGACTACAAACGCGGTGTGGTCATAGGTAGCAAATCAACTTATGGCAAAGGCACAGTGCAAGGACAGTCTGATTTAGACCGATTTTTGCCTTCCTCTTTTGACGACATCAAGCCACTTGGCTCGCTTGCTCTGACGATTCAGAAATTTTACCGCATCAATGGAACAACCAATCAGCTAAATGGCGTAGTGCCAGATGTGGTTTTGCCTGACTTGTATAGTGCGATTGATATTGGTGAAAAACAGCAAGATTATCCACTTGCCGCAGACAAAATAGAGCCTTTGAACTACAATGTTTGGGCAAAAAATGAAAATAAAATAGCACAAGCAAAAGCCAAAAGTAGCGAACGCGTGGGCAAAGACCCTGTTTTCAAATTGATTATGGAAAATGCAGAACGCGTCAAAAAACAAAATGACGATTCCCAAGTTCCATTGAGTTTGGAAAAATATCGCGCTTGGCAGAAACAATTTATCGAAGAGGGCAAGAAGTTCAAGGCTATCAATGATTATCAGTCTGCCATAACTGTAACATCTTTGAAAGCTGATTTCGAAAAAATAAATGTAGACTCCCTCAGCAAGTCGCGCAATGAGGCTTGGCACAAAGCTATCAAAAAAGACATTCAACTCAATGAGGCTCTGTTAGTTATCAAAGACATCATGTAAGCTAAACCCAAAGCAGATTTTTTTTTAATTTCTGCTTTAATTAGAAAAACCATCTCTATTAACGAGATGGTTTTTTTGTGAAAAAACGAATAGACAACTTGTTTGTTTTCAAATTTTAAAACTTTAAAAAACCTTTATTTATGGAAGAAGCCCAATTCATGGACGAGGCAGTCCGCCTATCCTTACAAAATATGCAAACAGGCGAAGGTGGTCCCTTTGGCGCAGTCGTTGTCAAAGATGGCAAAATCATCAGCAGAGGCAACAATCAGGTCTTGAAAACCAGCGACCCCACCGCCCATGCCGAAATGGTCGCGATTCGCGAGGCTTGTAAAGTGCTGGGAACATTCCAACTGGACGGGTGCGAACTCTATACCAGTTGCGAACCCTGCCCCATGTGCCTGGGGGCTATCTACTGGGCAAGACCCACCAAAGTTTACTATGCCAACACCCGCCAAGATGCCGCAGATATAGGCTTTGACGACGCTTTTATTTACCAAGAAATCAACACATCATTCGAAAAACGTCAAATACCCATGATACACCTACCCCACACACAAGCAATTCAGGCTTTTCAACACTGGGCAGAAAAAAATGACAAAACCCTTTACTGAAATAAAATGTATTGGAACAATTATTGAATAAACATGAATGAAAAATTGATATTCTAAACCATGTATTTTAATTTCACAAATAGTTTTTGTGGTTAAAATTTACCCAACTATTATTCAATATGAGAAAGTTATATTTTCTTTTCGTTCCATTTATTTTTATGCTTGGCAGTGTATCAGCACAAACCAAAGATGCCAAAGCAGAAGTCGTCCTTAATGCTATGAGTGAACGATATAAGGTGCTAAAATCTTTTCAGGCAGATTTTACTTATACCATCGAGAGTACACAAGAAAAAATCAAAGACGTGCAGGAAGGAAGCATCACTGTCAAAGGCGAAAAGTTCAAACTCAAAATAGGCGAACAGGAAATTTTTAATAACATGAACACCGTTTGGACTTACCTCAAAGGCGAAAACGAAGTTACTATCACTGATTATGACCCTGACGGCGGCGACATTACGCCCGCAGAAGTCTATAATATGTACCGCAAGGGCTTCAAATATACTTTTTCTGACGACGCTACTGACGCAGACGCGCGCACAAACGACGTGATAGATTTAGTTCCCGAAGACAGAAACCTCAACTATTTTAAGGTCAGATTGGTCATTGACAAGAAAACCAAAGAACTCAAAAGCTGGAAAATCTTTGAGAAAAACGGTCGTAAGTTTCTCTATTCTATTGCCAAATTTGTTCCGAATGTGTTGGCAAAAGATACAGATTTTAGTTTTGACAAAACCAAATATCCAAAAGTTACTGTCATTGATTTGCGGTAAAAATATAAATGGCGTGTCTTTAAATATTTCTAACAAAGTTTATAAAATCCACCTCTTCGTCCAAGCCAAATTTCTTTTTGATGCGGTGGCGGTTCATTTGTATCGCGCGGTTGGTAACGTTCATCATCTGGGCAATGTCTTTGGCAGAAATATTCATTTTGATATAGGTGCAAAAACGAACTTCGTGAGGAGTTAGCTCAGGGCATAGCTTATCAAGCCTGACAAAGAAATCAGGGTGAACGTCCTCAAAGTGCTGTTTAAATGTTTTCCACTCTTCCTCCATATCCATACTGTTGTCTATATCGCTTAGAATATCTTTGATTTTGCTGTCAAAAGAGGCTTTGGATTTGGAGTTTTCATTGATTTTTTCTTTGAGGTCTTGTAGAATTGAGTTTTTTTGTACCATCGCAATCGCCAGCGTAGCCAAGGCGCGACTCTTGCTGTCAATACTTTCTTGGAGTTTTTCTTGTTCTAATTTATTTATTTCCTGTTGGGCAAGGATTTCGAACTCTAATGCCTTGTGTTTAATATCTTGTTGCTCTTGGAGTTGGACTAAGATGATATTTTCTTTTTCAAAAATCTGCTTTTCTCGGTCGGCTGCCAGTCGCTGGTTTTTGAGATTTTTGCTTCTCTGCCAAAAGCCATACCCCAGTGCCATAGAAAATATCAGTAGGAAGAGCAACCCACTCACCCAAATATATTGTTCTCGTTTTTGCCTTTCCAAGTTCAGTTTGAGCAAAATATTTTCTTTTTCTTTTTGATTAACCGCATATTTGATGGTGAGGTCAGTGATTTCTTCTTGGTTTCCCTCCTGCCAAAGTGTATCTCCCAGCATCAGTTGTTTTTTCAAATAACGCAAAGCCAAGCCGTCCTGCCCAGTAATTTCATATATTTCTGCCAAGATTCGGTAGCCATCTGCCTCATAGCCCGCATCTTGGATTTCTTGTGAAATAACAATGAGTTTTTCTGCATAATTGATAGCTTGTGTATAATTTTTGGTAGCAATATACAAATCTGCCAAACGACTCAAAATAGGCGTGATTTGGTAATTTACCTTGATTTCTTCTGCTTTCCTCAGTGCTAAGAGAAGCGTATCTTCCGCCTGTTTATACTTTTTTTTCTTTATATTCATTTCAGCCAAGTTCACAAAGTCGCCTAAGATATTCCGCCAACTTTGCGTTTTCAGGCTGGCGCGCAAGGACTGTCGTAAGTAAATTTCTGCACTGTCATATCTATTCTGACGTAAATAAAGATAGCCAATATTAGAAGCGGTTACGCTTATCCCATCTTGGCTTCCCTTCCTCTGCATGATGTTAAATGCTTTTTGCAAAAAAGGTAAAGCCTTGATAAACTGGTCATTGCTAACATAGGTTACGCCCAAATGTGAGTAGGCAAATGCCTTGCCTTCTTCGTTTTCATTTTTTTCATACAATTCTATTGCCTTAAAAATATAATCATACTGCTTGCTACGCTTACCCGTTGCATCATATACATACGCGGTTTGGTCGTAAACATCAGCCAGCCCCACCTCATCTTTGAGCGCAGTATAAATTTTAAGGGCAGTATCCGAAGCGGCTATGGCTTCGGCAAACTTACCAAAAAACATATAATCGTGAATGAGGTGCTTGTGTATATTGGCGTACAGACGCTTATTACCCACTTTGAGCGCAAGTTGTAGGGCTTTTTGGTCGTACTTAAAAGAAGAATCGGGCTGGTTAACCGCATATTCGTCGCCTATATCTGCATAGATTTGGCAACGCAAGGAATCTCTTTTCTCTTTTTTCAAGACGTTTTGGAGGCTGTCTATCTTTTTGAGGTCTTGCGCTAAAACCAAAAAAGGACAATACAAAATATACACATAGAAAATGTATAAAAAAAATCGCTTTTTTGCTAAAATATCACATACGCAAGAATTCATGGGTTGGTAGAAGGGTTAAGATATGCTAATACATTGGTTATCAATATTTTAAAAAACAAAAAAGAACTTTATGTAGTAGGTAAATCACTAAATTTGCAAACTATTTTTGATATGTGATACCTTTGTGATAGGTGCTTTTTTGGTATTTTAGACAATTTTCCACAATTTTGTTACGTCATTAAGACAAGGAAAATTCTCTAAGCATAATGACCTTATGCTTAAAGACAATTTTCAAAACTAAAAAAAATCTTTAACATTAAACCAAATTTTTTAAAATCATGAAAAAATCAATTGTATTATTCTCGGCTCTGTTTGCCTTTGTTGCCTTTGTAACACTTTCTTCTTTTACCAAAGACGAAAAAGCATTGGATATTACCAACAAAACTGATTCTGACATCGACGAAGTTCACTTCATCATAGACGGCAAAGACAGTGGTGATGTACTTGGAGATGACGAAATCATGGAACCAGGCGAAACTATCGAGTCTGATTTTGAGTGCGAAGGCGTAGATGCGAACGAAACTATCACTATCAAATTGATATTCGAAGATGGCAAAACTTTCTCTTTCGAGGACAATGTATGCGAAGGAGATTTCTCTTGGGACATTGTAGAAGACGGCGGTCATAAAGACTAAATAACAAAGAGGTCTTGATTTATTAATGCCAACCTTGAAAAAGAGGTTGGCTATCTTTTAAATTATTATATTGATTTCCAACAATTTAATTTATACTTTTATGTCAATTCGCAAATTGTCTTTGTTTTCTATTTTCATGCTTTTTCTTGCGTTGGTCAATGATTTGAAAGCGCAAACGCCCTACACTTGGGACGATTATGGGCTAAAATTTTCTGTGCCTGCGGGTTTTGTAGAGCTGGAGAGTACAGGAGAAAAATTTGAAGCCAAGTGCGACAAATCAAAAATCGTACTTTTTGGTTTGTACCCTATTGCAGATGAATCTGTTACCAAACAAAACTTAATCGAGCTATTAAAAGATGTTGCCAAAGATTCGGGCATGGCGGTAGGTCAAGCCAAAGAGATTAAGTTTAACGGATTTGAGGGTGTATATGCCGAGGGGACAATAGAAGGCACGCCTACTTTTATAGCTTGTATGCTCGACCCCAATGGCGATTTGAACTTCATTGTTACCGTTATGCACCAAAATACAGAGATGGCTATAAAATTGGTAAAAAGTATTCAAAAAATGTAGTGGGTTAGCTAATAACTAAATAAAAAGTGTAATAATCATAGCCTTAAAAACATTATATTCACTTTATGCTTTCAATGAGGTGCAAAGTCTGTCCGAATTATTTTCAGGGCAGGCTTTGTATTTTTTAAAAATAATTGAATCAAACTGTTAAAACTTTATATTTTTTTTATCAGTTTTGCAATTCAAAAATATATTCATTATATTTGAATTCAATTTTATTTATTCATCATCGATTAAACCTATACACATCTCATTATGGCAATGTTATTTGGATTTGTCGCCGCACTTACCGCAATAGTAATTGGGTTGATACAATTGTTTAAGTACATTATCGATAGCAGTGGAAAAAAAATCATGGAGTCAGGTGCATCAGAAGGCAGAGAGCTTGGCTTATTGAAAAAATATCCTGATGTTGATTTGAACAAGTACAGTAGCTTATTATTTAACTTAGGCTTAATCATTAGCTTAGGAGTTTCACTCATGGCATTTGAGTGGAAAACTTATGACGAGCAAAAAGTAGCCAGTCTTGGTACTTTGGCTGTTACTGAAGAGGAAGTAATGGAGATTCCTCCTACAGAGCAAAAGCCACCTCCACCGCCAAAGCTCGTACAGCCAGAAATCATTGAGATTCCTGATGATGAGGAAATTGAGGAAGATATTGATGTAGATTTGAACGTAGAGGTAGATGCCCAAACTTCTGTAACTGCGCCTGTGGTCGTGCCTAAAAAGGCGGTAGTCGTAGAGGAAGAAGTAGTAGAAGAAGTATTCACCGTAGTAGAAGAAGGCGCAGAGCCAGAAGGTGGCTTGGACGGATTCTACAAATATCTTGGTAAAGCACTCAAATATCCTTCACAGGCAAGACGCATGGGTGTAGAAGGCAAGGTGTATATTCAGTTCGTTGTAGAAAAAGACGGAAGCCTTACTGATATCAAAGTAGTTAAAGGTATTGGTGCGGGTTGCGACGAAGAAGCTGAAAGAGTAGTAAAAGAGGCTAAAAAATGGAAGCCAGGAAAGCAAAGAGGTCGTCCTGTACGCCAAAGAATGGTTATTCCTATCATTTTCAAATTAGGCTAACAAATTTGATATATTTTTGTAAACAAGAATGACATCTTTGCTCAAAGATGTCATTCTTGTTTTAATTCAATTTTTAATTTTTTTCAAAAAAATGCGTTACTTCTTTTATTCGTTTGTGGGTATTTTATCGCTGAGTCTGTCTTTGGGGCTTTATGTAGTCAGTTTACCAGAGCCACTTGAATCAGTTGCTGTTCACCCTATCCATTTGTCTATCAGTGATATAGAGCATAATACCAAAGATAATTCCTTAGAGATAATTCATAAGGTTTTTATTGATGATTTCGAGAAAATCTTAGAACTAAACTACAAGGCGCGCCTGCATTTGGCTACGGAGAAAGAAAACCCTGAAACAGACAAACTTATCATAGATTATTTGACCAAAAACTTTGCGGTGGAAATAGACGGAAAAGCGCAAAAAATAGATTTTCATGGGAAGTACGGCAATGCCAAAGAGGATATTTTTGCGATATGGCTGTTGGCAAAAGTAGAAAATGTAGGAAAGCTACAAAAGATAAAAGTGCGAAACAAGTTACTGATGGATTTGTATGACGACCAAGATAATTTTGTGCATATCAAATACGCAGGACAGCGCAAAAGTATTCGTTTCAGAGAAAGTAAGCAAGAAGATGAGGTGAGTTTTTAAAGAAAAACCTTGTTAAATCTTTTTTGTAGCTCCCCCCGCTAAAGCGAGGGGTTATCTTTTACTACACCTTTTAAGGCGTGAAGCTACAAAACAATTTTTCTTTTTAACTTTTAATGCCCTGCGGTTGCCACGTTTGATTTTCTACGGACAAAGTATAGAATCGCAAAAGCAACAGTGAGGATAATAGGTAAAATGACAATATTACTCAGGGTTGCTTGACCTGCCATAAGCTCTGCTGCCTCTGCGCTTGCGCCACCAGCCAATGCCTCTGCCCTTGCAGAATCTAACCAGCCGCCAATCACAGGCTGGAAAACGGAGGTGGCAAACATACCCGCGCCACCCATAATGGACATTCCAAACGCACCAGACTTTGGAATATACTCTGCCACAAAGCCAATCATGGTAGGCCAAAAATAACATACACCAATAGCAAATACAATGGCAGAAACATAGGTCATTCCACCCTGCGCGCTACTCATCAAGAAGATACCCAGCGTCGCAAAAATAGCTGAACCAAGCAAAACGCCCGTTGGGTTCAATCTATGAATGATAGGTCCCGCAAAGAAACGTCCCACAGCCATCAAGCCCGTTACCATTGCCAAAATAATGAGTGGTTGCGCGCCAGCCTGCCCCAAGAGTTTTTCTACCCACTGTTGCGTACCCAACTCGGTTGTAGCAGTCAAAAACATACAAAAAATCATGAATAAGTACAAAGGAGAAAGCATTGCTTTGATATTAGTGGCTGACGAGCTACCTTCTGCACTTTTGTGTTCGGGGAAAGCCTGTCCAAAAAACAAGAATCCATACACAGCAGTTGGGATAAGCATCATCGCAATTTGCGACTGCCAGCTCATGCCCGACATCGCTTGTGAAATCAAACTACCAATCACAATACCACCAGGAAACCATACGTGGAATTTATTGAGCATAGTTGTCTTGTTGTCAGGATACATTTGGGCGATGAGTGGGTTAAACGCCGCCTCTACTGTTCCGTTGGCAAAACCAATGAAAAAAGTAGAAAAGAACAGAGTCCAAAAGCCTGTAGCACTGAGCGTAAGTACAATACCAAGTAAATGTGCAAAAAAAGCCACAAATCCAATTTTTTTAGGACCTATCGCATTGTAAAGCGGTCCCCCAATCATCGTCGCAATCGGGAAGCCCAAAAATGCCATTTGATTGATGTAACCCAACTCTGTATCAGTTAGTTGGAAGTCTGCACCAAGTTTATTGAGAATCCCTGCGCGAATCGCAAAAGCCATAGCGGTAGTGATGAGGGCAAAACAACTACCAATAAAAAGTCTGTTTTTGTTAATCATTGGAATAAAGATTTTAAATTTTCATATTTACGATTAAAATATAAGAGATATAATCAAAGAAATTATCATTTGAGTTTTTCTATCAGACGCTTAAAATCAGTAAAATCATTCTCTAATTTTGTGGCATCTAAAAGTTTTAGTAATTCTACAGCGTGTCTAATTTTATGATATTGACCTCTTTTTGTGTTTTTTGTTATTTTGATAAGTTCCTCATCTGAATTTGCAATGTCTGTAATTCTTTTCTTGACTATTTTCTCTGAAACTTTTTTTCCAAATCCATCTATTCCATAAAAAGTATCCAGTATATCTGCTTGAGATAAAAACCAGCTCTCCATTTCCTGTATCATATAAAAGACATTATCTTTCTTATCTGTCAAACTGTTCTCTTCCAAATCCTTAGATACTTCGCTCTCTGGTTTATCTAAGTCTATTAACAGCAGGAACATATCTGCTTCTAATTTATTCGTTTTGAATTTATGAATGGTCTGAGATTTCCCACCTTGTAGGTAGCCTCCTCCCATAATAATTTTGGGCATTTTACCTTTGAGTTTTTGCACTAAGAGTTTGGAAAATCCTTGTCTAAGGTCGCCATTAGGACTATTTGGTTCACCTTCTACAAATAAAATTACTTTTTTAGCCTCCATAACGCACTCCTCCTAAGTCGCCTTGTTTCCACATTTGACCCAAAGAAAATTCTGAATACCAATCTGAAAACTGTGAACTATTGTATGAAACTACCTTTGTTGCGTTATTATCATCTTTCTCAAAAATTTTTACATTTTCAATATCAAAATAATTGAGCAAATTATCTGAATGAGTAGAAATTATCAAAGTAGTATTTTCTGAGGCTTCTTTAATCGCATTGGCAATATTGAGAATCATATCTGGGTGAAGCCCTACTTCTGGCTCGTCAATGCAAATAAAACGACCTCTCTCTGGATTATATAAAATAGATAATAAACATAAATATCGCAAAGTTCCATCTGAAATACTGGAAACATGAATAGAGCTATCAAGTGCATCTTCCTCAAGCATTAATTCTATGCTACTATTACCACTAATAAAGTTAAAATCAAATCCTACAAAATTAGGATTTACCTCATTCAGCATTTCAACAATTTTTCTATACTGTTGTTTATAATTAATTTTAATCGTATTAAGTATTTGAGGAAGATTAGTACCATCTGCTACAAGCCTTTTTTCTGAGGTAGAAAGCATCGCTTTGCGTATTGGGCTTTTAGGTGTCGTATCAAAATAGTCATAAACTAATATATCGCGAATCGCTTTTCTTATCGTTGTTAGTGCAAAATATCTATCTGTATCACTGACTTCTTTCAATACTAAACCTTGTGGGTCATAATCTGAATACTTTACAAGTTTAGTCTTATTACTATCTACAGTTTTTTCTGTTAAGTTTCCTACACCATTATTAAAATCCAGATATACAAAACCTTTATTATTGGCAATATACTCTTGCACATAAAAATTTTGTAAACTTGGTGCTTTCACCAATGTAATTGTATAAATAATGTCATCAGTAAAACGAAATCCATAATTCCCTTTTGTAATTTCTTCCCCATCAAATGTGTATTGGATTGTAATTCTATTATTCTGCCCTTGATGTTTCCCTTTAAAAAATGAATTATCAAAACCTCCCAAGTTTTCCATGATATGCTTCTGTAAACCAATTCCTGCTACACCTTCTTTTAGAAAACGAATTGCCTTCAAAAAATTGGATTTCCCTGAACCATTGATACCTATTAGAATATTAGTATCAGGGTGTAGTGTGATAGTTGATTCTTTAAAACTATAAAAATTAGTAATTTTGATTTCTTTTAGCATATTCTACCCTATCTGCCTTTTAATATCATTTAAGATTTTCTCGCCACCGTTTTCGAGGACTCTTTTTGCCAGTATTTCGCCTAATTTTTCGCCTTCATCCTTGTCCATCGTGTGTTCTTCGCGGATAAGTTCGCGACCGTTCAGACTGATAATACCGCAGTGCAGCGTCAGTTGGTCGCCTTCAATTGTTGAGAGCGCAAAGGCGGGTACGCTACACCCACCCTGCAAATGTTTGAGGTAGGCGCGTTCTGCTATGATTTGAAATTCTGTTGGCGTGTGGTTCATCGAATTGCGAATGAGCATTTTAACTTCTTTGTCCAAGTTGGTACTTGCTTCTATCGCAATGCTTCCCTGCCCAGCCGCAGGCGTAAACTTCTCCGTAGGAAGCATTTGCACTACGGAACTGTCCATGTCCATGCGGTGTACGCCTGCGTAGGCAAGCATCAGCGCATCACACAAACCTTCGTCCATTTTTCGCATCCGTGTTTGGAGATTGCCGCGTGCATCTACTGTCTTTACTTTGGGGAAATAGTGGCGAATCATGGCGATTCGGCGCGTAGAAGACGTACCAAGCACTACTTTTTGACTTTCATCAAAGGTAAAATACTTGTTGTAGCTCACCAACACATCATTGACTTTTTCCCTTTCGAGGTAAGCAATGATTTCTAAGTCAGTGGGCAGGTTTGCCTGCAAATCCTTCGCACTATGTACCGCAATATCAATCCCTCCTGTGCGAAGCTGTATCTCCAATTCTTCAGTAAACACACCTTTGCTACCTATCTTTGCGATAGATTTGTGTAACATCTTATCGCCAGTAGTTTCAATAGTAACTAATTGACTCTGAATGTCTTGCGCTTTAAGTTTATCGGCTATGAAATTGGCTTGCCAGAGGGCAAGTTTGCTTGCGCGTGTACCAATCTTGATGATTCTTTCCAATGGAATTAAAATTAATGCTTTTAATACATTCTAACACTTTCTGAGAAATCAAAACCTTGTAGGTATGCTTACTTTACAAGGAACAATGCTAAAAATGAACCTATAAAATTTTCTACTCAAATTTTATATAAATTATTTTAATTCGCAAGGGTTTTTTGTATTATTTCATGTATTTTTGGAATTTTCAAATTTTTATAGCATTTATCACTTTTGAAAGCACTGCTTTTGACTTGATGATATTTTAGCAATATCGTCGCATAGAACAACTCAAACGGATAAAATTGCTTATTTTGATACAAAAAAGAGTCAGGAGTAAAAACCTGACTCTTTTTTTTATGCTTGTAATTCCGATTCTAATTTTGTGATTCTAAACCTTGCCTTGGCGTAGAAATTACCAAAAGGATATTTTTTCAAATATTGTTTGTAAGCATCTACGGTATCGAGTGTGGTAGCGTGTTCCCATTCGCGTTGTTCATTGAGTTTTTCCATCTCGTTGAGTGTGCTAATGCGTTTCTTCGCATCTTCGCGATATTTTTTGGTATTTGCGTTATTCAAATAATTGTAATAAGCTGATACAGAGTCTATACTGCGGGCTTCCTGCCAGATTTTGTCGTCTTGGTCATCACCACTAAAATCTACGACAGGCGTTGTATCTACTTGAATACGACTGATTTCGGCGTAACTTTCTTGGTTCACTGGCTTTGTTTCTACAGTAGCTATTGGCGCAATCACCGTTATATTTTCCTGAGATTTTGCATTTCTGATTTTGGAAATATAGTAATAAGCATCTGCAATGTGCGCTGAATCAACAGTTTGCTCTATATAGTACATATAGCCCTCGATAGAGTTTTTGGCAACAGCCGCTTCCCAAAGCACTTCCTCAGAAACTTGTTTTGGTGTTTCTTCCACCTGTATTTTTTTCGGTTCTTCCAAGAAGGAACTTGTCGTTTTTACACCATTTGTATATGGTTTCTCAAATACAGGCACCTCAAAAGTAGGAACTTCGAAAACAAATTTTTCTCCATTGCTTTCTTCCTTAGCGGCGGGCTTACTGATGATAACCTCATCATTTTCATCACCTAACAAATCGTCAAACAAGCCAAAGCGGTCTTCAGCAGGCGTTTCTTCTACCACAGGTTTCACTTCCGCAACAATGGTTTTAATCTCCTCTACCATAGGTTTGACTTCCTCCAAAATGATAGCTTCTGTTTTTGGTTCTATTACCAAAGTTTCGATGGGTGCTTTTTCTACGATTTTTTCTTCTACTACCTGCACAGTTTCTGCTTTTTCCCCAATGATTTGCTTATTTTCGGTTGCTTCGCCCACATAATTGCCTTGTGGGAACAACTCCAAATAAAAATCATAGAAATCTGCTGTATTTCTTTGGGTTACTTTTTTCCAAATCTGCTGCTCAAATTCCTTGTTTATCTCTTGTTGCACTTGTACGCGCAGCTTGACTTCCAGCACCTTGCGAAGGTTTTGCTCACGTTTGGCGACTTCCTCATTCACCACTGATTTAATATCTATTTCCTGCCTATTTGCCATTTCGAGCATCAGTCTTTCGCGCAATGTTTTCTCTCTGGTTATCAAGAAATCACACTCCTCTTTGCGGCGAATGGTACGGCGTTCTGGATAGATTTCCATGGCTCTTTGATAAAGTTCGCCTGCCTCTTCGTAGCGGTCTTGGAAAAAAAGTTTGTCTGCCTCATCTATAAGTTCGGAAAGCAAAATTTCGTCTTCACATTTTTCCAATCTTTCTTTAAATATCTCATTGTCAGGGAAAGATTTGACCAAAAACTCATAACTTTCCTTTGCCTTTTCAAAATGCTCATTGCGGAAAAACTCTTCCGCCATGCGCTCTACCGAAGTATCTATTTTGCTTTTAATGCTCTGAATAGCAAATAGTTGGTAGGCATACTGATAGTTTTGGCGTGCGCCTTCGTAGTTCAGCTTGCTAAAATGTTTGTTTGCCTCAGAAACAAAATTGATGAAGTCGACTTTGTTGTTCAGGTCGCTATCGCTATTGTATAATTTGGCGGCGTATTGGTACAAAGGCAATGCCTCACCAAAGCTTTCTTTGGCAAAAAAAGTATCACCTTCGGTCTTAAACTTCTTATATTCAATAAATTTGAGGTTATTCACAAAGCCTCGATTGCGGTGTTGGCTTTTCTCAGCGCGCAGGGGCAGGAGTTGGTTTGCGGTTTTCATCTTTTCCGTAACCCCTTCAAAAATATCGTTCAAAGTCAGCTCGTCAGTTTCTTTTCTGCTACCCGTTTCCAGTAGTTTTACGAAGTGATTGGTAAAAGTAGAAGGCGAGTCAGTTTTGAAGTTTTCTGCGGTTGTATCGGGCGACGAAGCGATAATATAAGCCGTTTTCAGCGTATCTTCAAACTTGCTAAACTCTTCTTTCACAAGCTGTTGTATATTTCCAGTAGTATTTACATCTGCAATTTGATACGCACAGTCAAAGATAAGCACCTTCGTTGCGCTTTCGTTTTCACGAATAATATTCGCCAGTTCTGCCAAAGAAATTGCATTGACATGAACTTGATGCTTGGAAGAATTTACCGTAGTGAGGTACATTTGCCCACGACGCATCACGATATGTCCAGCATAGTAAAAAATCAGTGTATCCGTAGCCGCTTCAGCCGCAATAGCCAGTTCCTCTTTGATTTTGGTATTGTCGGGCGTATTGTAAAGTGAAATGATATTATTGCTGAAAAGCCCTAAAATACGCTTATCAGCAAAAACTCTACTGAGTTCTTTGATGTTTGTTGCTACGTTTTCAAGTGTGAGTAACTCCTTGTCTTTGGGGAAGTTACCAGCACCCATCAGGATTGCTTTGGTGTTTTGAAGATTTGTTTTGAGTGACATAGTCCTTTGATAAGTTTCTGTGTTAAAAGAGATTGTAGTTTTTATACTACATGAAAATTATACTCATCAAAAGGGTAAAATGAAAGGGATTATCAATAGCAAAGGTAATAAATATTATTGGGAAAAACGCAATAAAATTGTTAAAAATTACCTTGGGAAAATCAATTTTAATACTATTTTTCTATTTAACAAGAATTGAACCAAAATCAAAATTATATTTATTTTTTTCTTGGTATAACAATTTTTCATCATCACTTTGATTTAAGAAACAATAAAATACACTTATTTATTTCTTCTCTTTGTACCTCGCTTCCGTTATCGTCCATTTCATTATGGGTTGTGTTTTGAAGTTTCAAGATGGTGATTGCAAACTTTTTTTGGTCAGCAATACTGGGCAAAACGCCCGCGTCGGCAGGTTGGTCGCTTGACCGAAGTGAATAAACTTTGAGTTTCTTTGTAATTGGCAGCGTCATTCTTCGATTATCCAGCGTGATTATTCTTTCCACTATATTTGGGTATTTCTTTGGAAATAAGGCTGTCATATCTCCACCATTTGAGTGTCCGATTAGTGTAATATGTTTAAAATCTATAGTTGGATTTGATTTTTTTAAGGTGTTAATAACAAAAAATATATTATCTGCTCCTCGTTCCCAAAAAGGTCGCCTTACGATTTGGGGGATACCCGTCAAAGGCATCAAACTATCTGTGGTTAATTCGTGTTGAATACTTACTACAGCGTATCCATTCTTTGCCAGATTTTCTGTGAGGTAAGAATAGGCAAGATAATCTCCACCTTTGTTTTGCCCATAACCATGATTGAAAATGACTAATTTCTGTTTTTGAGTTTTCTTGGCTGCCTTCTGATGATAAAATGCAATAGGTATTAGTCTATTTCTTGTACTATCAAATAAATTAAAAGTATCTAAAACTACTTTATTCCTTTGTATCAATTGATAATTTTCATTGAGCTTATCCATGGCTTTATACTTTTGTTTTGCCCATAAAATACAAGGGTAAATCCACGCCTGTAAAGGTTTAAACAAAAAACCATGTTTTAGATTTGTATTTAGTTCTACTTCTTTAAACTTATTGATTCTTAACTTACTGGTTGTTTTTCTATTTATGGCAGATACTCCTGCATCATCTGATTTTTCATAAATTGTTAAAATATTACCACAATAATTGATGTCATTAAAGTTTTGAAGGTCAGCTTCTTGATAGCAACCAATAAATACAAAATTTACATGAGGGTTTGCCAAATAAGTAGATACATATTGAGCTATGTATCCACCTTTTGATGTGCCTATGACTGTAATTTTATTGAGTTTGACTCCAATATTTAGCAAGCTATCAATTTGCTTTACTACCTTTCGGGCGTATAGCTTTACATCTGTATTGGGTTGCCTTTTTTCTGTAATTAATACAAAGTTTTCTTTTTTAAATTCTTGCAAAATTTCTAAATACTCAGATTTTCCATATTCAGGATGTTTTTCGTCAAGAGTGTGTTCTTCTGGAAATTTGTTATGCAAGTAGAAAATATAATTTTGAGATAATTTCCCACGCTGGGGTTTTGCAAAAACAGTATTTAATAATAAGGTCAAGAAAACAAGATGAAAGAATGTCTTTGAAATTAGGTACATTTTTTATAAATAATTGGTTAAAATGTGGTATTACCTGTAAACAAAATTACTCATTCTTCAAACTATCCACAGGATTAGCCCTTGCTGCGCGCCACGTTTGAGAAAGTATAGTTAAAAAGCTGATAATGAGCATGATTAAAACTCCTAAACCTAATATGCCTACCCCAAAGTTCACTCTCTGCACAAAGAACTCTAACCACAAATTATTGATAAAATAAGCAAGTGGTGTGGCAATAGCAACTGCTATTAAAAGCAAGACTATGAAGCCCTTAGACAATAAAATTGCTATTTGAGGAACGCTTGCGCCCAATACCTTGCGAACACCTATTTCCTTGGTGCGGGTTTCTGCGGTGTAGGTCGCCATGCCAAGCAAGCCTAAGCAAGATACAAGCACTGCCAAAAATGCCAAGAAACCTATTACTTTGGCTATATCACTGAACATCGAATGTAAGAAAAGCAACTGCTGGTCTAAGAATTGATGCTCAAATTTGGTGTTAGGATTTACTTTTTTCCATTCGCTTTCCATGTACGCAACGGTAGCCATCGCGCTTTGTGCCTTTACTTTCACGCTAATAAATCCAAATTCCTTGGTGCGATTGCGGAAGACGAAAGACCCTATTTTTCGAGTAATATCTCCATAATAAAAATCTTTGACCACGCCTATGACCTCTACGTTGTTGTTCTCTATCAGCAACTTCTGCCCGACTGCGTCTAAAGGAGAGCCTAATTTAAAATCTTTCACCATTTTCTCGTTAATGATGATATGCTGTTCACTTTCTGTGTTTGGATTTTCGGGGAAGTCCTTGCCCGCTACCAACTTAATCTTCATCAAATCCAAGAAATGGGCATCTATATCTATAAAAGAAAGTTGAATACTATCTTTGGTCGTATTGATTTTGTATGCCCTTGTCCCATTCATACGCCCCGTAGAGGGCATAAAGGAACACGCAGAAACTTCTGAAATATCTTTTTTAGATTTGATGACATTGGCAAATCTCTGGTAATTCTCTGGTCTATAAAGTTTTACAGTTACTGTATTTTCTTTATCAAAACCATAATCTGCATTTAGGATAATATCCGTCTGGAAGTAAAGCAAGGTGGTAGAAATAATGAAAATTAAGGAGATGCAGAACTGGACTATGAGCAATGCCCTCCTAAGCGTCATGCGTTTAAACAGTTTCATACCTGCAAAGTTTTTCAAGACCTGAATAGGGCTGAACGCAGAAATATAAATGGAAGGTAGTGCGCCTGCTATTACACCTATGAGAAC
>JAAFJS010000112.1 GCA_013298985.1 Cytophagales bacterium
TCAACATTTTAGATGCCTCTACTTCCCAAAATGGCTTACTTACAAGCACAGACTGGAATACGTTTAATAATAAACAAGGGGCTTTGACTTTGGGCAACGCCACCACCACTACTGCGGGCGTAACAGTTACAGGTGGCACTGGGGCAATTGTAGGTGCAGGCTTAGGCATCAATATCTTAAATGCTTCTGCTTCCCAAAATGGCTTACTTACAAGTGCGGACTGGAATAATTTTAATACTAAAGAAAGTGCTTTAACTTTTAGCGCACCTTTAAGCAGGACAGGGAATACAATTTCTTTGCCTACCGTACCTATTACAAATGGTGGTACAAATGCTACTACAGTGCCAGGTGCAAGAGCTAATTTAGGCTTAGATATAGCCAATAGCCCTACCTTTTTTGGATTAACAGTAACCACAGGTACTACCTCTACTAATGGCATTGCAAATACAGGTGCTATCAGTACAGGAACACTGACTGCTACAGCAGGCTTGACGCTGAATGGAACAACCGTTAATAATGTTCGTACAGCCATAAGAGTAGCAGGCACAGCAGATGACATCAGCTTAGTAACAGAAAAGTCAGTGCGCGATGCCATTAATGCAGTTGGATTGCCACCTACGCCTGTTCATACAGTGATTAGAGGCAATGCCGCAGGAACAGGCTTAGAGGCAAGCTCTATTACCGACAACGGTACTGCTGTAAACATCACAGGTGGCGCAACCCTTGATGTAACAGGAAATTCCTCCCTCACCAATGCTTCTTTGAGTGGCGATTTACTAATGACAGGTGGCGCAACAAGCTCTGCAACACTATCTAATACCATTATTAATAATGACCTCACACTTGGTGGAGCAAATCCAGTTAATAATATTAAAACTGCTGTAAGTGCAACGCCTGATGATGTTACCTTAGTTACAGAAAAAGCAGTACGTGATGCTATTACTGCCGCAAATACCACTGCCAGCGAAGGTTTAACAAAGGCGGGAAATGATATTACATTAGGAAGCACTACACCACTTACTGCTAATGCTACCATTACTACAGGCTCGAATAATTTCGTTGTTGATGGAAATATGCAAGTAACTACTGGCGGTTTGAACGTAACAGGTGGTTTGATAGCCAATGTTGGCGGTGCAACCCAAGTAATTAACTCCTTAGATGTAAGCGGAAATACTACGCTAACAGGCTCACTACAAGTCAATAATCCAACTGTCCTCAATCATACACTAACAGTAGGTACAGTAGGAGTACCTCGCGCAACTACTCTTAATGGTGCATTAAACGTAACTGGTGCAGTTACCATGACCAGCTTGAATGTGGGTGGCACAGTTTCCGCTGACGGTTCAGGATTACTAAGTGCAAGTGATATTCGCTATAAAAAGGACATCAAAACCATAGACAATGCACTTGAAAAAGCAAAGCAAATAGAAGGGGTAAGCTATAATTGGAAGGAAGATTTCCAAAAAGACCAACCGCTTCAACTTGGCGTGATTGCCCAAGAATTGGAAAAGGTATTCCCGAACTTGGTACATACCAACGAAAAGGGTTTCAAATCTGTCAATTACATTGGCTTGATTCCTGTTCTTTTGGAAGCTATCAAGGAGCAACAAAAGCAAATTGACTTGCTGAACAACAAAGTCAGCACCTTGAATACTGAAAATACAGCTTTGAAAGCGCAGGCATCAGAAATTGAAACATTGAAAACGCAAATGCAAATTACACAGAAACAGTTGAATATGCTCATGTTACTCATGCAAAACCAGCAACCAGCAAGCACAACCAATGAAAAAGCAGGCGATAAATAGGTCTTTTAAAAACTAAAAATTATGTCAAAAAGACGAATCAAATACAAAATATCGCACCTTGTTTTCTTGCTATGTTGGGTTTTGGGAACAGTTTTTCAGCAAAACGCATTTGCCCAACTTATCAATAACGGTGCTAACATTGTAATCAAAGGCGGGGCAACGATTAGCTCGTCGAGCCGAGTAGATAACCGCTCAGGTGGCACTATCACCAATGACGGTACTTTGCTCATCAAAGGCAGTTTAAACCATTTGGCAGGAACTTTTACCAATAATAAGGAAGTAAATCTGCTGGGCAATCTGTTGGCAAACAGCACTTTCACCAATAATACCAACAGCACCTTTCGGTTTAGTGGCAATTTGCAGCAGATAAATGGAACAGTAGATATAAACTTTTGGGATTTGATAATTGCGGGGAGTGGCAACATCAATAATCCTCAAAAAGTTGTTTTAAATCAAAATATTGGAGTGAAAAATCTGCTCAGTCTGACAGGAAACGGACATATCAATCTCAATCGCAAGTTTATTGATTTGGGAAGCACTGGCAGTTTGACAGGAGAAAATAATGACAATCGCATTCGTGAAGAGGCGCAAGGTGGCTACATTCAGGCAACCAACAGAACGGTCAGCAACACCGCAGGGCTGGGGCTTTCCTTCCGAACTACCGAAGACTTGGGAACATTGACGATTCGTCGCGGGCATGATTTGTTCACCAATGCCACAGGCAACAGTATCAAACGCTATTTTGATGTTACCTCAAGCAAACCAGCTACAGAAAGTACCATTCTTTCTTTCAAACTTTTTAGTGGAGAAATAACCACACAGAGAGGCGCATTTATGCTTGGGCTTTACAATTCTCAGGACAAAGGCGTAACTTGGAAAGAAACCCAAAGTAATTTAGATGAGTTTTTTGGCACACTCTCCATACCAATTGTAGCCGCGGCAGGACAAGAAAATCGCTGGACAGCCTTTGATAGGAACTCTGCGCGCGTGCAGGCAACTGTAAAATCAAGTGTAGCTGGTCAAGTATGTGATGGTGAAAAACTGCAATTAGAAGCTACTGAAATTGAAGGAACTACTTACACTTGGACGGGACCTAATGGATTCAAAGCAACTGGAAGAACTCCAGTCGTAGATTTTTCAACGAACTTAAAGTCAGGAGATTACACCGTAACAGCCAATCAAAATGGAACAATTCTTACAGATAAAGTCAATGTCAAGATTTCCACAGGCACAGCTTTCGATTTCGTAGTCAAAAATGCACTCTGCCAGTCCAATAAAGATGGTTCTATTCGCGTAACCTCCAAAAGCGGCTTGCCTTTGTCCTTCAAATTAGGGGAGAATGGCGCATTGCAGACCACCATTCTTTTTGAATTTTCTGGTCTTAGCAAAGGCGAATATACCATTTTTGCGATAGACGAGTTGGGTTGTCAGAGTTCGCAGAAAATAAATGTAGGCGAACAAACGCAGTTAGTGGTAGATGCAGGCAAAGACATTGCCGTTATCAAAGGTTCTTCAGCCCAGTTACAAGCGTCAGGCGCAACCACCTACCGTTGGGAGCCTGCCATAGGTTTAGACAATGCAAATGTGGCAAACCCAATCGCCAGACCTGAAATAACGACTACTTATCAAGTCTTTGGTAGCAATGCCCAGGGCTGCGAAACCGCTGACGAAGTGATAGTTACAGTTTCTTCTGTTACTATTCCTGACAAAGTTTTGTCGCCAAATGGTGATGGAGTAAATGATTTTTGGATTATCAAAAACATTGAACTTTTCCCCAATTCGCAGGTAGCCGTCTATGACCGTTGGGAACAAGAAGTTTTCTCTGCCAGAGGCTATCAGAATAACTGGGACGGTAGAGGGCTAAACGGGCAACTCC
This sequence comes from Cytophagales bacterium, assembly GCA_013298985.1. Taxonomy (GTDB): domain Bacteria; phylum Bacteroidota; class Bacteroidia; order Cytophagales; family Thermoflexibacteraceae; genus Thermoflexibacter. The sequence continues at coordinate 3,682 of JAAFJS010000112.1, forward strand.
CAGAAGGCACTTATTATTATGTCGTTAGGTTTGATGAAACCAATATCATCAGAGGCGTTATAACGATTGTGAAGTAATTAATGCTTTTTTCTTACGTAAGAAAAGACCTTGATAAAGAACGCTTTATTAAGGTCTTTTGCTGTATTTTTTATTCCTTTCTCAAAAAAATCTAATCTCTGTCTTTGATTTATACCATAAAATTATTCCTACAAAGCGCAAATACTATCTTTTAAAACAACATACTGGGGCAATTTGTGCAAAACTTACATTCTTTATTGCTTTTAAAAACGTAATGATACTAACTCGGAATAGTATTTGTCTTTACTCATCAAGAGCGCGATGAAGGCTGTAAAAAGGAAACTAAGAAGCACAAAAACAACACTTTTTCTTACAGACATTTATTGATTCAATCTAAAAAAAGTTATAATAATTCACAATATTATACCATTTTCCAAAGTTAATAAGGTATAAATTTAAAAATAAAAGAGATATGAAATTGGTAGCATACAGATTACTCGTAATAGCATTAGTAAGTTTGGCGACAAATTCAATTTATGCACAGGAAACTTCCCTATTCACCCAATACGCACAAAACAAGTATTTCTATAATCCTGCGTATGCGGGTTATCATGGTTATTCTGTGGCACACTTGGTGTATAGAAAACAATGGTCTGGCTTTGATGGCGCACCAGAAACGATGCTTTTTTCGTTCCAATCTCCATTGAAAAAAACAATGGGTGTTGGCGGGAGAATTTTTAGGGATAATACAGGCGTAGTGAGTCGCACAGGCGCACAAGCGAGCTACGCGTATGGCGTAAACTTTGACGATAATCACCAGTTGCATTTTGGCTTGTCAGTAGGTGCTATGGTCAATAGTATCCGTTGGGACATTTTAAGTGCCAACGACCAGCAAGACCAAGCTCTTTATCGTTTGAATAATTCTTTTGTACTTGATGGTGCTTTTGGTGCTTTTTATCGTTTCAAAGGCTTAGAACTGAGTTTTGCCTTTCCTCAACTTTTCAATAGGTCTTTGCGTGAACAAACAACAACTTCTAATAGTGTTTTCCGTTATATCAATCAATCCATTGCCGCAGTTTCCTACCGTTTTGACCTGATGGGCGGCGATTTAGCCGTAACGCCAATGGTTTTGCACCGTTTTGGCACTTTTGCAATTCAGAACGCAGGGCAGTTTGATATTAATGTTACTACCGAATGGAGAGAAAAATTTTGGCTTACTTTTCTGCACCGCACCGAATATGGCAATGCCATAAACGCAGGGATTCATTTCAAGCAGATGTCTTTTGGCTATGCGTATGAGTTTGCCAACAATAGAAGTATGATAGGTAGTGTTTCCAATGGCTCGCACGAAATCTTGATTTCTTACCATTTTGGTAGAAAAGAAAAAGGCAAAAAGAAAAAGGAAAAAGAAGTAGAACCACAAGACAATGAACTCGTTGCCAAAGTAGATAGCACAGCGACCAAAGACGAAATTGTAAGTGCAGATACAGCAAGCGTAGGTACTGATTCGTCCGCAGTTGCAAAAGTAGATGAAGTAACAGAACCTACCAAAACAGATACACAAGTATTTGAAAAACCAGAGGTTGGTAAAAAATATACCGTAAGTGGATTGTTCTTCGGCACAGGCTCGGCAAAAATAGACCCAAGCTCTACCTCAGCGTTGGACAACTTGGTGGACTTTTTGCAGAAAAACCCAGCCCTCAAAATAGAGATTGGTGGACACACAGATAATGTTGGCAATGCGACTACCAACCAAACACTTTCGGAAAGTCGTGCCAAATCAGTGGTAGATTATCTGGCAAGCAAAGGCATTAGCAAAGACAGAATTGCTTTCAAAGGATATGGCGACAAAGAGCCTGTAGCTACAAACGACGACGAAAAAGATGGTCGTGAGCTAAACAGAAGGATTGAAATGAAAGTTTTGGACAATAAATAATTTCATTAGACCTCGTGAAAGTAGCTGTTTTTTCATCTCAGAAGGGTAGGGGAGAGCAACCGTTGCTACGAGTGAGGCAATAAAAAACATTTTTGCAAGAAGTCCATTTTAATATTTTTGACTAAAACTCAGACTTTAATTTCTCATACAATAATCTTAGTTCGAATAGGTCATGGTAACAGCGACCTATTCGAACTTTTTGTTTTTCTTCAAACGAGTAGTTTTTGAGAAACTTACTATCAAAAAATGCTATCATCAGACTTTTGAGCTAAATATAAATTAAAGTTTTTCTTTTTGGTAATAAAATTTCTCCAAAGAGTTTTTATATTTGTCGTATGTCAATAGATTTAAGTAAAGTCAAAGAATATGGCAATATCGAGATGCTTGCCAAACAAATGGTGGAAGGCTTCATTACAGGGCTTCACAAATCTCCTTATCATGGTTTTTCGGTCGAGTTTGCTGAACATCGCCTTTATAATACAGGCGAAAGCACGCGCCACATTGATTGGAAAGCGTACAGCAAAACTGACCGCCTCTATACCAAACGCTACGAAGAAGAAACCAATTTGCGTTGTCAAATTCTCATAGATTGTTCATCTTCTATGTTTTACCCTGAAAAAATATATGGAAAAATACGCTTTAGTATCTTGGCAGGGGCAAGCCTTGCGTATATGTTGCAGAAACAGCGTGATGCAGTAGGAATTTCGACCTTTGCCGAGCAAATAGAATGGCAATCTCAGGTCAAATCTACTCCTTCACACATTCATAATCTATTTGTCAAACTCCAGCAAATGCTTGACCTTGTGCCGCAAAACAAGAAAACGTCTGCCGCCCAAGTCATTCATCAAATCGCTGACAAAATTCACAAACGTTCTTTGGTTGTCATTTTCAGCGATATGCTCGAAAATACTTCACAACAAGAAGAAGTGTTTTCTGCACTCCAACATCTCAAACACAACCAACATGAAGTCCTGCTTTTCCACGTGATTGATGGGAAAACAGAACTCAATTTTGAGTTTGCCGAACGACCTTATGAATTTATTGATTTGGAAACCAACGAAAAGGTCAAAATAAATCCTACCCAAATTCGCGCATATTACAAAGAAAATATCAGTGAGAAATTCCAAAAACTCAAACTGCGCTGTGGACAATACAAAATAGACTTCATAGAGGCTGACATTGGCAAAAACATAGACCAAATCTTATTACCCTACCTCATCAAAAGAGAAAAAATGAGATGAGTTTTTAGTAACATATTCGCACAAATATAAATAAATATACGATTTACTCTCAACAAGCAATGAGAAAGTGCTTAGTAGAGTAGGGGATAACCGTGAAAAGTACCTAACAGGCACGATACGAAACACTATCCGCAATAAAAGTTAAAAGTAACTTAGTGTATAAAGAAACTAAGTTACTTTTAACCTTCAATTAGTAAGTCATAAAAGATAAAATCCTGACATAATCAGATAGTTGCACATCATAATCTCACTTTACATAATATCATAAATCATAATGCTCTGATAATGAGTAAGTTGAATAAATGTGATATAATTAATATTATGTATAATTAAATACAAAATATAGTCTAAAAACGTTTGAAATGTAATTCTATTTCTTATTTTTCAAAGAAATTTCCAAGCCTTGTGTAGTCGTATAATATTTTGCGAGCATATTGGGTACTTCCCAAACTGGCAGTTTTCCATCTTTGAAATACTCCAAAAACTTTTCTGTAACCCGCGCAAAGTGTGCTTCATGTCCTTCTTTTAACTTTTCTGAAACGGTTACTTGCCAGCCATTTTTTGATTTTTGAATAGCTAATCCTTCGTATTTAGCACTTAGTATTTTAATTTTTTCTTGCAAAATAGCTTCATAATCAGCATTTTGACCAATAGGTTCTATGTATAAAGTTTGCTTGTATTGCTCGTCAATCCCCTGCTTAATCACCAAATTAGCCTTTGTTCCGCGCATGGTAGAATGGTGCGTATCGCCGCCACCTTCTGGGGCTTTGTATCGCCAAATAACAGAAGTTTTTGCGTGAATACCTTTGAGTTGGTAATTAATTTCTCCGTTGCAATAGATTTGTAAAAAAGTATCTGCTATGGATTTGGTCAAATAATCTGGTACATTTTCTAATTTGGTAATGGCCTTAAACTGATTGATACTCATATTGGTAGTCCAGCGATTAGCAGCAAATACTTGAATATCTTTCTGGTAATCAAGTATTTGCTCTGGAAAACACTCCCATTGTACCAAATCGACTAAGTGTGTCATCACATCTACAATGCCTTCGCCTTGCTGAGAAACGTCCATGAACCATGCTGGGCGCGTAAGTACATTGCCTGAAACATATTTATAAAAGTGATGTATGCTTTCTTTGGTAATGGCAGGATTTTCGGGTGTTCCTTTCTCCAAAGAGCCAAAAACTTCAGGAATCATGGAAAGTTCTCGCTGTAAAATAGTAGAAATTTCGTAGCGTTCGGTCATAATGTCATAAAGCATCAATTTATTCTTTTCTGCCATCTCAAAAGCAAGTTTTAGCTGCTCAAATCCTTGTGTATCAACGACCATGGGCTTATCTGCCAATACATGAAAGCCATTTTGCAAGGATTTTGAGATATATTCTGTTTTTTTCTGATTATTTCCCGATAGCACCACGATATTACCCACTTTGTCAGCTATCATCTTCTCAAAAAAGTCAGGATTGGTATAGATTTCTTGTTTCCAAGCAGTTGGATTTTCTGCACGTGTATTATAAGTTTCAATCCTCGCTAAGTGCATTTTCAAATCATCACCTGTTTCCGAATAAACGTGTACGGTGGAATCCACGTCTGGATACATCGTTTTTTGTACCAATGCCGCGTGAAAATGCCCTGGGGCAAGCGTAATGAGGCTAACTGCTTTTTTCTGTGCTACTTGTTTGGATTGCTTTTCGTTACAAGAAATAGTAGAAATGATTAAAAAAATAAGAATATAGGAAATTCGTATCATATTGTTTGATGATAAAAATATTGGTTTTTGTAACACTACCGTTTTAACGGTAGGGTAAATATAACTCACCGTTTTAATGCCATAGTGAACTGGTGAGAATGTTCAAAATTCAAGAGGCTCATTAATCTATTTATTGGCTATGGCGTAAGGTTCTCTTTGGGTGCGAGAGAGCATTTTGTTTGCTTCCTCGTCATTGGTAAATTGCTCTTTTTCAGGATTCCAATAGACTTTGCGGTTTAGTTTCATGGCGATATGATGTACCAAACAGGTAGAGCAAGAACGGTGCGCTTCCTCCACAGGGGCGATTGGTTTCTTGTTGTGTTTGATGCTTTCCAGCCAGTTGCCGTGGTGGTCTTTGCTGATAGTAAAACGAAATTCCTTTTTACCAATCACAGATTTGATGATTTTGGGGTCGCTGGCATCTAATGCCTTTACTGCATTTGCGCTCACAGGGTCGCTCGAAGTTGCTTGATAATTGCCTCTGGTAACAAAAATCCAACCTTCTGTGCCTTCGTATTTTATACCATTGGGAATTTCATTGCTCACTACCATTTTAATGCCGTTCTGATAAAGTGCTTCTGTCTTGAAAATTCCATGCACGTTCCACAAGCCTTTGGTGGGAAAACTGGCACTGCCCCAAACCTCGATGGGTCCCGAAAGTTCCATGCCCATTCCCCAATGTGCCGAGTCGATGTGATGTGACCCCCAGCCTGTAATCATGCCTGCGCCAAACTGCTCGCAACGCAACCAACCTGGGCGGTCATAGCCAACTTGTGGGTGAATTCTTTTTTCTGTATAAAAAACATTGGGCGTTGAGCCGAGCCACATATCGTAGTTTAGGTTTTTAGGAATTGGCATTTCTACTTCTTCTTCGCCTGATGGGTCGCCAGGCAGACCTACATAAACCGTTTTTAACTGACCTATCCGTCCGTTACGAACTAACTCTGCCGCATAGCGAAACTGCTCTGAGGAACGTTGCTGGCTGCCTATCTGGAATTTGATGCCACTTTTTTGCACAATATCGCTTACTTTTCTACCTTCCAAAATAGTCAAGGAAGCAGGTTTTTGCATATAAATATGTTTGCCCAATAGTGCTGCCTCGATAGCAATGAGCGCGTGCCAGTGGTCAGGCGTGCTAATAATCACTGCATCAATGTCTTTATTTTGTAAAAGCTCCTTGTAATCATAATATACTTTTACACCATCAAATGGCTTATTGTTCTTTTTGGTGTAATAATCATTTATCAATACTTTTCCATCATCAGCTCTTTTGGTATCTACATCACAAACAGCGATTACTTGTGCAAAATCATATTTCCATACACCAGGGAGGTCATGGGTACGGCTAATTCTCCCCGCCCCAATCGCGCCAATATTGATGCGGTTGCTGGGTGCATTTTTCCCAAATACGGAGGAAGGAACGATGGTAGGGAAACCAGCCAACACAAGAGATGTGCCTACTGTGGCTTTGAGAGAACTATTCAAAAACTCCCTGCGATTGATTTTCTTTTTCATATTTATTTCATTTTTATTTTAACATTGTAATTTTCACTTTGGGTGGCTGGGCAAAATACTGCCAAGCACTTTCTGCTTTTTCTTTGGTAAACTTACCATTAAAAACCACTAATCTGTATTTTAAAGTATAAGTTTTGCCAGCTTCGAGTAGCCAGTCTTTGTCCTTGGTAGGGCAAAAATTAGCAAACATATCTCCTCTATCGTACTGGTTTTCAGGCCATATACGCAAAGGTTCTGGGTGATTATAGTTGGCAGGATAAGAGAGCATCACTGCACCTCCATAATCACTTTCGCCAAGCGCGCCTTGTACTATGCACCACCTTGACTTTGCGCCATCTGATTCCTTGCGATTTTTGCCTTCTGAGGTAAGTATCTCACTGTTTTTGTTGTCCCATTTCTCAGTAGTGCGCCAGCCAAGCCCGCCATAGCGATAGGTAAGCAACAAAACAGGGCTTTCACTTGCACAGCTTAGTTTTGAGGTAATATCCACTATATAATAATCACTCGTTGGCTGATATACGCTGATGGATTGGACTTCGTTGATGGCTATTTTTTCAGTACCATTTTTTTTGAAAACAACATGATGATGCAATGCTTCGAATGATGAAAACGCAGCCCCGTTGTTTTGGGAAAGGAAATTAGCAAAACGGACAGTTCCTTTTTTATCCCCAATATTCCAAAAATCAACGGTATCTTTTTCAAACAACACGCGTGTCCAAGGATTCCAAATGCCGTAATGGTGGTAGTGGTCTTTGGGCTGAATACGTGTAAGTTCCTGACCATGAGGCGACCAAAGTGGGTGAATAAAGGCACTTCTTCGGTAGCTCGTATCCACGCCCGCGGGAGGATAAACTGTTTGGTATTGATAACGCAAAAGATTTTGAACGCCTGCCTGAATGGTAATAGTCCCATTGCTATTTTTAGATTTGATAGCATAAGTTTTGTCAGGCTTGCCTTTTTGGAGTAAAAAAGTGTATTTAGCCACTTGGTTTTTTCCGTTGGTATCTATTATCCAGTGCAGACTACGAAAATCATCTTGCTTTATTTGGAAAAGTACAGGTGTGGTTTGCTTGCCATTTACCTGCCAAAGCGTTAGTACAGAGTCATGTAGAGCCGTAAACTCATCTAAATTTACACTCACTGGCACGTGAATATTATTGGTATTTTTTAGTTCTACCTCAAAAGAGGCTATCTTTTGAGCAAAAGAAAGTGTAGAAACTAACAGCAAGAAATGCAGTGTAAGCGAATATCGTATCATTTATCGTTTAGTTAAAAAAAAGTGTTATTAATTTTTTAGAAAATCAGCCTTAAAATCCAATCGCATTTCCACCATCTACGCGCAAGGAAACACCAGTGATATATTTTGCACTCTCAGAAGACAAAAATAATGCGGCTTCTGCAATGTCTTTTGTTTCACCCAGATAACCCATTGGCGTTCGCGAAAGCACTTTTTGCTTGCGTTCGGGGTCGCTATTGAGTGCTTTGGCAGACATATCCGTAGCAATAAATCCAGGAGCTATCGCATTGACTCTGATGCCTTTGGGGGAAAGTTCTACCGCCATAGCTTTTGTCATGCCTTCTATGGCTGACTTTGAGGCGGTGTAGGCTATCACTTTGGGCAAACCGTACATTGCTGCCATAGAACTAATATTGATAATTGCACCATTTTGCTGGGCAAGCATTTTTTTGATGACCTCTCGTGAAAGCGCAAAAACAGAAATTACATTGGTCTGTAAGATTTTTTGAAAATCCTCATCAGTAACCTCTGTCAATTCTTTTTTCATATTAATTCCCGCATTGTTCACCAAAATATCTATTTGACCGTACTGCGCGGTGAGGCTTTCTACCAAAGCTGGAATTTGGGCTAAGTCATTCAAATCAAAGGAGATAGCGGCACAGTTTTCTCCCAGGCTTTCTTTTGCCTTGTTTAGTTTGTCTTTGTCGCGACCTATGATAATCGTAAAAATATTATTTTCTACAAATTTTTGAGCAACTGCCAAGCCGATGCCTGAACCTCCGCCTGTGATGATGGCTATTTTTTGTGTATTCATTGCACAAAATTTCGTGTATGTGATTTTGACTTATTCCAAATCTAACGAAACGATAAGCGACAAACAAATAAACCTACTGAATTTTTTATGCAAACGCAATCGGTATCGATGCCAAAAACTTATGCTCCCTACCCTACTTAAACTTCAAACAGACAGGCATAGAAACCTTTGCTTCTACATTTTGATAAGTTAGTTTTCCTGTTTTTGCATCTATTTTAAAAACCGCAATCGTGTCGCTGTTTTGATTTGCAGCCAAAAGGAATTTTCCCGAAGGGTCTATGGCAAAGTTTCTTGGTGCTTTCCCTTCTGTGGGCTGGTTCTGAATGAAGGTGAGTTTACCTGTTTTTTGATGGATACTATAAACACTAATGCTGTTATGCCCACGATTAGAGCCGTAGAGAAACTTGCCATCTGCCGAAATATGAATATCCGCACAAGAGTTTTCCCCTTTGTAATCATCTGGAAGCGTGCTAATTGTTTGTAAATCAATTAGTTTACTGTTTTTGTAGCTAAAAGCGGCAATGGTAGAGTTTAATTCTAAGATAGAGTATGCCCAATTTTTCTTGGGGTGGAAGGCAAAATGCCTGGGTCCAGCACCCGCTTTTACCTCTGTGAAGGGAGGATTCCCTACGGTGATTTTTCCTGTTTTGCCGTCAAGCTGATAGCTCATAATTTTGTCTGTGCCTAAATCTACCACAAAAATATTTTTGTTATTCTTGCCAATATTGATGGAATGAACATGAGGTGCTTCTTGGCGAGCAGTATTTATACTTTTGCCTGCGTGCTGAATCGTCTGCGTTGCCTTGCCCAAAGAGCCATCTGCCTGAACGGGGAAAATGCTAAAATTTCCACTCCCGTAGTTACCGACTATCACCCACTTTCCTGTCTTGTCAATTGTTATATGACAAGGATAATCACCATTGACGACTTGGGAATTGAGCAGAGAAAGTTGCCCTGTGTTCTCCTCAAAGCGCAAAGCACTGACCTTGCCGTTTGCGGTTTCCTCCACTGCATATACAAACTGCCGATTGGGTGAAATCGCCAAAAAGGAAGGATTTTCTAATTTTTTTGCCTCACCTGCGGGCGTGAGCGTCCCTTTTTCTGTATCAAAGCGAAAAGTATAAATCCCTTCGCTTCCTCTGGTGGTATAAGTTCCCACAAATAGATAAGGATTTTGTCCCAAAGTAATTGTTGAGATTAAAAGATTTAAAACAAAGAAAATCAATACTTTATACATGATAAATAAAATTTAATTTTTTACTTAATTTGAAATTTTGAAAATGCCTCGTGAGCGAGCAAAACAGAATTGTTGTTCACTTTTTCAGTATAGGGAACGACAAATCCCAATTTGTCCATCCAAGTTTTCAGCGATTCATCAGTATTTTTGACTGCAATCGCCAAGTAGTCTAATCCTTTGAATTTTATTTAGTTAGGAGTTAGGAGTTTTTTATTTTAGCTTTCTTTTGTACGACTAAGCATTTGCTTAATTAGTTCTATATTATTTATTTGACTTACTTTTGTAACTCTATCTATGCCTTCATAAGCCAGCAACAAGATTTTAAATACTTCATACTCTTCTTCTATTGGCACTTCTTTGGTATTCTCGATAAACCATTTAAAATCTTCTTGACAGTAAGCGATAAATGCTTCATAATGAGCCTGAGCCTCGCTTAATAAGTTTAATTTTTCCTCAAGTAATGCAACTTCAAGTACATCTGAGCCTACTAAATTTTTATAATGCTCCATTATATTTACCGTTATCTTAGTTCGCTGCTTCCACACCCATAATTTAGCATTTAACAGATTCTTTTTTTCATAATAATATCCTAAATAGGAAAATGCGGCTCTCATTTCTGCTCCTCCAAACCATACTTGGGCATTGATAGGGCTTTTACCTGTTTTATTCTTTATTTCTTCTGCGATAACTTCGGTTGATTTGTAAAGCAGGTGTTGTAAAAAATCTGCTATTTGAGGATAATTACCATTGATTTCAATAGCAAACAATAATCTTGTCAAATTCCTAAACAACTCCTCACTATTACTGTCTGTAACTCTAAATAACTGATTTTCTAAAGTTTGACTTGTATTGTTTTCAAATAATTCTTTTAAAATAGTAAAAAGAGTGTTATTATTCTTTTTGGAAGACAATATATTAGCAACTGATTGAATAATAGACATTTGCTTATTTACATTTTTTTGAATCATATCAATATTATTATCAATAATAAGTTTCCAAATATCTTTCAATTCATTATTCAAAAACTCTTTTATAACTTCATCTTCTTTCATAAATGTTATTTTATTGTTATATAAATAATTGATTATCAATTATTTATGACAAATTTATAACTAATAGCTCAAAATTCGTATCTTCATTGTATTTTTTTCAATAATTCGGGCGTAATTTCCACGACTCCTGTATTGACTGAGTAGGGCAACGCATCTACTCCCGCCCGCATATAGGCAAGGGGAAAGCATTGACATTGTGAACTTTATCGTAGAGAAACTGCGCTCCAAATAGCGTGAACTTCACCTTTTTACAAGGAAAAATTCACGCCTTGGCTGAGTTCGAGTAACATATTTTTTGGGTTTATTTAAAACCATAATTTTTGCTTACATCATCTAAGACCAATATCCAGTCGTTTCCATAGCCTGCGCTTGGGGGTATAAAATTTTTTTTGCCCTTATTTTCTACTTTCTCCACAAATTTGACCTCACCTGTTTTGGGATTAAACCAATTGACATTCAGGCTTGTACCAGAGATTTTACCCAAATTAACAGTAAAAGGTTTTCCAGCAGAGGAATAAATAAAAGCATAGTCATTGCCGCGAGTTGCTTGTATTCTTTCGCCCACATACAAATTATTTTCTTCAATCAGGCTTTGGTCAGGCACGCGGTCGAGCATAGGGCGCGACTCCATGAGCTGGCGCACAAATTTCATCTGGTTGGCAGCAGGAAGTTCCATTGCCTCCTGCCAATAAATGTGCGGATTATTGACTGCTTCGCGATAAGGTGAATAAAACTGCCAAATGTCATGGCAACCGTAGGTATGCCCAAATGCACCTGCAAAAAGGTCTAAATAAGCATATTTTCTGATGTCATACGCATTGGAAACGCCTAAGTCCTTGGCATTGAAGCAAACTGGGTGGTCTTCGTAAATAGGCTCTGCGTCTATGACAGGTTTGGTGGGCATTTTATTATAAACCCTTGAAATATAATCATAGACGGGCTTGTCGCGGCAGTGTCCGTTCTGGAACATATTAAAATCTAACCACTCGTCCGTATGAAACCACTCCGCTGAACTTTCCTCGTTGGGTTGTGGGTGAAAGCTCATCATAGCTTTATTATTGCCGATTCCTTCCTCAATACCTCTTGCCATAGCGCGCCAAATATTTACATCAGCTTCGTGGCGCGGGTTGCGGTCGCCGCCAAGAACCCAAATGATATTTTTGCGGTCTTTGTAGCGATTTCCCAGCCATTTTCCATAATTTTTGGCATTTTCTGGCGTAAACACTTCGGGACCTTTGCCCCATCCTCCCCTGAAAACCTTATCGCCCCATGTAGGCAAAAAGCCAATATATAAACCCGCTTCCGCCGCTTTATTAATCACATAATCAACGTGTTGGAAATATTTTTCATTAGGTTTGTTGGGGTCATCAAACTCCAAAGGCAAATCACCATAAGGATTAGGCACGTGTAAACCATCAAACTCTGCCAAAGCCACAGCCTGAATGACTGTGAAGCCCTGCTCGGCGCGGCGTTTGAGGTAAATTTCTGCCTGCTCGCGATTGAGCCTGTGGAACAATTCCCAAGCCGTATCACCCAGCCAAAAAAACGGTTTTTCGTTTTCATGCACCAGATAGCGTTTATTTTGGGATACTTTCAAAGCCCCATTTTTTAACGGATTTTCAAAAGTTTGGGCGTGCAGTGCAACCGAAGCACACAGTCCAAGTATTAAAAAGATGTTTTTCATTTTCGTATTTTAATTTAGCATTTATTTTTTGTAAAGAATTTATACACTCAATATGGTGAAGGACTTACACTTGTCCAGCCACCATCTACGATTAGCGTTTGCCCTGTGATGTGCTTGGCATGGTCAGAAACCAAAAAAAGTACCGCCTGCGCTATATCTGCAACGGTCGCAGGCTTGCCCAGAGGTGTAATTTTAGACCATGTTTTTTCATAGTCGAGGTCGTGTAGCGTTCTTTCGGTCAGCGTAGCACCTGGGGCAACCGTATTTATGGTGATTTTGTGTTCGGAAAGCTCCACCACTAAGTTTTTTGCTAACATTTCCAAAGCCGCCTTGCTCATGCTATAAGCCGCCAAGTTTTTGTGTGCCTGATGCCCTGTAACTGAGGAAGTAAAGAGCAAAGTGCCTCCCCTACCCTGCTTAATCATCTGATTGGCAGAGGCTTGTGCCAAAAAAAATGTACCAGCCAAGTTCACCTGCATCACGCGTGCAAAGGCTTCGGGCGTGTAGGTCAGGAAATCACCAAAAAGCGTAATGCCCGCATTGGCAATGACTATATCCAAACTGCCAAAATGACTCACTGCCTTGTCTATCATTTGTTGGATAAAAACAATATTACCCGAATCACCTGCAAAAGCGATACACTGCGTATTCGTTTGATTTTGAATAGATTGTATTGCATTTTGTGCCAAATTTTCATCTAAATCATTGAGCAAAATTTGGACTCCCTGCACCGCTAATTGGCGTGCAATTTCCAGCCCGATGCCTTGCCCTGCCCCTGTAATAATGGCTGTTTTGGTTTTACCTGTCATAGAATAATACAAATCTGTTTTTACAATAAAACAAAGGTAATATATTTATTTTCTTATCTTCGCACAAAAAAACTCATTTATGTCCATTGCTCGCATAAACCAATACTACACAGACCTACACGAAATCACTCAATTTTCGGGAGAAGAGAAAGAAACTTCACTTCGCAGATGTTTTGCCGAATTGCTAAGTTATTTTGCAAAAGATAGAAACTTGCGATTAGTTGATGAGGTCAAAATACCAAATTCGCCCAAACAACCTGATGGCGTGCTGATAGACAGATTTCGGTTTAGATATGGGTATTGGGAAGCAAAAGATTTGAAAGATGATTTTGAAAAAGAGTTGAATAAAAAAATAAAAATTGGTTATCCTACCGATAATTTACTCTTTGAAAATTCACAAAAAGCTATGCTTATTCGTGGAGAGGTGCGTGAAACTTGCGATATGACAGATGCAAAAGCACTGAAAGCCTTGCTTGAAAAGTTTGTAAGTTTTGAGAGAAAAGAAGCAACAGATTTTAAAATAGCAGTCGAATTATTTAGAAAAGAAGTGGGAAAAGTGGCGAATATTTTGAAGACAATGATTGATGGTTTTGTGGGAACAGAACAAAACTTGATAGATAATGACAAAGATTTTAACCAAAATTTTGTAAAAGAACACCAAGAACTTTTTGAGATTTGTAAAAACTCCATAAACCCTGATGTTACAAAAGCTGATGTAAATGAGATTATTGTGCAGCATATCTTGACAGGTGATATTTTTCGCAAAGTTTTTGATGCAGACCAATATTTAGACGAAAATAATATTGCGATTGCCCTCAATAAAATAGAAAAAACCTTTTTTACAGGAGAGTTAAAACGCAAAACTCGTTATGATATTGAGCCTTATTACAAAGTAATTGAAGCACAGGCTAAATCACTGCTCGCACACGAAGAAAAGCAAGATTTTTTGAAAACCATTTACGAAAATTTTTATCAGGCTTATAATCCCAAAAGTGCAGACAAACTCGGTATTGTTTATACACCTTCGGAAATTGTCAATTTTATGCTTGACACTACGGAATATTTGCTCGAAAAGCATTTTGACAAGACACTTTCCGATAAAAATGTGCATATCCTTGACCCCGCCACAGGCACAGGCACTTTTATTACGCACCTTATCAAAAAGCTAAATCCGCATACACTAACGCACAAATATGAACATGAGCTGCACGCAAACGAGGTGGCTATTCTGCCTTATTATATTGCAAATCTGAACATAGAGTACGTTTATAAGCAAAAAATGGGGCATTATCAAGAGTTTAAAAATATTTGTTGGGTAGATACCTTAGATAGTTTGGCAGCCTTAAATTTTAGCAAAAAAACTATGAATATGTTTCAAAAAGACGAAGCATTAGCAGAAAATAACAAAAGAATTGCTAACCAAAATAGCAAACCTTTAACCGTAATTATTGGAAATCCGCCTTATAATGCCAACCAGCAAAACGAAAATGATA
>JAAFJS010000114.1 GCA_013298985.1 Cytophagales bacterium
ATTTGGTATTTGCCCAATAGACGTAAATGCCTGTGATTGCCCATGTAAAAATAATGATGCCCAGCCCAAGCAAAAGCCCCAGATTGACGTGCGCGCCCAGCTTGGTCGCGAGCAAGTCTTTGGCAAAAGCCACCGTAAAAATGAACCCTAAATAAACTGCCAACATCAGAAAGGTCAGCACCAGCGAAACTGACCAGCGTTGGGCTACTAACTTTTTAAACTCAGTTGAGGCAAGGGTTTCTTGTACTTTTGTTGTTTTTTTCATGTTTTTAAAAATGTTATTTTAAGTAGTAATGAGCTTGTTTTTGAGAGATTTTGTTCAATAAATCAGGCACACTGATAACGCAGGTTGGGCAGATTTTTATGGATAAAAATTAAAAAATCTGTGTTTTATTCGTAAAATCCGTGTTATCTGTGTGCTGAGGACATGAATACTTCCTCAATCAAACAAGCCCAATTATAAATGATTTTAAAATATTAATAATCAATGCGTTAAATGTTTTTTTGATTCCCTAAAAAATTTCTTGGACTTTTTCTTCTTCTATTTTCAGTGTGGGCAGTACAATATTGACAGTAGTGCCTTGCGCTTCGGTCGAGAAAATCTGCAAACCGCCCTTATGGTTGTCTATAATTTTATGCGTCAGTGCCAAGCCAATACCCGTTCCACTGTAATTTCGCACATTGGAAGCACGAAAAAACGGCTCGGTAATGTGCTTCAAATCGTACAATGGAATCCCAATCCCTTTGTCTGTGATGGTGATTTTGATGAAATGATGCTCATAGTTTAGCGTACAGCTTACTTCCTGATTATCAGAGTATTTGATGGCATTTTCTATCACATTTACCAGCGCAACCTCGAGCAGGTGTTTATTGCCCTGAATCCTCAATAAGTCCTGATTTTCAGGCATTTGGTGAAAAGAGATTTTAAGTTTTGCTTCTTTATTTCTGACTATAATTTCTTCTTGTATTTCCCAGAGTAACTCGTCTATTCGTAGCGTTTCTTTGAAATTGTCTTCTTGCAGATTGGTTCGCGTAAAAACGAGCAAATCGTCAATGATAGTTTTGAGCAATTTTGCCTCTTTGAGTGCAATTTGCAATCCTTTTTTATAGTCTTCTACGGTGCGCTCTTTGGTCGTGAGGATTTGTAATTCTCCGATAATCGCTGTTAGCGGCGTTCTGAGTTCGTGCGAGGCATGGCTGGCAAAATTGCGCTGGGCATCAAAAGCGGATTGGATTCGTACAAGCATTTCATTAAAAGTCTGCGTGAGTATGCCTATTTCGTCGGTCGAGTTGCCTGCAAATACGCGCATATTGAGGTTCGAGTCTGTAATTTCCTTGACCTGAGTTACTACCTCTTTGATGGGGTTAAGTGCGTTTTCTGCAAAAAGTCGCCCCGATAAATAAGTGATTATCAAGGAGATAAAAAAAGAAACAAGCATTACTAATCTTAGCCGTGCTATTTTTGCTGTGCCTACCACGTCAATCGCCGAAGCGATAATCACAAAATTTCCCTCAGAGCTACCTTGCTGTTGGGTCTGATAGTAAAGACCCACTACGTAGCGTTCTTGTTTTTGAAAATTGACCAATTTAAACATTCTGATACGCGCAAGTTCCTCTTTGGAAAAAGACAATTTTTCTTCTTTACTGATAAAGGTGGTCGAGTCCTTTTCATCATAAATTTCCAATACCTCGTGGCTCAGTTTCTCCAAAAATCGCTGCTCAAACTCAAAAAGTCTTTCTTTGCTCAGTTGGTCTTTTGCCAAAAAAATCTTAGAGGCAATGATTGCCCTTTCGTGCAGGCGGTCATAAAAACTCGCCTCCGAATAGCGCAAGCTAATCAGGTAAATAGCGGTGAGAATTGCCGCAAAAATAACAGCAACTATCGCCGTAAAAAGCAAAGTAAGGCGATTCCGAATGGTCATTTTATTCTATGGACATGATGTAACCCAATCCTATGCGTGTATGAATCAATTTTTTTTCAAAATCCTTGTCTATCTTGTTCCTCAAATAATTGACATAAACATCGACAATATTCGTTCCCGTATCGAAATTGATGTTCCACACCTGCTCTGCAATCGTGGCGCGGTCAAGGACATGATTCCTGTTTTTGATAAAGAAAACCAATAGCTCAAATTCGCGTGCGGTCAGTTTTATTTCTTTTCCACTGCGTTTTACTTCTTTTCGGGAAAGATTGCACACGAGGTCAGCAAGCGAAATGATTTCCTCTGCTGCCTGTTTTTCAGGGTTTTGAATGTGGCTACGGCGCGTCAAGGCGCGCAAACGTGCCAGCAATTCGTCAAAGTCAAACGGCTTGGGTAGGTAATCATCTGCGCCTGCGTCCAGCCCCTTGATTTTGTCTTCGGTACTGTCCAGCGCAGTAATCATCAGAATCGGCACTTGCGGATTCTTGACGCGAATACGCTTACACACCTGAAATCCATCAATATGCGGCAACATCACGTCCAGAATGATAATGTCATATTCATGGTCTAAGCCATGTCGGATAGCTTCTTTGCCATCTTTGACCCAATCTACGTCATAGGCACTCTCTTCTAAGCCTTTTTTGACGAAAGAGGCAATTTTGGGTTCGTCTTCTGCTAATAAAATATTCATACATTTAATCTTTAAAATGGTGGAATTATTGAATTATGAAATGATTTTTGTAAAATTACCACAATTTTACTATTATTTTTATGAGAAACTTTGTTTTTAGCATAATAATTATCTTCAAATCCTTGCTTGCGTATCTGAGCATCGTGGCTATTCACGAAGGATTTTTGCGCGAAGAATACGAGGCAAAAGCGGCAGAAATTACCCTCAAAGCTAATGCACAATTAGCCACACAAAACATTGATTCTGTGGCACATTGGGCGGTGAAGGCGCGCAATGACTTAAAGGTAGAAATTCGCGAGAAAGGCAATCCCATCACCCAGCGATTGGCAGAACAGCGCAACCTCAAAAAATATGGGAACAAGATAGGTCCTTCTTACCAAATGCTCGAAAAAGAACTTAGTAAGAAAGGCATCGACAAAGCAAATATCAGCAAGGAAATCATTGCAAGCGCGGGCAGAGCAAACCAGCAAGTAAGTAATACAGCCAGAAATATCAAACTTTTTGGGATTGGCTTTTTGCTTGCTTACTGGCTCAATGTATTTTTTATTGTCAAGAAAATGCCCTTAACACTTCGCAAAACAGCTTTTTTGAAGGAATTACTCACCTTTTTTATTGGGATTGCGGGCAGTACGCTTGCGGTTTGGCTTTGCTCTCCGATAGATGTGCTAATAGATTCAGAAATAGATACTTACCTCCTTTGCTTGTTGGGTATGGTGATTTTATGTGTGCCTCTGGCGCGTATAGGCACAAATTTTTTGAAAATTTAGTATCTCTGTTCGTGTTTTAAACCTCTTTGCTACTCAAATCAGACCATGTAATATCTGCAATCGTTTTAATCACTAAAATATCAGGGCAAAATAAGTCATATTTAAACAAATTTTCTATTTAATATGCCAAACATCACATTAAGGCATAATATTTGGCGTAAAGTTGTATTAAAAAAATATGCCTAATTAAGCATATTTCTCAAAAAAAAATGTTATTTTTATGCACCAATTTCGTAATATGTTCTACATATATTACTCACCCCTTTGACAATAAATTGGCTGTGCATGGCACTATTCATGTTTGTTTGACTGTATTATCGCTGAAACTCA
The DNA here is from genome assembly GCA_013298985.1 of Cytophagales bacterium. GTDB lineage: Bacteria > Bacteroidota > Bacteroidia > Cytophagales > Thermoflexibacteraceae > Thermoflexibacter. Next base: position 3,711 of record JAAFJS010000114.1, read on the forward strand.
CATTATTTTGCTTTGTTTATTTATTACGTTTTATTTATAAAAAATATCATGAGAAAACCAATATCAATTTTTCTTTTTATTGCGGCTTTGGGTTTCCAACTAACGCTACAGGCGCAGGGAGATTCGCACAAAGGGCTAAACCATTATGTAGATGGATTAAATTACCAAAAAACAGGGCAACATCGCAAAGCAATTGATGAGTTTGGGAAGGCTTTGAGAAACGAACCAAGCAACTTTAAGTATTTGCACGCAAAGGCACTTTCTGAGTTCCAACTCAAAGATAATGAATCTGCTATCAATTCTTTGACCAGCTTGCTCAAGCTCAAAGATGACTTTTCGCAGGCATACGTGCTACTCGCCAAAATATATTATCAACAAGGCGACCATAACAAGGCAGCAGATTATTATGACCTCGCCGCCAAGCACGAAACCAATCCTGACGATAAGTACAAGTACAAAATGCTTGTTACCAATAAGTATATCAAAGAGGGAAATATGAAAGTGGCTTATGAAAAAGCAAAAGAACTCAAATCCATTGCTCCCAAGGACTTGAAAGCAAGTTATTACTTTGCGCGTATTGCCAATAAGGTCAAAAAATATGAAGATGCAAGAAATGCTATCGTCGACATAGAGCCACAAATCAAAACTCAGCAGGCAAAAGACAATGCCAAATATTACTATGAACTGGGCTATGCTTATTATTACATGGAAGATTACGAAAAAGCAAGATTTGCCTTTGAGAGGACACAAACGACCAAATACTGGCAGATGACGGAGAAGCTGGGTGCAAAATATTTCTGCCGCTTGGCACTGGCTTACCAAAAATTCCATGAAAACGAAACCAGCAAAAAATACTTGGACATGGCGGAAAAAATACAAAAAGACCTCCCAGAAGTACACGTACTAAGGGCGCAACTTTCCAAACGCCTCACTGGAAAGGCAGGAAATCAATCTACTATTTCGCATTACGAAAATGCCGTAAAGACAGAGCCAAATCCTGCCAAACGCGAGAATATTTACGAGAAAATTGCTGAAATGTATTTGGAGGCAGAAAACTATGAAGGCGCACTACGCACCTCTGACGAAGCACTCAAACTGAATCCTAATGATGCAAAGGCAACGCTTAATAAAATAAATGCCCTTTACAAAGTGGGGAAAAATAAGGAAGCAATGGAATTAGCCCAAAATACACTCAAACAAAAGATGGACCCACCCACTGCTGCTGACATTACATTCCTATTGGGGCTTGCCGCCAAGAAAATGAATGATAAAGCAGTTGCTAAACAGGCTTTCTTCCAGCTTGCCAAAACTTCGCTTAGAGATGCCGCAGAGGTCGAGCTAAAATCTATGGGAGAGCTAAAACAAGATACAGAAGTAATCATAGAAGAATAAATCCTGATTATCAAATAATTAACAAAAGTCTGATGAAATGCTCATCAGACTTTTTGTTTTTTAAAAAATGTTAATCTTATTTTTTTTGCAACGCTTCTCCAAATCTCTGCGTCATGGTAACAAAGTTTTTTAACCCAAATACATTTTTTAATTTAAGATTTATGAAAACCAAACTTTTGTTATTTTTTATTGCATTATTTATTTTTACAAGTTGCGAAAAACCAGCAAGCACAGACCCTGACCTCTCAGAATGTTCATGCTTACTTAACTGTACCAATCCTGTCAAAGCAACTGTTCGCTATAACCTTTGTGGAATAGGTCTTTGGGGCGAATACGTCCTCGAACTTGCGGACGGCACGATAGTTCAGCCTTGGACAGGGGCAACTGACAACGCAAAAAACTACAAGCCAGAGGCAGGCAAGACCATCATAGTTTCTTTTGAGGAAGTAAAAAAAGACAACCGTTATGATGGTGGAGTACGCTGTAAGGCATTGGGTGAGTACGAAAATCGCATTTCCAAGTATGCTCATATCGTTTGCCTGATTGATGAAAGCAAGAAAAACTGTACCGTCAATGCTACCGTTCGTTCCAATATTTGCGGTGTGGGCTTGTGGGGTTCGTTGGTATTAGAACTCGAAGACGGCACAGTTTATCAGCCATGGTCTTCGACTGATGCAAGCATTGCCAAGCTCAAATTACAAGCAAATCAAAAAGTAAAAATTGGTTTCAAAGAAATAAGCCGAGATGATAGATACAATAATCAGGCTGTCTGCTTGGCAATAGGTCCTTACACTGAAAAAATCAAATCCGCTATTGAGATTAACTGCTTCACAAGCATTGGAGAACCAATAGACGACAGAATTTATACGGTCGATGCCGAAGTGGTTGATTTTGACTGCGCGGCGGCGGGAGTTTGGGGCGCAATCCAGTTCAAAACTGACCAGATTCACTTACAGCCTTGGGTTACAATGCCCAACTTAAAGGCTGAAAATTTCAAATTTGAGGCAAAGCAAAAAGTGAAAATTACGTATTCACAAGTGGCTTATGACGACAAATACAAGAACGTAACCGTCTGCCCCACGCTTATAGCCCTGCCCAAAGCAATCGCCGTCAAAGTGCATGAAATCAGCCTGATAAAAGACTAAGACAGGCAAAATTTTGATTAGAAATACCTTATTTTTACCCCATAAAGCTGCCCAGCCCCTTTCCTTTGAGTGAAAGGGGCTTTTGAGGGTTAAATGCTAAAATCTATAAATATCTGTAAATCAAAAATTTACCATCAATGTTCAGATTTCGCTTTTGTTCTTTCTGCGCGTTTTTAGTACAGCGTTTGTGCGGATTTGGGCTTTATTATTGGCTCATTTTTCACATTTTTCTGCCATTATCATTTTTCTTTGCACTTTCTTTTCTGAGTAGTTTCCAGCAAAGCCCAGCCGCAAGTGTGGGCATCAAAAAAATAATGGAGGCTTATCCAGACCATTTCCAGAAGGCAAGCGAAAATATACTGATTTGGAAAGATGGAACGCAGATGGTTTTTGATGATGGACTGCAAAAAAGCCGTCAGGAATTGCTCGAATCACCTGACTTGGAAGACCAGCTTGCCATGCCGTATCCCAAGGGTGAAAATACGCCTCCGCCCAAAAAGGGGGAAGATGCAGGAAGGATTCGCTACGAGCCTTTTTTTAGGAAAATGTATGGAAATACGGCGGCGGAAGTCCAGCAAAAACTGGCTGAGGTAGTTTGGCTTCCTAAAACACTGAAAATCAAGCTAAAAGTAACGACTGTAAATGATATTCACAAAAAAATAACTGCAATTTCTGAGGCATTAGATGAAAAACCGCATTTGAAAAAATACCTTCAAAACCCCGCAGGCACATTTAATTGGCGCAATATCAGTGGAACAAACCGCCTCAGCACGCACAGCTTTGGCATGACGATAGACCTCAATGTAGCTCATTCGCACTATTGGCAGTGGGACAGCAAGTCCAAAGATGAAAATATAAGCCTTGTTTATCGCAATCAAATTCCGATGGAAATTGTGCTGATTTTTGAAAAATATGGTTTTATTTGGGGTGGAAAATGGTATCACTACGACACGATGCACTTTGAGTATAGACCTGAGTTGCTCTGAATCGTGATGAGTAAAATTATTAGTCATAAAACATTCGGTTACAAAATTTTTATGAAACTTTTGAATAAATTATGTTGAATATGAAAACGAATCAATTACCTGCTGATTTAGCAGAAATTCATCACATAGCAAGCGATTTGTTTGTGATGCCTCAGAAAGCCGCAGATTGGGAGCAATACAGGCTTTCGGACGAACAAGTAAATTTTTTTCATGAAAATGGCTATTTGGCAGGCATTAAGTTGCTGGAAGATAAGCAGATAGAAATATTGCGTGCCGAATTATCTACGCTTCTTAGCCCTGACCACCCCCAACATCATTTATTTTATGAATACCATGCTAACGAATCGTCCAGTGCTGAAAATGTGCTTTTTCATGCCTTGGGTGCATGGCGAATTGCGGTTGGCTTTCACGATATTTTGTGGAATCCTGCGTTTTTGATGGCAGCGAGCCAGTTACTGGGTGGGTCAGTGCGGTTTTGGCACGACCAGCTTTTCTGCAAACCTGCCAAGCATGGCGGCGTGGTGGCGTGGCATCAAGATTATTCGTACTGGACGCGCACGCAACCTATGGCGCACCTGACCTGCTGGACGGGGCTTGATGATGCTGACGAAGAAAATGGTTGCCTTTATTATGTGCCTAAAAGCCACCAGTGGGGTTTGATAGAAAAACCTGAGTTAGCGGGAGATATGAACGGGATTTACAATTTCTTGACAGAAAGCCAAATAGCTGATTTTAAGCCTATCGCGATTCCATTGAAAAAAGGGTATGCAGCGTTTCATCACCCTTTACTTGTGCATGGTTCTTATCAAAACAAGACTCCAAGACAGCGCAGGGCGTTTGTTCTCAATGTTTTCAAAGATGGTGTGCGGTCAAGTACGGATTCTGAACTGCTTGCAGGCGTTCCTGTGATTGGGCAGGGGCAAAAAATGGAAGGCAAATTTTTTCCCTTGTTATTTGAAGCCAGTGTGTAAGGTTTTCATTAGAGTTTATATGGAACATACACCCTAAAAATCGTTCCTTTATTTAGCTTGCTTTCTACTTCTATCTTGCCATTGATAGCATCGATTTGGGTTTTGACCAGATAAAGCCCTAAACCTTTGCCTTCTACGTGTGTGTGCATACGCTGGTACAAACCAAATATTTTGTAAGGGTCAGCCGCTTCTATGCCTAACCCATTGTCTTTGAACAAGATACAGATATAATTATCATTGATTTGTGAGGTTATTTCTATGCGTAAGGGTCTGTCCATAGCCCTGTATTTGATGGAGTTGGACAAAAGATTATGAAAAACACTTTGCATATACACTTTGACAGCATAAACGGTGTCGACTGCCGCAAAATTGGTGGAGATGCTTGCTTTGGAAAGCTGCACCTGCTCTGCCAGATGTTCTAACTCCAATTTTGCAATTTCGTGGAGGTTTAGCCCCTCTTTGACCAATACCATTTTGCGAGCAGATAAAATGCCTGTCAAATCTTTGATGACCTCATCAAGGCTATTAGAAGCAGTGCGTAAATGGCTCAATAACTGCTTGTTAAGCTCGTCATTCATATTTTCTTGGTTAAAAATATTGATTAGACCAAGAATACGCGCCACTGGTGCGCGCAGATTGTGTGAAGTAATGTAAGAAAACTGCTGTAAATCCTGATTTTTATTGGTCAAGTTTTCAATCGCCTCCCTTAGCTCTTGGGTTCTATCATTGACCATATCCTCAAGCTGGTCGTTGATTGCCCTGATTTCTTCTTTTTGCTGTTGCAAGAGTTGTTTTTGCTCCAACAGTAATCTTTTGTCTTTTTTCTGCCATTGTAAATTGAGGTAAACTATCAATAAAACCAAGAGAATCAATGCGATAGCCAGCACCAAGCTGTTTTTTTCTTTCTGTTGTAATTCCTGCTCTACGGTGAGCAAAGAAATTTCTTTTTGCTTTTTTTCTATTTCATAATTGGCGCGCAAGGATTCCATCTGCCCCCTTTTTTCTATGCTAAACATACTGTCCTTTTCTATGCTTCCAATCGTGTAAAAATCAAGCGATTCCTGATATTTTCCTAATTTTTTATAGTTATCGGACAGAATAAAAGCCGCATTTTTCACATTTTCTCTATAACCTATTTCTTTGGCGATTTTCAGTGTTCGTTCCGCATATTCATTACTTTCCTTGATTTTGCCTTGTTTCTGATAAACCTCGCTGATGCCTCTGGTGCTGTAGGTAATGATGCGCTTGATGCCCATAGGCTCGCTGATAGTCAATGACTTAAAGTAAGAATCCAATGCTTTTTCGTTATTTCCTAACTGCTGATAAACATCTCCCATGGTATTGATGATGGCAGCATATACATTTTTTTCATGGATTTCTTCTAATGTTTTCTGTGCCTTTTCCAAATAATCCAATGCCTCTTTGTATTTTTCTTGTCCATAGAGCGTTCGCCCGATATTGGCATAGGCACGCCCCAAGCCATATTTATCGCCCAGTTTTTCAAAAATTTCTACTGATTTTTTATAATATTCCATTGCCTTTTTGTAATCCTTCTCCATATTGTGCGTGTTGGCAATGAGGTTATAGCAGTCTGCTTCACCTTTGAGGTCTTTGATTTGCTCAAATAGGCGCAGAGATTGGAGGGCATAATCTATTGCGGCGGGAAACTTGCCTTGCATCCACACTGCATTGCCCTTGCGGTGCAAAGCGAGTGCCTTACCTCTGGTGTAGTTCAGTTTTTCTGCTAACTGATATGCCAGTTCCGAAAGCACAATCGTCGTATCGGGGCGTGAAGGCTGGTACGCGTTTGCCAAATTTACCAAGATGCGTACTTTGGTGGTATCTTCTTGCGTGTGTGTAGTTAAAATATGTTGGAGGCTATCTATTTGATTCTGTTGGGCAACAGTATAAAAAGACATTAAAAAAGTACATAAAAACAGATAAACCTTATTCATTTGACCGAGGTTGTAGAGAGAACATACTGAGTTGTATTTCCAAACCGCAAATGTAATAAAAGTTTAGATGAAAAACATGAAATTATTTTAACACTAAAAAAAACGAACGCTTCCATCAATGGGAAGCGTTCGTTCAAATGATGCTTTGGTGCGCTTTCAAATGTATGATGCTTAAAACTTCGCCTCCCCCTACCCCCTCCAAAGGGGGATATAATGCTGTTTCCCCCTTTGGAGGGGGTAGGGGGAGGTTATCATGCAATTAGAATCATTACAGAATTTTTATTTAAAAAACAAGAAGTTTAAATTTACAAAACCTTGATTCTTACATTTTTGAACCAAACTTTGTCGCCATGATTCTGAAAGGCAATGTAGCCTGTCTTGGCTTCTGCAAAGCCTTTCATCTTGTCAAATTTACTGCCTTTTATCAGTTTTTTCCATTCAGGAGTCCACATTTCAAAGTCTGCTGTTTTCTGCCCGTTCAAGAAATACTGCACCTTGCCGTTGTTGCAAATGATATGCGCCTCATTAAACTCGCCCACTGGCTTGGCGTATTCTTTATCTACGGCGTGGAGGTCGTAGTTTGCGCCAGCTTTTTGCTTAGGAGTCGTTTTGTCGCCCGCGTACCTGCCTGCGGAAGCGTCAATGATTTGCATTTCAGGCGCGGTTTCGTAGGTAGTTTTGTGGTCGCCCTCTACTACATGGTAAAAAACGCCGCTATTGCCCTCGGGTGCGATTTTCCACTCCAATTTGAGTTCGAAGTTTTCGTACTGCTCATTGGTGATGATGTCGTTGCCCTCTGCCACGCGCGCAATGCAGCCGTCCTCGACCGCCCACGCTTTGAGGCTATCGTTTTGGAAAGAACGCCAGCCGTCCAGTGATTTGCCATCAAAAAGTGCTTTCCAGCCAGCTTGTTGCTCCTCTGCACTCACTTGGTAGCCCGCAGGTTCGGGCGTAGTTACTGCTTCCGTTTTCACCGTATCCGTCGTAACAGTGTCGTCTGCTTTTTGTGCTTCTCCGCCACAAGCAAAAGCAGAAATCAAGATGCCTCCCACCAAAATCTGGTTTAGGCTTTTGAGTAAGTTGTTCATTTTCAGTAATTTTTGATTAAAGATTTCTTTTGATTGGGAAATTACTCAAACGTTGGGTTTGGCAATTTCCTATTGCGTACAAAGCTATATAAAAAATGAAACTTTCTTGAAATTTTTTTTACACGCATTTTGAAAAGAAAACCCATCAAATTTTTGAAATCTTATGGGTTTGATTATCAAATGATTATATAGATTTTAAATCTTCAAATAAGACTTTTTTAGTTAAGGAAGTCATCATGTATTAGGAACACAGATAACACTGATTTTACGGATAAAACACAGATTTTTTAATTTTTATCTGTAAAAACCTGCTCAATCTGCGTTATCAGTGTGCCTAATTTAACAAAAAACCTCTAAAAAAGATATTTATTTATCCCACCAAACCTTTGTGTCTAAGTCATCTGCGCCCTGTCGCTGAACGGCGGATTGGAGATTGGTCTGATTCACAGCCGTTTCTGCAATCGGATAAGGCATTCTGTTGATGAAATTTCCTTTAATCTGCTGGCTGGGGAAAGGGTTTTTACGCAAAACAGGGAAGCCTGACCTGCGGAAATTTGCCCATGCCTCTGGTCCGTTAAGGAAAGAGGAAATCCAGTATTGTGTATTGATTTGTTGCAGAGCCGTTGCCGCACTATAAGGATTTGCCGTTATCCATGCGTCTATTGCTGCCGTTGGGATTGCCGAGCCTGCGTCGTATTCTGCCATGAGGCTCATGTGCGCGCGCACGCCGTTTGCATAAGAAGTAGCTGCATCACCTCCCCAGCCGCGCTGTGCGGCTTCTGCCAAGAGCAACTGCGTTTGTGAGTGCGTTACAAGAAAGCAAGGCGTAGTTTGCTTGACGATACGCGTTCTGTCCACTTGGGAAAAATCGTAGAAACTCGCCAAACGAGCCGCCGTTGCCACTGGTGCAATAGAAACGTTGTCAAAACCAAAAGGCATTCCTACTTGGACATCGGCGGTGCGGTTGGCTACGGCGGCGGTCTGTCCTGCGCCCGAAGCCGCGCCTACGTAACGTACTGTGAGTGAGGCTAAACGTGGGTCAGAGGTACTTCTAAGCGCATTGACCATCACATCAGAGATGTAAAAATTTGCCGCTTCCGTTGCATTTAGCGTGTTTCCTATGCCGAATACGTAGTTAAAAGTATGCCTGATGACTGCATTGTCAGCGTTAGATTGCATCACGCCGCCTTGGATAGCCGCCTGTACGACCTGTTGCGCCCTTGCAGGGTTCACTTCTGTCAATCTCATACCTGCGCGCAGGAGTAGGGAATAACCCAAACGTTTCCAACGGTTTATGTCGCCACCGTACATGATGTCGCTGACCTCGATAGTGCCTGTTGCGCTCAGTGCGGCAGAGGCTTCGGTGAGTTCCTTGATAATGTCTGTATAAATCGACTCTTGGGTGTCGTACTTAGGAAAAACCGCGCCCTCGATAAATCCCTTCCCTGCCTCGCTGTAAGGCACATCTCCATAGGCATCAGTAACGACCATAAAGGAATACGCCTGCCAGATACGCGCCATGTTATACAAATTGGAGCGCGTAGGTACTTTGCTGGTATTCTCAATCACGTCTTTGGTATTGCGAATTACGTTGCGGTAAAACTGCACCCACATTGTTTCAGCATTGCCATTGTTGAGCTGGTTAAAGTTTGCCCCTGTGAGTACGCCTGAATTGGGCGAAACCATCTGCTGGACTATTCCCATGTCATAAATGACCGTAGATAAGGGAAAGGAGGAACTTAAAATGGCATTGTTGAGAATGAACACGCGGTCAAGTGTAGTTGCCGCGATGGGATTGATATTGAGTTGGTCAAAACCCTTGTCGCAACTGCTTGCCCCAAGCAGTGCAACGCTTAAAAATGTATATAAAAATATTTTTTTCATCTTTAAATTAAATTATTAATTTGATGTTTGTAGTTTTTTGTATTAAACCTTAAACCTTAAACCTTAAACCTTAAACCTTAAACTTTAAACTTTCTAAAACTTCACATTAAGGTTAAATCCGTAGCTACGTGTAGTGGGTACGCCTGTTGCTTCCAAACCATTGAGGTTATCAGAGCCGTAGCCCGCTTGTTCTGGGTCTATGTTATCCACCCATTTTTTGAGGATAAACACATTGTTTGCCACAAAGTTAAGACGCAAGCCCCTGATGACCCAAGTGCTTGGGATATGCTTGGTGAAATCATAGCCAATCGTGATTTGGCGCAATTTCCAGAAACCGCCATTGTAGAGAAACTGCTCACCAATGTCGCGGCTACGTGCCTGCTCATAAAATTGCTGTAAAGGTGCGGCAACGGTATTGACTTCGCCGCGCTGATTTACGCCATCGCCTACTACGGTATTGGTTTCGCGACCTACCAACGTTCCTCTGTGCAAGCCATGTCGCCAAGCATTGAAGTTTGTGCCAGAGGTCATTACATTTCCTAACTTGTAGTCAATGAGTACGGACATACTTACTCCTTTGTAATTGAAGGAGTTAATGATACCACCTACCCATTTAGGAATCACAGAGCCAAAGGATTGCAAAGGATTAATGACAGGCAATCCCGCCGCATCAAAGATTTGTCGCCCCTGCGCGTCGCGTGCGTAGGCGTTGGCGAAGAGCATACCGATAGGCTGACCGACCACTTGGCGGATTTGCCCCTGCCCTGCGCGCCAGATGGATTCGCCCACCACGATTTGCTCGGCACGCCCATCACCATTGAGGTCATTGCCTGCGCCATCATCATTAGTAAGGATTTTTTGCACCAAAGTTGTATTGTAAGAACCGTTAAAAGTAATGTCCCAACGGAAGCTACTGGTCTGTACTGGCACAAGGTTCACCATGTATTCGAAACCACGATTGCGGCTCTGCCCACTATTGAGGCGGGTATTGGTATAGCCCGAAGCATCAGAGATTTGGGCGGATACGATTTGGTCTTTGGTGGTTTTATTGTAAAAAGCAAAATCAATATTGACTCGGCTGTTAAACATTTTTAATTCTAAGCCAAACTCCGCCTCCGAAGTACGCATAGGTCTGAGGTTGGCATTGGGTACGGTCGAGCCGCTAATGAAGCCAAGCGGGGCTTGGGCGGCACTGGTCGCAACAGGAAAAAGATTGGCATTGATACCATAAAAAAGGTTATTAGCATACGAACCCACGTCTGTATCGCTGCCTACTTCGGCGTAGGCGGCACGCACTTTCCCAAAGTTTAACCACTTGGGTATATTTTCAAAAGCATCAGAGAAAACAAAACTACTGGTGATAGAAGGATACAATACGCTTCTATTTTCGGGCGAAAGCGTGGAGAACCAGTCGTTTCTTGCGGTTACGTTTACAAATAAAAAGTTTTTGTAAGAAAACTCTGCTGCACCGTATAGTGAATTTACCTTGCGTTCGCCAAAACCATACGTAGGGTCTTTGACGCGCGTATTCATAATAGTATAAAGGTCGCGCACCACGAAATCCTGCCCTGAAACGCTGTTTATGTCGCTGGACACGTAGAGTTGATTGCCCCCAATGGTCGCATCTATCCCAAAATTCCCAAACTTGCGGTTTGCCCCAATCAAAAAGTCGGTATTGACTTCACGCTGACGGCGCGCCTCTTGGACGTAGCTACCGTTCACAAAGCCCGCAGGTGCAGGTGCAAGCGAAGCCGCCCCAGTGGGGAAGTTGTAGTCCTGCTGACGCGACCAGTAATCCTGTCCTATACGCACTTGGGCATACAGCCAATCGTTAATATTGTAGCGCGCACTCACATTGCCAAATATACGGTCGCGATTGATGTTTTCAAACCTACGAAGCATATTAAAGTACGGATTGGTGCGGTTAGTGAAGCGCGACCACAGAAACTCGTTGCCCGCAGGGTTAAGTGCGTTCGCCTCTAATACGTCCATTGGCATAGAGTTCGCAATGGTATAGAGAGCAGTAGGCACACTAAAATCTTGTTGGGCAAATTGTGGCGGATTGCGATTAATTTCTTTGGAATAATTGACATTGCCAGAAACCACTAATTTTTTTGCCAAAATTTGGGTGAAACCCAGGTTCAACGTCTTGCGGTTGAAGGAGTTATTAGGCAAAACGCCTGAATTGTCCATGTTGGAAATGGATAAGTTAAATCCTCCATTTTCATTGCCAGAAGACAAGGAAACGGTGTTGGTTGCCGTAGTTCCGTTTCTCAAAAACTGACGAATTTGGTTTTTTTGAGGTTCATAAGGTACAGTCAGGTTATTGAAAAGCACTTGGGTCATGCCTGGTTGGAATTTTTCCCCAAAAGACCACACGCCCGAAGTTGGGTTTGCGGTGGTAGGTCTGCGTCCGCCTTCACCTTGACCGTATTCGTACTGCCAATCTGTCAAAATCATAGGCACATCTGTCGTAAAATTGCTGTTAAATTCTACGCCAATGCCTTTGGTTGTTCCCTTGGTCTTGGTGGTAATCATCACTACGCCGTCTTTGGCGCGGCTTCCGTACAGTGCCGCCGCCGTTGCGCCTTTCAATACCGTCAAAGTTTCAATGTCGTCGGGATTGATAGAGGAAAGACCATCACCGCCGTCAGAGTTGTTGCTACCGCGATTCTGCACCGAGCCATCACCAGAAAGATTGCCTGCTGCCAGCGCAAAGTTGGTATTGTCAATAGGCACGCCGTTTACAACAATCAGGGGCGAGTTCGTACCGCCAAAAGACGACTGCCCGCGAATCCTGATTTTAGAAGTACCTGCGGGACCAGAGCCAAGTGTAGTAATGTTTACGCCTGACATTTTGCCCTGCAAGGAGTTCATAAAGTTTACCGTTTTGTTCACGCTGATTTGGTCAGCATTGAGTGTAGCGGTGGCGTATCCCAGCTTTTTTGCCTCCTTTTTGATACCCAAGGCGGTAACTACAATTTCGCCAAGTGCGGTAATATCCTCCTCTAAGGCAATGTCAATTTGCGATTTGTTTTGAACTGCAATTTCCGTAGTTTTGAAGCCTACAAAGCTAAAAACTAAGGTTTCATTGCTGTTCGCCGTAACCGCATACTTGCCGTCAGCGTCTGAGATAGTTCCCGTTTGGCTACCCTTGACGCGAATAGAAACCCCAGGAAGCGGCTGTTTGTCTTTCGATGACGTTACCGTACCAGCAATACGCGATTGTGCAAACGATTGAGTGAATAGCAATAAAGACAAGATGGCTATTCCACTCCATTGTAAAAATTTTTTCATGTTCATTTTTTACTTGATAGTTTAATACTTAAAATTAAAAAAATGCCCACATTGATTTGAGCAAAACTAAGATTGATAGTGCGAGAGATACGCTGTGTTGAAATGGAGTGAATATTAGGAAATTTTGATGGAAAAAGCAAAAAAAGATTTTTAATTTTTTTTGAATAATGTAAAGCAGAATAAATGAATCATTTTTTTAGAAAAAACTAATTATATTTGAACTTAAAAAATCAAGAGTTACAAAAAATTAGCAAATGAATCAATTATTTTACGGCGATAACTTAGATATTTTACGAAAACAAATAGCGGAGGAGAGTATAGACCTTTGCTACATAGACCCGCCGTTTAACTCTGACGAGGTTTATAATCAGATTTATAACAACAAAGCACGAAAAGACACCGCCCAAGTGCAGGCATTTGTGGATACGTGGACATGGGACAGCCGCGCCGAAGCTGGACTTGACGAACTCTTGAAAAGCTATCACCCCACTTATACCACACAGCTCGTCAGCCTGATGGGAAGTTTGGTAAAAATCATAGAAAAAGGAAGCCTGCTTGCCTATTTGGTAAGTATGGCACTGCGAATTGTGGAAATCCATAGAGTTTTGAAGCCCACAGGAAGTTTTTATTTGCACTGCGACCCTACGGCAAGTCATTATTTGAAGTTGATAATTGATAGTCTTTTTTTGCCCAAAGGTGGGGTTTTCAAAAATGAAATTATTTGGAAAAGAACAAGTGGGCATAGTGATGCAGAAAGGTATGGAAACATACATGATACTCTATTATTTTACACAAAATCAATTACTTATGTTTGGAATCAACAATACCAAAATTATACAGAAGATTATGTAAAAAAATATTATCGCTACGAAGATGCAGATGGTAGAAAGTGGATGTCAGATAACCTAAGTGCCGCAGGACTTTCTGGCGGTGGTTACGAATATGAGTGGAAGGGAGTAAAAAGAATTTGGCGATGTCCCATTGAAACTATGCAAGTATTGGATAGTCAGGGATTTATATATCACACAAAAAATGGTATTCCTCGCAGAAAAAGATATTTAGACGAAGCCAAAGGACTTCCTGCACAAGATATTTGGGCAGACGTAGAGCCTCTCAGGTCTTGGCATAAAGAAAAGTTAGGCTATCCTACACAAAAACCAGAATCACTCTTAGAACGCATCATTCAATCAAGTTCTAATGAAAGTGATGTAGTTTTAGATTGTTATTGTGGATGCGGAACTACAGTGGCGGCTTCGCAAAAGCTAAATAGAAATTGGATAGGAATAGACATCACTTATCAATCTATCTCTGTAATTTTAAAACGTTTACACGATTCTTTTGGCGAATCTATCTTGAAAAATGTGCAACTTTCGGGGATTCCCCAAGACATAGAAAGCGCAAGGGCTTTGGCAAATAAAAAAGATGACTTGCTCAGAAAAGAATTTGAGAAATGGGCTATCTTGACTTATGCCAATAATAGAGCAATGATTCATGAGAAAAAAGGGGCAGATAAAGGCATTGATGGCGTTTCACATATTTTGGAAGGTAAAGATGAGTATAGAGATATTATTTTTTCTGTCAAGTCAGGCAAAGTGAGTGTTGCCCAAATTAGAGATTTGCGTGGCGTGATTGAAAGAGAAAACGCCGCAGTAGGTATCTTGATTTGCTTGGAAGAACCTACCAAACCCATGCTCCAAGAGTGCAGAGAAGCAGGTTCTTACCAGCACCCTTTGCTCCATCAATCTTTTGATAAACTGCAAATTGTAACGATTGACCAAATACTCAAAGGGGCAAGGCTTTCTATTCCTCTGGCAATAGAAGTGCTGAAAAGTGCAGAAAGAAAACAAGACAATAAAAATCAAGGAAGTATTTTTTTAGATTAGAAAACAGTTTTAAAACCATTAAATAATATGAAAATGAAATATTTAACTATTTTAGCT
>JAAFJS010000116.1 GCA_013298985.1 Cytophagales bacterium
TCTTTTCCAACTATCTGTAAATCATTGATTCACACTATTTACTGAAATTTCTTCAAGATTTTTATTACTTCGTCTAACATTTCATCGTCAAAATCGAGGTGTGTTACCATGCGAATACTTTGCTTTCCAAAAGGGTTTGCCAAAATGCCATTTTCTTTGAGCCACTTACTAAATTCTGTGGGATTTATTTGGTCTATCAATTTGAAAATCAGAATATTAGTATAAACAGGCACAACTTCGCTGACGTATGAAAATTTACTAATTTCTTCTGAAAGCACTTTTGCTTTTTTATGGTCTTCTGCCAGTCTATCTACATGGTTATCAAGTGCATAAATAGCCGCCGCCGCCAGATAGCCCGCCTGCCTCATGCCTCCACCAAAGCTCTTGCGGACGCGTACTGCCTTTTGTATCATAGCCTTCGTGCCGAGCAAGGCAGAACCCACAGGCGCACCCAAACCCTTTGAAAAACAAACAGATAGCGTATCAAAATATTGCCCATGTGTTTGCGCCGTTTCGTCCAGTGCTACCAAAGCATTAAAAATTCTTGCGCCGTCCAAGTGAAACTTGATGTTTTTTTCCTTGCAAACCTGACTAATTGCCGCTACTTCTGCGGCATTATAGTAACAGCCACCGCCTTTGTTTACTGTATTTTCCAATGCGACAAGCGTAGAAGGCGCAAAATGAATGTCGTCAGGATTGATATTTTCCAGCACCTCAGCAGGCGTAAACTTACCGCTTGGCGAGTGAATGAGGCGTACAGAAATATGTGAATTAGAGGCAATTCCACCCGATTCGTAGTTGTAAATGTGTGCCATGCGGTCGCAAATCACCTCTTCTTGCGGCTGGGTGTGAATCCGAATCGCTATCTGGTTGGTCATCGTCCCTGATGGGCAAAATAGGGCGGCTTCCTTGCCAAAAAGCCTTGCAATTTTCTGCTCTAAGGCATTGACAGTGGGGTCTTCGCCGTACACATCATCACCTACTTCGGCGGCAAACATTGCTTCCAGCATTTGCTTGGTGGGCTTGGTAACGGTATCACTTCGTAAGTCTATGATTTTCATTGGATTGTATGTGAGATTTCTTTTTTGAAATAGATTTATTTTTGAAATTAAAACAAATAAAGATACTTTTTGAAAGATAGAAAAATATAGTTCCATAATTTTTTTGTTAAAAAGTAAAGTTTGCTTTACTTTTTGTAATTTATAACTTACTTTTGTAAAGTTTGTTTTACATTATAAAAACCACATTGATTATGAAAATCACTTTTTTGCCTCACAAATTCAAAAGAATTGCTTTGGCTTTGTTTCTCCTTGTATTTATTACTGATTTTTTCTGGAATTATGATGAAAATATTGCCGCTTTTAGAAAAGGTTATGAAGATGGAAGAGCTAATAGACCTTTTGGTGGAGAACTTGAGAAAGTAGAATTTTCCTTACCTTATGTTGATATTTTGCTTTTTGCAAGTATGTTTCTCTATGCTTTTTCCAAAGAGAAAATAGAAGATGAATTTCTTTATCTCAAACGTTATGAGGCTTTTATGCTTTCATTTAACATTTGTGTATGTTTGACTGTTTTTTTGTTTTTTTGTGGGTTTCATACACTTAAAACTGTACTCATTTTACCTGTGCAACTTGCCATTTACCTAATCGTATTTTATTTCAAAAAAAGGGAGATTTAAAATGAAAAATACCATCAAAGTCGAACGTGCCATCAAAGACATCACACAAGCAGATTTGGCGGATTTGATACAGGTTTCTCGACAGACTATTAACGCGATTGAAAGTAATAAATATGTACCTTCGGCAGTGTTGGCACTCAAAATAGCAAAAGTTTTTGGGAAGGCAGTCGAAGAAATCTTTACCTTAGAAGAAACTGATTAAGTGTTTTTGAAAATTAAAAGAAAATTTGTTATTTACAGTGTTTTTACAACCATAAATCAATTTTCCATCATTTTTTACTGGTGGGAACAACGTCTAACCCATGAATAACCTCGAAAAAATCCTTGTCCCTACTGATTTTTCTTCAGAATCCATCAACGGCTTGGCTATGGCGGTGGGTATTGCTCAAAAGACGGGTGCTACGATTCACCTCTTGCACGTGATTGATATTCCTACGCCCAAAGATTTCAACGAGGTGGAAATCACCAACTTGGACTTGGCAAGTGAGAAAAACCTACACGAACCCGAAAAAGTATATTTGATGAAGCTATTAAAAGAAACAAAGTCAAAAATAGATGCCCTCAAAAAGGATTTTGATGGCAAAGTCAATATCAATGCCCATGTTTCTTTTGACCGTATCACACACCAAATCAATCAGTTTGCAGAAAAATATCAAATAAATCTTATTGTGATGGGTTCGAAAGGCACAAGTGAAAATGAAGGTCTATTGCTCGGCTCAAATGCTGAAAAGGTCATTCGCACCGCCAAAGTTCCCGTACTCACTGTCAAGCAGGCGGTTAGCGAGGTAAATTTGCAGCATATTTGCTTTGCCTCAGATTTCAAAGATGTTCCAAAAATAGCGATAAATTTACTTAGCCTGTTTCAGGAATTGTATGATGCTACCATTCACTTGGTCAAAATCATCACACCGTCCACTTTCGAGCTATCTTCGGTTACGCGCCAGATGATTAAACGGTTTGCAGAAAGCTGTTTACTCGAAAATTATACCATCAATTTTTACAACTATTATACTGAATATGAGGGTATTCTGTCCTTTGCGGAGGAGATGAATGTGGATTTAATCAGTATGACCACGCAGGGGAATACAGGCTTTATGCGTATGCTGACAGGTAGTATTGCCGAAGATGTGGCAAACCATGCGGACTTGCCTGTGCTGACTTTTAATGAGTTTGCGTGAGGTTTTTTAGCGTTTTTATAAGTAGCTATACTTCTCTAATTGCTCTCTTTTCCGACATTCACCACCTTTCTAATTAGATTTTACAAAGGCGATTCCAACTCTTTTGTAAGCAAAAATCATTAACCCACCGCTTTTTTTTTGACGGTGGGATTTATCACAAAAATTATTGCTTTACTCTTTCCATGTACGTACCTGCGCGCGCATCGACTTTGATAAAATCACCTTCGTTGCAGAACAGAGGCACGCTAATCTTTGCACCTGTTTCCAGTGTGGCTGGCTTCATCGTTTTGGTAGCTGTATCGCCCCTCACGCCAGGTTCTGTATAAGTAATTTGCAAGATTGCCGTTGCAGGAGGTTGGGCAAATACAGGCTCATCACCATCAAAAGCGACCTGCACTATCACGTTTTCTTTGATAAAAGGCAGGCTGTCTGCAAAAAGAATTTTGTTTACATAAATTTGCTCATACGTTTGGTTATCCATACAAACTAAGCTATCGCCTTCGGGGTACAAGTATTGTAATTCTTTTTGCTCCACACGTATCACATCAATATGCTCACCCGCGCGAAAACGATATTCTGCCAACTTTCCTGATTTTACATTACGCATTTTTGCTTGATAAAAAGCACGTAAGTTACCTGGTGTGCGGTGGTCATATTCCAAAATCAAACAAAGTTCTCCATTATGCCTAATGAAAGAACCAATAGAAACATCTCCTGTATTCATAACACTAATTTATTTATATTTTAATAATTTGATTTTCAGTGATTTACTTTAAATTTGCTGAAAATTTTTTGCAAATTTACAACATTTTGCTAAAAACCCACATCTTTGAACGAAATTTGTAGTAAGGAGATATATCAGAAGTAGGAGAGTTAGCATCTTGAAGTTAAAAACTCCAGCTACGATTCTCCAAACCTCACCACAAACTGTATTAAAAACATGAAATTTATTCTTGTATTTGTTGCCCTTATTGGAATCATGAGCAATTTCTTATTTGCTCAAAATCAGTTATTTGATTCATTGACCTTATCAAACCAACGCCTTTATACCTCGCTGGAAGAGGCATTGAAAGAGCCTGAAAAAGTATTCCGCTTAGACCTTTCGAGCTATGGCGCAGATACCTGGGGCGACCAAAGCTCTACACTGACAGAGCTTCCCGCAAGTATTGGTAAGTTGCTGAATTTGCAGGAGTTAGACCTTAGCGAAAACAAATTGGTTTCTTTGCCAGTGGCGATAGGAAACCTAAAAAACTTGCAGTATCTCTATTTGCAGTCCAATCAGCTTAAAAGCCTTCCTGCTGAGATTGGCAAACTTTCTAAGCTGAAAAGGCTGAACTTAGAGGCAAACCGCTTGGTGGATTTGCCCGCAGACCTCAAAGGCTTAACTGCACTGATTTCTATTGATTTAGACCACAATTCGTTGAGCAATTTCCCCGCTTCCCTCAGTCAGTTGGCTAATCTGGAAGAGCTTTCTATGCACTCCAATTCCCTCCAAGCACTTTCAGCACAAATCGGCAGCCTGAAAAAGTTAAAAAATTTAGAGATTTGGGACAATCGTATCGCCCAGCTACCCGAAGAAATAGGCGGACTGACCAGTTTAGAACGCTTAGATGCAAACTCGAACTCCTTGACCAATCTGCCCTCTGGCATTGGCAATTTGTCCAACATAAAGTTTTTGAACCTAACCCAAAACAGTTTGACAAAACTTCCCGCGAGCATTGGCTCTCTCAAAAAGTTGGCAGTCATTGATTTGTCTTACAACGCACTCGTGATGCTTCCCGCAGAAATTGCAGGGCTGTCCCTACTCCAAAATCTGGATTTGACGAGCAATCAGTTGGTGAGCCTCCCTGCTGAGATAGGCAAACTGGCAAATTTGGAGCAACTGGACTTGAACGTGAACAAATTGGGTAGTTTGCCCAAAGAAATTAGTAATTTGAAGAAAATCAAAGAGTTAGTTTTGTTTCAGAATGAATTGACTGCGCTACCGTTAGAAATAGGAAATATGACCAATCTGGCGAGTATAGACCTCAATACCAATAAATTAACTACACTGCCCAAAGAACTTGGAAAATTAGCCAATGTGCAGGTGTTGGTGCTTTGGGGCAATAAATTGGCAGGCTTGCCCGACGAGATTTGCGGCATGAGTAGCTTGATGGCTATCGAACTCCAAGACAATCAACTGACGAAAATGCCTGCGTGTATCAACAAAATCAATAACTTAATCAAGATTGACCTTTCACAAAACAAGGTAAGCGCAGAAGAAAAGAAGCGATTGACTGACCTTTTCCCTTCGGCACAATTAGATTTTTAGCACAAAAAATTCAAAAAAAAACGCCTAAGCACTCAATTCTTAGGCGTTTTTTTTACTTTTACTCCAAAATATCTTATTTATGAACTATACAATAGCAGTGGGCGGCGACCACGCAGGATTTCTATACAAAAAAGAAGTCATCAGCTTATTAGAAAACCTGAATCATACCGTCAAAGATTTTGGGACGTATAGCGAAGATTCCGCAGATTATGCAGATTTTGCTCACCCTCTGGCGGCAGCAATTTCCGCAAAAGAATATTCTTTTGGTATCTTGATTTGTGGCAGTGGAAACGGCGTGGCAATCACCGCCAACAAGCACGCAGGCGTACGCGCGGCACTTTGCTGGAATGAGGAAATTGTTGCCCTTGCGCGCCAGCACAACAACGCCAATGTACTTTGCCTCCCTTCGCGATTTATTTCTTTAACAGATGCCAAAAAATTTGTAGAAATCTTTTTAACTACTAATTTTGAAGGTGGAAGGCACGAGCGCAGAGTTGCCAAAATAAATGCTTAGTTTTTAGCTTTTTTATCCTTCAAACTTTAAATTTTTATTTTCTAAAAAAACAAAACAATTATGAATTTAGCAGTCATTGGAACAGGTTATGTAGGCTTAGTATCAGGTACTTGTTTTGCCGAAACAGGAAATCAGGTCGTGTGCGTGGATAACAATGCCACCAAAGTAGCGCGCCTCCAAAACGGCGAAGTACCTATTTACGAACCTGGCTTAGAAGTTATTTTTAACAGAAACACCAAGCAAGGCAGGCTTACTTTTACCACTGATTTGGAAGCCGCCATCAAAGATGCCGAAGTAATATTTTTGGCACTGCCCACGCCTCCTGGCGAAGATGGCTCTGCTGACCTTTCTTACGTACTGGGCGTAGCAGAACAGCTTGGCAAAATCATGCAAGATTACAAGGTGATAGTAGATAAAAGTACCGTTCCCGTAGGTACGGCGGAAAAAGTACACGCCGCCTTAGCTAAAAATGCAAAAGTAGAGTTTGATGTGGTTTCAAACCCCGAATTTCTCAGAGAAGGAGTAGCTGTGGAGGACTTCTTGAAGCCTGACCGCGTAGTGATTGGCACTTCGTCTGACCGCGCTCGCGAGGTCATGCAGCGTCTATACGAGCCATTTGTGCGTCAGGGAAACCCCATTATTTTCATGGATGAACGTTCCGCAGAGATGACAAAATATGCAGGCAATTCTTATTTGGCTATGCGTATTAGCTTTATGAACGAAATAGCTAACCTCTGCGAGAGAGTGGGCGCAAATGTCGACCACGTGCGCCGCGGCATTGGTAGCGACAAACGCATTGGCAATCGCTTTTTATTCCCTGGCGTGGGTTATGGTGGAAGCTGTTTTCCCAAAGACGTACAGGCTTTGCACCTCACTGCCAAAGAATACAAGTATGATTTCCGCATTATTGATTCTGTAATGAAAGTAAACTATGACCAACGCTATATCCTCGCCTCTAAAATCAAAGAATATTTTAATAATGACTTGAAAGGCAAAAAAATCGCTATTTGGGGCTTGGCTTTCAAACCTAATACAGATGATATTCGCGAAGCACCTGCGCTTTATATTATTGAAGAATTGGTAAAAGCGGGCGCAACTGTTACCGCCTTTGACCCCGAAGCAATGGAAAATATCCGCCACATCATGGGCGACAAAGTAGCTCTTACCTACGGACACTACGACACCCTGCATGGGGCTGATGCCTTGGCGATTATTACTGAATGGAGCTTATTCCGCACCCCAGACTTCAACAAAATGGCTCAGTTGATGAAAAATAAGGTCATTTTTGATGGTAGAAACCTGTATAGCGTAGAAGGAATGGAAGAAACAGGTTGGTACTACAATAGTATCGGCAGACCCATTATTCATAAATAAGTTTTGTAAAATATGTCATTTTTTAATAAAAAAAGCGCATCAAATTCTCATAGGACTTGGTGTGCTTTTTCTATTAATTGAGTTCTTATTTATCGTTAATTGTGTTTCATTAATTAACCATTCTGTGGGTTCTCACCGTTAAAACGGTGAGTTATATTTAAACCACCGTTTACGGGCGCAATGCAATTGTGGTATCCAAAGAACAAATATTTCTTGAATGTCAATAAAATATAAACCCAAAACTTTACTTCACAAACGCATTTTTGATACTTTCTGAAACATAAGTTTGTGTTTGTCCATTTTCATCAAAGACCAAAAAGATTTCCAAATTTTGTTTTTTAGCCAATTCTATCGCTTTTTCCTTGCCAATCACCATCATCGCCGTAGCGTAGGCATCTGCGGTCATGGCATCAGGTGCGAAAACGGTAGCACTCAATAGCGAGTGTTGGACGGGGTAGCCCGTTTTGGGGTCGATAGTGTGGGCATATTTTTTGCCGTCTTTGACATAAAATTTTCGGTAATTGCCCGAAGTAGCGAGAGCCTTATTGTCCATTTGCACGATTGCCTGCACTTCTGAGCCTCCTTTTTCCTCAAATTGAGGATTTTCAATACCTATTGACCAAATTTTTCCTTCTTCATTTTTGCCTTTGCAAAGCACTTCGCCGCCAATCTCCACCATCATATTTTGTATGTTTTTGGACTTCAAAAAATCACCAATCACATCTACGCCGTAGCCTTGCGCGATGGCATTGAAGTCAATCTGCACATTTTTCTTTAACTTTTTTAGCCCTAATTCGTCAAAAGAAAGGAACTGGAAACCCACAAAACGCACCAAAGAGTCTATTTCTATTTTTTTACTCATCTTTTCGTTTTTATCAGGTCCAAACCCCCAAAATCTTACCAAAGGCATAACCGTTGGGTCAAAAGCACCTTCACTTGCCTCAAAAACCTCGCGACTACGCTTCAACACAGGGTAAAAATACGGCTGCTTGAAGTAAATGGCATTTGTCTTGTTATTAAAGGTAGAAATTTCAGAATCAGGAATATAGGTAGAAAGGCACTGGCTAAAATTGATAAGGATTGCATCAATTTCACTTTTAAAATTCCGTCCTTTCTCATCTAAATACTTGATAGTGTAGGTAGTACCCATCGTTTCTCCGTTTACCACTACCAAGTTGCCCAGGGGTTGCTTTTCAGTAGCTTTATTATTTCTATAAAACCAAAAACTCATGATAACTACAATCAGCACTGCGCTGTAAATGATGTTTTTTTTGTCGTATTTCATTGTTTTAATTGTTTTGAGAAAACTTTTACATCAATTCTGTTTTAATGATATGTTTAAGGGCTTTCAACATTCTGAAAATATCAAAAACCTCATCATCATCAGACGTATAGTCCTTGCTTATACAGTATTCATTACCATTCAATACCATAAAATTCCAAATTAAACCCACGATATACAAGCCGTACATAGGTTTTAAAGGTTCGTTAGTGTGATTATTGGTTTGCTCTCTTGCCACCAGCATGGCCGCAAGAGCCTGAGCGTCAGGGTTGCCATTATTATCTATGCTACGCTTATATTCGTGCATACAGAAAAATGGAGTAGTAGGATTTCTTGAGCCTGTCGCAATCATGCCATCAACAATTCCTGACAATTCATAATCGCCTATGATTCCTTTTAAAGGTCTTTCTAAAAAATACCCCATTTTTCTATCATCAAACTCAACAGTCATAAACACAGGGCTAATAAACTTATTTTCAAGTTCAAATTCGTTCCAAGCTCTACCTGCCCAACTTAATGGTTTTTGCAACTGAAGTAATGTTTGATGCTCAAAACTTGTAATTTCCATGCTTTGAGATAAAGCTCGCCAAGTCTGTAAAACCTGACATTCTATATCTAAGATTTGTGATAAACCAAAATTGCTATCAAGGCTATCCAAAGTACAATCTTTAAAATTTGCCGTTTTCATCTTGATATTTTATTTTTACAAATATACTAATTTTCTCACCTCTCTTTACTTTTTATAGCCATTTTTTGTGCTGTAGCCCATAAATTTGAACATTATTACTCTTTTAAGCAGCAATTAAGGCTTTCTTTTTTTTCTTTTTGTCAAGCAAAGATTTTAGTTTTTTCATCAAAAATTGCTGGTAAATACTGCGGATAGATTGGTAGCTATTGAGTAGCACCTTGTCAGCTTTATATAATTTGACCCATTTGATTTCGGTGATATTTTCGGCAGTTTGTGGCATGAGCTGGGTGTCGTCAAGGCATTGCATTTCATACCAAACTGTCTTTTTCAATATATTCTTTTCGCCCATCATGTATGTATGCCAAGTAGCACCTATCTGGCTGATAATCTCCGTAGTAACTCCACATTCCTCAGTAACTTCGCGTATTGCGGCGGTCGCTTGGTCTTCGCCCTTGTCTATCTTTCCTTTGGGCAAATCCCACTTCCCCAAACGCTTGATGAATAGCACTTTATTTTTTTTGAGGACAATTCCACCTGCTGCTTTAATGATTTTAAAGTGGCTTTTTAGCTCCTCAACGGTCTGTTCGTAATTGGCAGTTTCGAAGTAATACTGCCTTTCTGTGGGGTTTGTCGCAGTTTTGATGGCTTCATAGACTGCGATGATTTCTTGGGTAGCGTTGATTTTTATATACGTTCCTTCGCCAAACTCAGCAGGTTTTTCCAAGATGTGCATCAGGATTTCGTTGGTAAAGATTTGCATAAAATTCTATGATTTGTAGTCTGAAATTGAAGATAAGAAAGGAGTAAATAAAAAATGCGTAGCTTATCACCACGCATTTGATTTATTTTGCTGCCGCTTTGTTTTCTTCAAAAGATTTTTTGATTGCCTCAACGTCTATGTTTTTGATAACAGGTCTTGCTGTCAATAACTTAATTTTTGCCACGCGGTCGTTGGCACGATTCGAGTTTTTTCTGTCTTTTCTTTTTAACCTTGTAACGCCCATGATGATATTATTTTTGATGTAAAAACTTGATTTTCAACGTAAAATTTTACTTTAAAATTCATCTTTTATTTTGAGAACGCAAAAATAACACTTTTTGTGGAATATTCAAAATTAAAACGCTTTACTTTTTGGAAGTCAAGTTTTTTATTGCAGTTATTTCTTTGGGGTCAAAGGGCGTGCCGTCTATGCGAAAGATGTCGTGAAACCAAATCGCAGGTTCAGGACTCCCTTCTTTAGAACCCCAAGGGAAAATAGTATTGGATTTTCCACTCACCAGCCCCCAATTTATCGCTGCCACTTTGTACTTTTTCAAGATGGGCAAATGTGTTTCAAAATTACTATTATTGGTACGCGCCATGTATTCGGTACAAATAACGGGTCGTCCTAATTTTTGGAGTGTTTGAATTTGTTTTTCCATACTTTCCGCGCTGTTGTAATTATGAAAAGTAATCACGTCTGAGTTTTGGAGTTGGAAGTCATTAAGTTGCTGATTATCAAACCAAACTCCCACCGAAATTGGCTGAGAAGGATTTGCCTCTTTTGCCCACTGAAAAACTTTTTTGAGCAATGGCAAACTCTTTTCTTTCAAGCCTGAATTACCAGGTTCGTTATACAAATCCCACAAAATCACTCTTTTATCTTTCTTAAAACTCATCAAAATGTCTTTGACAAATCCTTCTAAGGCTAATGTTGTCCACGAGGTCGAGTCCACCACATTTTTGTAGGCGGGGCATTGTACCCAGCCCGAATTATGCACGCCCACTTTGGGTGCGGGTTGCTTGCCAAGGGTAGGATTATCGTTCCAGCAGTCATCAAAAAGTACAAACAAGACTTTGATTTTGTGTTTTTCCGCGATTTTCAAAAAATCATTCATGCGCTTTTTAAAACCTACCGCGTCTGCCTGCCATGCCAGCGAATGAAGGTAAACCCTGACGATATTGAACCCTATCGCCTCCGCCCAACCTAACTCTCTATCAATGGTTTGCGGGTCAAAACTTTCTTCCTGCCACATCTCCAACTGGTTGATAGCCGTACTTGGAAGAAAATTACAGCCTACCAGCCATGGTTGCTTTTTGTACCATTGATTTGCTTTTTGGGCTGACCAGCGCGGCTGGGCAAAAGCGGCAACAGAAATGAGTAAAAAACTGATAATGAGTAGTTTTTTCATTGTTTATGGTATAAAATATTTTGAGAAAAGCATGGTTTCTAATGGGTTAAAATTACAGAAAAATTAATCTTTGTGAAACAAAATTCATCTTTTTTAATCTATTTCTTAAACAATCTTTGGCGGCACTGCGTTATAAAAACGAAAATGTTTAGAATAATTCTAAATTATTACTGACATTTGCAAACTTTTTAGAACCTTTGAAAGTTTGAGGTTTTAAATTATTTGATTTTAATTCGCTAAATTTATTATTCTCAATTCTTGGTTTGTAATTTATTATTAAAACGACATAAAATGTTAAGTATTAGAAATTTAGAAGCCGCTATTGGCGAGAAAAAGATATTAAATGGTATTAATTTGGAGGTGAAGGCGGGCGAGGTACACGCGATTATGGGACCTAATGGCTCAGGCAAAAGTACCTTGGCTTCTGTGCTGGCGGGGCGCGAAGATTATGAAATCTTGGGCGGTGAAGTGGAGTTTTTTGGCAAAGATTTGCTCGAACTTGCACCCGAAGAACGTGCAGGCGAAGGTTTATTTTTGGCTTTTCAGTACCCTGTCGAGATTCCTGGTGTGAGCAACACCAACTTTTTGAAGGCAGCAGTAAACGCCATTCGCAAATACAGAGGACAAAATCCGCTTGATGCAGTTACTTTTTTAAAGCAAATGAAGGAGAAAATGAAGCTGGTGAGCATAGACCAGTCTTTGTTGAGCCGTTCACTCAATGAGGGTTTTTCTGGTGGTGAAAAAAAGCGCAATGAAATATTCCAAATGGCGATGCTCGAACCTAAGCTGGCTATCTTGGACGAAACTGATTCGGGCTTGGACATTGATGCACTGCGAATTGTTTCCAATGGCGTTAATACGCTGAAAAGCAAGGACAATGCGGTGATTTTGGTTACACATTATCAGCGTTTACTCGATTATATTGTTCCTGATTACGTTCACGTGCTTTACAAGGGCAGAATCGTCAAATCTGGCACGAAGGAACTCGCCTTAGAACTCGAGGAAAAAGGCTACGACTGGATTAAGGAAGAAAATGAAGTGTTGGTGTAAGAATGTCTTTTATTTGGTGGTTTTTAAAATTGATAATTGGTAACTGAAAATTGTTTACTAAAAAAAATGGATTTCAAAGAAAATATATTGACGCATTTTGAGGCATTGAAAACTAAAATCAAAAGCCCCGAAATTATTGATGAAATTAGAGCCTCTGCCTTGTATAAATTTACAAAACTGGACGTACCTACGCCCAAGCATGAGGAATGGAAATACACCAATCTGAAAAATTTGGTGAATAAAACCTACGAGTTAGGAAGTAGAACTCGCTTAGAAACAGATAGATATGCTACTTTCATCAATCAATATGATGAGGAAACAGCTAATATTTTGGTGTTTGTGAATGGCGAATACATTGAGGCTCTTTCGCACCTGATTTCTCCTGCCAGTGAGCTGGTGATTACGAACTTAGCCACTGCTTATCAGCAACATAGCTCGACCATAGAGCAACATTTTTCTAAGTATGCGCTTTATGAGCAAGAGGCTTTTGTGGCACTTAATACGGCTTTTGCCAATGAGGGCGTTTTCATTCATGTCCCTGCTAATACCGAAGTAAAAACACCTATTATTCTGCATTTTATTGCGGACGCAAGTGCGACAGATGTGATTTGCCACCCAAGGAATTTGATTATTGTAGGCAAAAATAGTAGTGTGATGGTATGTGAACATTTTAATAGTACAGACACCCCTTTTTCGACTTTAACCAATACAGTTACAGAAGTTTACGTTGCTGAAAACGCTTACTGTGAGCATTATAAAATTCAAACTGAAGAAAATAATGCTTCGCACTTAGGCACTACGCAGGCAGTGGTGCAGCGCGACGGCAGGTTTAATAATACTACGGTTTCGCTAAGTGGCAAACTTATCCGTAATAACCTCAATATCAAGATTAACGGAGAAAATTGTGATATTTATATGAACGGATTGTGCGCGACTACTGGCAATACGCACGTGGATAACCACACTGCCGTCGACCACGCCATGCCCAATTCTCAAAGTAACGAACTGTATAAGAGCCTGTTGTCTGAAAAAGCAACAGGAGTTTTCAATGGGAAAATATATGTGAGGCAAGACGCACAAAAAACCAATGCGTACCAATCCAACAAAAATATTTTGCTTTCGCCTGCCGCCCACATAGATACCAAGCCACAACTGGAAATCTGGGCTGATGATGTCAAATGTTCGCATGGCTGTACGGTGGGTGCGCTGGACGAGGAACCGCTTTTTTACCTTCGTTCGCGCGGCATACCACAGGAACAAGCGCGTGCAATGCTTGTTTTTGCATTTGCTGACGATATTTTGGAAAGGATTAAGTACCAACCTGTGCGAGAGTATGCAGAAAAGATTATTGCCCAACGGTTTGGCATGGAGGAGTAAATTTTTTGAAATTTTACTCAAAAAGTGCTTTCTTAGGTCTAATTTTTATCGTACCTTTGTAACTCAAAAATTTAGCACTCATAGTTCAACTGGATAGAATATCAGATTTCGGCTCTGAGGGTTGAGGGTTCGAATCCTTCTGAGTGCATTTTTTCCCTCCTTTACATCAAAAAGCGGCATCACGCACCGCAAAAACAGCATTTACTACATCAAAAAAAGCATACCCATTCGGTTACTGTTTTTTTCATTCGGTTACTTACCTACATTAGTGAGATGAACCTAAACACCATGTTCTGGCTGGCAAATGCCAAAAAGAACAAAAAAGGGCTATGCCCTATCTACATACGCATCACCATCAGTGGAAAGCGTACAGAAATCAGCACCAATATCTTTGTCAATCCTGCCAATTGGGATAGCCACAAAAAAAAAATCAAGGGAAGTGAAGAATTAGTGCAGCTCCAAAACAAACGATTAACACAATTTGAGGCAGAAATCAACCGAATACACCTCACCCTCGAGCAGCACAGCCAAACCGTCTCAGGCGAAAAAATAAAATCCCTCCTATTCCAAAAGCCAGCACTCACCTTCTTAGAGGTCTATCAAAAAATGATAGAAGAAAAAGAAATGCTCATCGGCATAGAATACACCGCGCGAACCCTTGAAATCTACCAAACCAACCTAAACCACTGCAAAGACTTCCTGCGCAAAACCAAACAAGAACAAATCGCAGTAGCAGACACCAAAACCAAATTCATCAAAGAATACGAACACTACCTCAAAACAGTCGTCAAAGCCTCACACAACTACGCCGTCAGAATACTCCGAAACATAAAGCAAGTAGTCCAGTACGCCATCGCACACGAATATGTAGAAAGTTCGCCACTCTTAGCAGTCCAATTCAAAACCAAAGAAAGCAAAAAAAACCGCGTCTACCTCACCCATGAAGAAATGAATTTAATCACCAACCACACCTTTGTAAACCCCACACTCCAAAAAATAGCAGATTTGTTCATTTTCCAATGTCTAACAGGCTTTTCCTACGCAGACATTGCAACTTTTAAATTTGATGCAGACACTACCAAGCACAATAACAGAGTATTCATAGAAAAACAAAGACAAAAAAAACAAGAAGGAACGCCCCAGATGCTACCCATAGTAACCCAAGCCATGCAGATACTGGAAAAATACCAAATGAAGTTACCCATCATCAGCAATCAAACATACAATAGAATCATCAAAGAAATCGCCGCAGTAGTAGGCATCACTAAAAACCTCACTACCCACGTAGCAAGAAGAACCGCCGCCATGTATTGGCTAAACGATAAAGACATCTCCTTTGAAATCGTAGCACAAATGCTCGGACACGAATCCGACAGAACCACGCGCAAATATTACGCACACATCTTAATCGCCAAAATAGATGAAAACCTCAAACATCTCATCTAATATATAATTTGGAGCATTACCACCAAAGCCTTGTAGCCCTTGCAGTCGTTGCTGTACGGGCTTCGCTTCGCTACGGTATAGGGCTAAATCACCAAATTCCACCGCCCTATACTACCCCTCCCATCAAACGGCTATCTATAAACCCTCATTGTTTCATAGCAGAGGCACAAAAATACAAGCCAACGCTACTATTACCACGCCAGAAAACTCGCAAGCTCGTTTCTGTCATGCTAATCAGTCCCACCTTCTGGCGGAATCAATACAAAGTAATAAAAAAAATATACACCCCCCTTAAAGGTGGGGGGGTGCATATTTTTTCTTTTTTTCTTTTTTTTTTTCCCCTTAAAGGTGGGGGGGGTGCATATTTTTTCTTTTTTTCTTTTTTTTCTTTTTTCAGTATTGTTTTTTTTAGGTGTATTCTCTTTTTTTAATGTTTCACGTGAAGCGTATCTAATTCATTATCATTATGTTACAGTCATTATTCAGTCAGTTTAGTAGTTTTGGTTTTAGTGGTTCTCGTTCCTCTGCTGAGGCGTGCGGTTTGGCAGTTGCTTCATTCGCCTCAGTCCCCGCGAGTGCGTCCGTTTTAGTAGGTTGCGCCAGTGGCGTAGATTCAGTCATTCGTGCCGCCGCCTTAGCTCGCCCTGTTAGTCTGCGCGTCTTTCAGGCGCGTGATTATCCCTCCTATCCTCACCGTTCCGCATTTGCATTACGTTCAGTGGGGTGCGTCAGTGCCGTTTTTGCCTCAGAGGGTTTATTCTGCTCATTTCCCGCGTCCGATTGTCCATCAGCCTTGCGCCCCTCTATCGTCGTTGCTGATTGTTTTAGTGGCTCAGGCTCAGGTTCATGGGCTTCCCTTTGTTACGCGCTTGGGTTGGGGTGCGCCTGTTTCGTAGTCTTGCCAGCAGGTGTTACCGCCCCCGCATGGTTTGGCGCCGCGACTATTGCCCTATCTGATACCTCCTTTTATTTCGCACCGCGCCCGCCCGCCCCCCTATTGTTTTAGCCTGTATAGGGTGCGATTCAGTTCGCACCCTATCAAAAAATAATTTCTTTTTTTGTGTAAATTTTCACGTATTTATTTGTTATTTTCATTTACTTGTTGTATCTTTGTAACATAATAACAGTGTAACAAAAACATAAAACAAATAAAACCATGAGCACAACATCAATATTAGTATTAGAAAAAACAATTCTGTTTCATAATCAAGACTTCTCAAGCGATTTTTTCATAGACTATCTGCCATCTATTACTAATAGATACGGTCAGTCAATAGCTGACAATCACTATCAGCTGGCGCAAACAATAGACAGAATCATTCACGAGGTATCAGTACATTTTCCCGACGTAAACGAATACTTTGGTTTAATTGTCAAGAAAAGAAACGACAATCAATGTTTGTATTTAGGTGAGTTTTCAATCACCATTTTTAGCGACGAGGTTTTAATATCAAAAAAAGAAGTTACCGCCCAAATTGATGTAGACTATTTTGAGAGAGATTTCAAGGCTTGGTTAGTAGATTACTGCATACTATACTTTGACGATAGCGAAAAACACGAAACACTTACCACCGACCTGTACCAAGAATTAGGCATATCACCCTATTCATTTATCTGATTTCTAACAATTTAACAATTTAACAATTTAACAATTAACACAATGGAAAACACAGCAACGGCATTTTTGCCCCAAAATTGGTCTAAACCCTCCAAACGTGAGCAGTTTATGAAGTTTGCCACAGGGCAAAACACATTCAGAATCATGTCCGACCTCGTAGAAGGTTATCAAGTATTTGACAACCAAAACAAACCCCATAACCGCAAAATCACACGCGACGAAAACGGTAGCGTATTGAAGGAATCGGAGTTTACAA
This sequence comes from Cytophagales bacterium, assembly GCA_013298985.1. Taxonomy (GTDB): domain Bacteria; phylum Bacteroidota; class Bacteroidia; order Cytophagales; family Thermoflexibacteraceae; genus Thermoflexibacter. Next base: position 16,945 of record JAAFJS010000116.1, read on the forward strand.
AAGCAGAACTTGAGGGTTTTGATGCAAGAAAACGAAAAACCAAAGACAGCGAAGGAAATGAAACAGAAGGAAGCTATGATGTACGCTACTTTTGGCAAGTATTAGTATGGAACTGGAACGAAAAAAAGTTTCAATGCTTGGTCATCACACAAGGGGGAATCATTGAGGCAATGAAAACCACGCTTACCATCGTGGACAAAAAAGGAAAAATGCCCAATACAAACCCCCAAGAATACGACTTCGTCATTACAAAAACAGGAGAGGGGCTAAACACCACTTACAAAGTAGATAAGTTTGACAAAGAAGAACTGCCCAAAGAAATCATAGATACTTGGGAAGCAATGACCGTTGATGCAGACGCACTGTTCAAAGGCACTTATCCATTTGATTAATATGTTCCTACCCACTAATTTTTCTGTCCCTTTGGCTGAGTGCCAAAGGGTAGAACCCAAAAAAAAGGAATTTTATTTTTCGCAAACAGAATACCTCTCAAACTCAGACCTTTCCTATTGGAAAGCAAAAATGGAAGGCAAAAACTATATCACGCCCCCACAAAAAGTGTTTGAGTTTGGAAGTGCCTTTGATACCCTATGCACAGAACGCGACAGCTTCAAAAAAAATAATTATCAGCTTAAACCCCATCAGTTTGAGCAGTTAGAGGCAATGTGCATCACCCTATACTATAACTACAAGTACATATTTGAAAACTGCCTATTCCAAAAAGAATACTACTGTGATGAAATATACTCGCCAGTAGGATACCACAAGGCAAAGTGTAAAGTGGATGTAGAGGTTAAAAGAAAAGGCATAAAACAAGTCTACGACATCAAAACAACCACCGCAAAAACACTATCAGAGTTTGAAAAAAAAATGACTTTATACGCTTATGACAGAGCCGGCGCCTGGTACCATGACATCACAAAGGCAAGCCATTACAGCCTATTAGTCTGTAACTACACCAATAAGCCAGAAGAACTGGCAGACTTTGGAACACCAAATATGGAAAATAGACTTTACACCCTCTATGCTCAGGGCAGGACGTGAAAAGTACACAGAAATACTCAAATTCATTCAATTTTACAACAAAACCCATAAATCACATGGATAATCAAAACGAAATACAAGCACTCAGGCAAAAACTCCAAGAAACAAACGAGGAATGTAACAACCTCATACACGCACGAACCCAAACAAACCTAAAATACTACAAAGCATTA
>JAAFJS010000115.1 GCA_013298985.1 Cytophagales bacterium
GCCTTATGATTCCGCAGGGCAAGACCACTGCCATAGTAGGCACAAGTGGTAGTGGAAAAACCACTTTACTCAAATTATTACTCAAATTCTATACACCCAGCAAGGGAGAAATTTACCTAAAACCCCTCTCAGCAGGGGGCGCAGTGCATACTGAGGGGCAAGGGGTGGGGCTTCAACATATCTCTCACCACTTTTGGCGAAGTATCTGCGGAACGGTGTTGCAGGATAGCTTTATCTTTTCGGATACCATTGCGGGAAATATTGGGGTGGGTGATGAAAATATTGATGTTCAGAAATTGATTCAGGCAGTAAAAATCGCCAATATTCAGGAATTTATCGAAGGCTTGCCGCTGGGCTACAATACCAAAATAGGCGCAGAGGGCGTAGGCATTAGTCAAGGACAAAAACAGCGACTTTTGATAGCCAGAGCAGTCTATAAAAACCCTGAATTTATCTTTTTTGACGAGGCTACCAATGCCTTAGATGCTCAAAATGAAAGCATTATTACCCAAAACTTAGAAAAGTTTTTCAGTGGAAAAACGGTGGTAGTGGTAGCGCACAGACTAAGTACCGTCAGAAATGCTGACCAAATTATTGTGCTGGAAAAAGGCAAAATAGTAGAGCAAGGCACTCACCACGAACTCATCTATAAAGAAGGAAAATACTATGAATTGGTACGAAATCAACTCGAACTTGGAAAGTAATATTACTTTGCGTTCCGAAGAAGCCCAAGAAATACTAAGCAGGCAGCCTCCCACAGTGATTCGCTGGGGAAGTGCTATCTTCCTATTTATATTGTTCCTACTTTTGGTGATTAGCTGGGTGGTTCGCTATCCTGACATTGTCAGCGTACCTTTTCGCCTTACTTCTGCCAATGCGCCCAAAGCAATTCATGCAAAGATAGGTGGCAAATTAGTCAAATTGTTAGTCAAAGACAGCCAAAAAGTACCCGCAAATACCGCTTTAGCTTTTTTGGAAAGCACTGCAAAGCACGAAGAAGTCTTGGTGTTGGAAAAGGCGTTACAGGGAATAAAGTATCAAACTTTCCAAAAGTTTGATGCTGTGAATGTAGATTCACTTGGCGAACTCCAGCCCGCCTACCAAACCTATCAGACCGCTTACCGACAGTATCTTTCTTTTCTTTCTGGTGGTTTTTATGCACAAAAAGAAAAGCTATTACAAAAAGAATTAGCTGATTTACAACTACTTGCTATTAATTATGAAAATCAAAAAAAATTACATACCAGCGATTTGGTATTGGCACAGAGTGAGTTTGATATCCAGCAAAAGTTATTTCACGAAAAAGTCATTTCATCTTTGGAGTTCAAAAGAGAGGAAAGCAAGTTTCTTGCGAAAAGAATGCCTTTACAACAAATAGATAATGCACTGATAAACAACACTTCTGCACAAACTTCTAAACAAAAAGAAATTTTAGAGTTAGAAAAAATGATTTCAGAACAAGAAGGTATTTTTGTTCAGGCAAAAAATACGCTAATAAGCACAATCCAAGATTGGAAAATGAAATATATACTCACTGCTACTACAGCAGGGACAGTATATTTTTCTTCTTTTTTACAAGAAAATCAACATATAAACGCAGGACAGGAAATCTTTTTTGTAGCTACCAACACCGCACAAGAATTTGGCGAAGTTAATATCTCCCAATACAACTTTGGAAAGGTAAAGCAAGGGCAAAAAGTATTCATTAAGTTTAATGCGTATCCTTTCAGCGAGTTTGGCATGGTAGAAGGCAACATTGATTTTATTTCCGAAATCCCCGTCAAAGACAGTATATTTTTGGGTAGGGTGCTACTTTCCAAAGGTTTAGCTACCAATTATGGCAAAAAACTTATTTACAAAGCAGGCATGACTGCCCAAGCCGACATTATTACTGAGGATAGCAGATTGATAGAACGCTTTTCCTATAATCTGAGGAAAGCAATTACCAGATGATAAAATCTGCTATCTTAAAAGGTGATGACCATGCCTATTTGGGCGTAGAACATATCTGTTTGCGACCTTTTGGCAGAGTTGAGATTTACATTAGAGTCAAACTGGTTGGTATTTTGTGAAAAATTGATTGCCCAGTTAGAGGTAGAGCTACGGTCAAAAAAACGAGCAGTTTCCCCCAACAGATACACACACCTGATGTCCAATCGAATAGGTCCTGAGCCAATCAGAAAGCCACCGCCGCCACCATAGCTAAAGGCTACATCACTCAGGTTGGTTTGTGCGTTTAGTACGCGATTGTTATTGTTGTTATTATTATTACTTGGTAAGTTGTTGTTATTGAAGAAGTTATTATTTGAAACGTCTGTTACGGTGGTGCGCGTATAGAAATTCTTAAAACCTACATAGCCATCAAAATAGGGCTGAATCTGTTTGGTAGGAATCCGAAAGCGCAGTACCAAATGCCCACTTAGTAGGTTATTGGTCGTTCTGATTTGATAGTCTAAGGGAATGGTTTGGATAATCTGGTTGCCCGCAGTGATGGTCGCGTTGATGCGCTGTCTGTTATTGGAGATGCCATAAACCATGTAACTAAAATCTACACCTAAGAAAATAGGCACTCTCTTATCAAAAGGAAAAAATATATTTCCGCCACCACCCCATGCGTTTGCTGTGGTAGCATCGCGAAACTGATTGGCAGGAATACCTAATGAGCCGTAAATACTAAAATGTGTTTGCGCTTGTGTGGCAAAATTACAGGAAAAGAATAAGGCAATGACCAACAAAAAAAATTTAAAATCACTAAACTTTGTATATGGTTTCATAAGATTTATAAATTTAAGTTTAGTGTATAGACTTCAAAAATGTTAAATAGGTTGCTTGTTTTCGAAACTATTTTGTGCGTTTGACAGTAAAATAAAAGATAAATAGCGCATATTTGAGCATTTGAAAGAATTGTAGTCATCAAAAATGCAAGATACGTACAAAACCAAAGGCATGAGGCTTGCCCTCATCAATGAGCTTCGCCAAAAGGGAATAAGCCAAGAAAATGTGCTGGAAGCGATGAACAAAGTACCGCGGCATTTCTTTTTGGATTCTGCCTTTGTGAGCTATGCTTACCAAGACAAGGCGTTTAATATTGGTGAAGGGCAGACCATTTCCCAGCCTTATACTGTTGCCTACCAGACTTGCCTTTTGGAGGTCAAAGCAGGCGAAAAAGTCTTGGAAATAGGGACAGGTTCGGGCTATCAGGCGAGTGTGTTGCTGGAATTGGGCGCAAATCTCCACACCGTAGAGTACAATCGAAAACTGTACGAAAAAGCAAAAAAACTATTGCTTGAGATGGGCTACAAAGCAAATTTCATTTATGGAGATGGTTCACAAGGGTTTACAGTAGCTGCGCCTTATGACAAAATTTTAGTTACCGCAGGCGCGCCCAAAGTGCCGCCAGCTCTTTTGGAACAACTCAAAGAAAATGGGAAGTTGGTGATTCCGATTGGCGATTTGCAGAATCAAGTGATGTATAGCTTTACCAAACTCAGTAAGCAAGAAATCAAAACAGAGGCACACGACCCATTTGTCTTTGTGCCTCTGCTGGGAAAACAAGGGTGGAAGTTGGGTTGATAACCTACCATTCTATATTTTTTGACATTAAAGGAATGAGAAATATTAAAAAAATCAAGTTTCAAATTTCTTTTATCAAGCATAAATTACTAAATTTTTTTAAATTTAAACCACAACAACATGAAAGACTTACTAATCAGCTTTAGTTTCCTCTTATTTTGCCTCCATAGCTTGATGATTCACGCACAAGATGAGAAGTCTAAAAATAAATTCTCTATTGGTATTAATGTCGGAGGGCTTCAAAGAAATTTAAAAGATATTAACCAGTTTTTTGAACAAAATAATATCAATCCAGCAGATGTAAGAAGTATAGGAACAAATATAAATATTAGTCTTTATACTTCTAAATGGAATTATCACATTGACATTAATACATCTTCAAATCAAAATGTTGTAGCTACTTCTTTTGCCTCCCCAAATATAAATATAGCTACATCTTTGTTTTCTTATAGTATTGGTAGGTTTATCAAAAATACGCCCTCCTACTCTATTTTGGCTTTTGGTGGTGGTGGCTTTGGATTAAATATGATTAGTATAGAAAGAGGAACTGGGTTAGCAAGTTTTTCTAATGTAATAAATAATTTGCCACTCACCTATAATAGAGTTTCAATCAATAGATACAGTTTTAATGTGCTGGCAGGGGTAGGGATTTACAAAAAATTATTTAAGGAAAAGCTTTTGATAGGCGGCAGAGCAACTTATACTAATGGCATTTATACAGATAATTCATGGAAATTTTATCGTGGCAATGCCGTTTCAGATGTCCCTAACATAGGTTTGGGTATTTTGTCATATCAAATTGGCATTAACTATATGATTATACGCTGATTTTTTAGTATTGGGAATAATCGCTTTTATCTGCCAAATGTTAAAACATCTGGCAGATAAAAACATTAAAATTCTACTTTCCCTTCGAGTCTTTTAGCGTTACGGTCAGGTTAAAAACCAAGTCATTTTCTGTGCTGTCTTTATCTACACAAAAATAACCTTTGCGCTCAAACTGGAATGATTCTCCTTGTTTTACATTTTTAAGGCTTGGCTCTAACTTGCACCCTTTCAGCACTTTAAGCGATTCGGGATTCAGCGCAGTTGTGTAATCTTCTACTTCTGAGAGGTCAGCCACTGTAAATAACCTGTCATAAACTCGAACTTCTGCTTCCACGCTATTATGTTCGGAAACCCAATGAATGGTTGCTTTGATTTTAGGATTGGTCTTATCTGCCTGATAATCAGGCTCTGGAATCGCTTGGCAGTGCAGTTCTTCTATTTCTCCCTGTGAGTTTAAAATGACTCTTTGCAAACGAATCATAGTCGAGGCGTGTTTCAAACGCACTGGTTGAGAAGGACTTAGGCGGAAAAAATTTTTATCAGGATTTTCCAAAAAATCTTCGCGTTCTATGTAAATCACCCTACTCATTGGCACCTTGCGCGTACCACTGTTTTCTTTTTCAGGATTCAGCACTGCATCAAACTCTTTGACCTCGTTTTCCTCAAAATTTGTCAAAACCACTTTCAAAGGCTCTAAAACAGCCATTGCGCGGTTGGCATTTTTATTCAAATCTTCACGAATACTAAACTCCAACAGTGCTACATCAATAATTCCGTCGCGCCTCGCCACACCAATTCTTTCTGCAAAATCTTGGATAGCAGCAGGCGTGTAGCCTCTGCGCCTCAGCCCCGCGATGGTAGGCATACGCGGGTCGTCCCAGCCGTTCACCTGTTTGTTTTGCACCAAAGCCATCAGTTTGCGCTTGCTCATCATGGTATAGGTCAGGTTAAGTCGCGCAAACTCTATCTGCTGTGGGTGGTGAATCTCCACCTGCTCAATCAGCCAATCGTAAAGCGGACGATGCACCTCAAATTCAAGCGTACAAATAGAATGGGTAATTCCCTCAATAGAATCACAAAAGCCATGTGCAAAATCGTAGGTAGGATAAATGCACCAAGCATTACCTGTGCGGTGGTGGTGTGCATGGCGGATTCGATACAAAATAGGGTCGCGAAGGTGCATATTGGGCGAGGTCATGTCTATTTTGGCGCGCAAAACTTTCTCGCCATCAGCAAACTCGCCCGCGCGCATACGCGCAAAAAAATCCAGATTTTCTACTACACTTCTATTTCTGTACGGACTTTCTACGCCAGCCTTCGTAGGCGTTCCCCTGTTGGCACTGATTTCTTCGGGGGTAAGTTCGCAGATATATGCCAAGCCTTTTTTAATAAGAATTTCTGCGTAACCGTAAATTTGCTCAAAATAATCAGAAGCATAAAATTTATTGTCCCACTGAAAGCCAAGCCAGCGCACGTCAGCCTCTATACCTTCCACATACTCAGTATCTTCGGTGATAGGGTTGGTATCGTCAAAACGCAAATTGCACTGACCACCATAGCTTTTTGCCAAGCCAAAATTAAGGCAGATGGATTTGGCATGACCAATGTGCAGGTAGCCATTAGGCTCAGGCGGGAATCGTGTATGGACGCGTGTGCCGTTTTTCTCTGTTTTGAGGTCGTTCTCGACAATATGCTCAATGAAGTTAAGCGATTTTTCAGTAGCAGGTTTTTCTTCTGTATGGTTCATAATTGCTTCTATTTCAAACATTAAAACACAAAAAAATTCGTTTTTTTGAGAGTATAACCACAAATATAAGGCATTTTTAGATAAAAAATAGCGTAAAATAAAAAGATGTGTTTTTAAAAATTTTGCCAAAAAAAATCAAACAAATTTGCGTGGAATAACTTATTTTTGCAAAATTTTGAGGAAATCTTCTAAAACAAAAATCAAATGACATACATTCCACGCAAAGAAGCCGTTTTGATGCTTGAAGACGGTACATTTTTCAGAGGTTTGTCTATTGGCAAGGCAGGCACTACGGGCGGCGAACTATGCTTCAATACGGGCATGACGGGCTACCAAGAAATCTACACAGACCCTTCTTATTTTGGGCAAATTGTGCTAAATACCAATGCCCATATTGGCAATTATGGCACACTCCCCGAAGAAGTCGAGTCGGCAAGTGTCAAAATTAGCGGATTGATTGTCAAGACGTTTGCTGAGGTGTACTCTCGGAGTAGTTCCCAAGAATCCTTACAAAAATACTTAGAAAGGGCGGGCATTATTGGCATTAGCAATCTTGACACGCGCGCACTCGTGAGGCACGTGAGGAGCAAGGGCGCGATGAACGCAGTTATTTCTTCTGAATATTTGGATTCGAGTGCTTTGGCATCTGTATTGGCGGAAATTCCAGACATGAATGGATTGGAGCTGGCAAGTAGCGTAAGCACAAAAGTTCCGTATTTTGTGGGCAGTGAGGCGGCTACTTTTAAGGTTGCGGTGATGGATTATGGCATCAAAACGAGCATTTTGCACCATTTGGCGAGTCGCAGCTGTTACTGCAAAGTTTTCCCTTCGCGCACCCCATTTGAGGAGGTAAAAGCATGGAATCCAGATGGTTACTTTATCTCCAATGGACCTGGCGACCCTGCCGTAATGACCTACGCAGTAGAAACAGTGAAACAAATGCTGGCGAGTGATGTGCCTTTGTTTGGGATTTGTTTGGGGCATCAGTTATTGGCGTTGGCTTGTAATATTCCTACTTACAAGATGCACCATGGGCATCGCGGGCTAAATCACCCTGTGAAAAACTTGATTTCTGGAAAGTGTGAAATTACCTCACAAAATCATGGATTTAGCGTAAATATAGAAGATGTGCAGAAAAATGAAAACGTAATCTTGACGCACATCAACCTGAACGACAATACAGTAGAAGGCATCAAATTAAAAAATAAAAAGGCTTTTTCGGTACAGTATCACCCCGAATCTGCGCCAGGTCCGCATGATTCTCGCTATTTATTTGATGAGTTTATAGAGATGATGACGAAAAAGTAATTTCATGGATTTGGTTTTTAAAAAATAAAAATCTGGTGGTGATTGTAATTGTATGATTACCTCCCCCTATCCCCTCCAAAGGGGGAAAACAGCCTCTTGTCGTCCTTTTGAGGGAGGTAGGGAGAGGAGGAGAAATTTTATAAGCAATATGAAAAACCTATTTTGGTATCAATAAGCAAAAAGTAAGTCTAATACAAACAAAAAACTCTTTCCACTTCGCAGTAGAAAGAGTTTTTTATTTTTCTAATCATTTATCTAAACCGCAGGCGGTGGCGTATCATTGCTTGTAGTATTTTCGCCACTGCTGAGTAAGCCCATTTTGGCTTTGAGAGCCAAGAGCGCGTCAGAAGAAGAACCAGAGCCAAGTACGGTTTCTACTTCGTCAGCCACCGTTTTGTTTTCCAATGCAATCGCGCCATAAGATTCAGCCAGTGCCTCATCTTGTGTAACTTTTTCCTTCATGCGCTCCAACATGGAAATAGTGCTGCTGGAATCTACCTGAGCTAACTGCTTGTTAATCTTCTTGGTAGCCTCGCTTACTTTTGCTCTTGCTTTGAGGGTGCGGAGTTCGTTTTCATAAGTGGTAACTTTAGATTTCAACTTATTGATATTCTGCTCCATAGCCGAAACTGAGCTTTCATGTTGCACCATTTCTTTGGCAGTACGCTGCGCTTCGGCAGTTGCGTTTTCCTGCATTTTCAGCATTTCGCCCGCAAGCCTGTCAGCCTCCTGTGGAGAGATTTGTCCTGCTTGCGCTTTTTGCAACAACATGACCGCTTTTTGCTCGTATTGCTTGGCATCATTGCTAAACTTGGCATTGTCGTTTTTGGCTCTGATAGCCAGTGCCTTAATTTCTGCCAATCCCTGCAAACTCTGATTCAAGTCCGTTTTCAAATCCCGAATCCCTTGTTCGGTCATCTTGATAGGGTCTTCTAATTTATCCAAAGCGGTATGAACTTCCGCCTTGCCTATATTAAATATGCGATTGAAAATTCCCATAGTGCTTATTTGGTGTTTTTTTTATGTTGATTTTTTGGATTTACGGTGTAATATCTTAGCAAACTATCTTGCAAACTGTAAAAGTGTGCTTGAATATTCTGCGATTAACAGTTTCAGCGAGTTTAGAGAGCCTTCCAGTTCGTTGAGGTCGAGGTTTTCCAGCTGGAGTGTATCCCTGAAAACGACCTTCGTGCCTGTGTCATCAACGGCAAAAGCACCATGCACGATTTCCCGATTTTTCTGCAAAAGATTCTTGAAGATTCCATCAGTTTCTTTGGTCAATGTGAACAAAAACTGTTCGATAATCAAGATAGGTGCTTCACAATCAATGACTAAGTTCTGAATCCCATCTTCAAGCGCATTGATGACAAATACTTCGTCTGCTTGGTCTTCGGTTGTGATGTCGTAGCCGAGTTCTTGTAAATAGAATTTTACTTTTTGAAAATTGCTCATTTTGTTTTTTGAGTTATGAGTTATTAGTTTTGAATTACGCGTCGTTTTTAGTGAGTGAATAAGCGGGTTCGAAATGCCAAAATTAGACCTTGTTTATCAGTTTTTACTGACAAAAAAAGCCAGATTTCCAAACAAACCACCTATATTTACAAAATAACGTAAAATAGGTTGGTAAGTAAATGAAAAAAAACAACTATTTCAAATGTTTGCTAAAAAAATTAATTCTTAGCGACTTTCACCCAATATGGCGGCTTTCTCTTGTAATAAAGTGGTTTTTTCCAACATATCTAAGCTATGTACCTCTAAGGTCAGTTCTTCTAACTGCTTTAAGGTTTCTACCTGCAAGTTATACTCGTCCGTTGCCTCTTTTTGAACGTTATTTTGGTCTTGAAGGTTGTCTAACTTTGCACTAATTTTGTTCATTTTCATTCTTGCTTCGTAGGCAGACTTCATTTGCTGGAGTTTGCCAGAGATTTGTTTGTAATAGGAGATGCGCGTATCTACCACGCCCAGATTTTTTTGTGCGTTCTCGATTAATACCTTACCTCCGTCAATGTCAGCTACCTGCAAACCTTCGCGATAATCATTTTCCAAAAAACAAATGCCCATGTCCATTTGGTTTTTGCGGTACTCAAAAAGTAGCTTGGCTTCGGGCTTATTTTTGACGTACATTTCGCCGCGTTCATTGTAAAGTGCCTTATAAGCCTCCATCAGCGTTTTGTCCAGTTCCTCTTTGAGTTTGTAATCTTGCTGTAAAAAGCCATTATTTTGGCTAATCAGTGAGTCGTAGCTGTGGTGCGTAACCAATCTGCTCTGCTTGCCGTCGACCTTGAAAACGTCCAAGAAAGACACAAAATCGGTCAGATTGTAATGCTCGGCGCGTATTTCTACGCGTTTGTTGTCTGTATCGACGATGGTGAGCAGGCTTTTTTCGTCTGCGGCAAAGCTGTCTGCCTCAAATATATTTGCCTTTTTTAACCTGCCGCCTTCGGTGAAGCTAAGTTCTGCCTTCGTGATTTCGGAAAGGTGAACTGATTTTTCGCCCGCTTTGGTTTGCGTAATGATTTTGTCGCGGGTCAGGATAGCCATAGGGCTGTCATTGGAAAAATAGTTGGCAGCAAAAATGCCCAATGATACAACGGCTAAACCCCACAATGCGAGTGAGATAACGCCCGAAAACAGAAAGCCCAACACAGCAAATACGCCTACTGCTATCAGATAGACTTTGCCCTTGCTCATGGGCGAGCGCGAATCTTCTAATTTGTAAATAATGTCTAAATCATTCATTTTATTATGGTTATTTTTTATTATTTGGTTGTTTTAATTATCGGAAGCCCTATTGCCTTTGACGGTGGGCAGTTGCTTGGGTCGTCTGTGTTTGCGTATTTTTTCCTCTTTTTTCACTTCCTCTTTGGGGAGTGCGGTTTTATTACCAAAAAATTTGACATGGTGAGTTTCCATCACTTTTTTTAGTTGGTCTATGTCGTTGAGCTGGGTAGTTCCGTCGTAAAGATAAAAAGGTTTTTTTCTTGAAATTAAGTTTGAAAAAAAATCTATAAGTGCCGATAAAAGCACAAAATTCGACAAAAGATACCAAAACCCAGTGGGGTAATAAGCTGAAATCACAGAGGCAACAATCATCAAAAAGAGAGAAACTACGCTTCCCGCCGCCAAAATCCGTATTTCCTGCTGCCAAGTGATGCCTGTGGGAGCATATTTGCACAAGCCACCTTTTAGTTTCCAAGGAGCAAATTGGAAATAAAATTGGAGTCTTCTACCCCATTTCCACGAGAATCCTTTGCGATTTTCCCCTGTCGAGCCTATAAAAACTTCGACGTTTGCGTGGCTGGTGTAATAAATGGCGAGTACAGCGTGCGCCCACTCGTGCAAGAATACTGTGGAGATTCTTACTAAGCCCAATATACACAAAGAGAGTAATATATAAAGGATTGCTTCCATTTGGTTTTTTTATGTTGCGAAGTTAATCAATTAGTTTTCATAATTTAAAAACAATGGGAATAACCATTCTCTGTCTGGCGGCTTGCCCTTTGATTTGGGCAGGAATCCAGTTTCCGTAGCTTTCTATGACGCGAATAGCTTCCTCGTCGCAACCGCCGCCAATCCCTTTGAGTGCGGTAATAGCAGACAAACTGCCATCTTTCTCCACTATGAACTGTATATACACACGACCTTCTATCTCTAAGTTCTTCGCTTCCAGAGGATAACGCATATTTTTGGCAAAAAAATGATACATACCTTTCAACCCACCCACTGGCTCGGCGGGGTGGTTCAGCGTAATGAAAATCGTGTCAGGATTTCTCTCAAATTCTTTTTCATTGTCTGCCTCTCGATTTCTTCTTTGGAACATTATAAAAGCCAATAGCACAAAAAGCGACAACAAAGCACCAAGCAAAAGGTATAGTATCATGGTTTTTTAAGTTTATGTGGTTAGATGATTAAACGCGTCCATATTATTTCTTTCAAAATTAAGATTTTATATGAAAAAGTTTCAATTTTGTGGTTTAAATTTCAAAGAATTAAAATGATAACAGTTCATAGCTTTACTTTCAATGCCCTCCAAGAAAACACCTACATTTTGGCTGACCAAACCAAAGAGTGCGTCATCATAGACCCTGGCTGTTATGACAAGCGAGAAAAAGCTACTTTAAAGCAATTCATTGCAGCACAAGGCTTTACGGTCAAACTTTTGCTCAATACACACTGCCACATAGACCACGTACTGGGGAATTATTTTGTAAAAACTACTTACAATGTGCCTTTGCTCATCAGTGAACCTGAGCAGGAAACCTTGCGCGCAGTGCAGACCTACGCACCCATGTACGGCTTTCATCAATACGAAATCTCTGAGCCAGACCAATTTATTTCGGAAAAAGATACCATCACTTTTGGCAATTCTTCTTTACAAATTTTGTTTGTGCCAGGTCATTCTATTGGGCATTTGGCGTTTTATAGTGCTGCCGACCAGTTTTGCATCAATGGAGATGTGCTTTTCAGGGGAAGTATTGGGCGTACAGACCTCCCCAACGGCGATTTTGATACGCTGATGAATAGTATTTTTACCAAACTATACACGCTGCCTGACCAAACCAAGATTTATTGCGGACATGGACAGCCTACCACGATTGCCCACGAAAAAAAGTACAATCCTTTTTGTGGCTTGGAAGCGTAGCTTAATCAACAATATAAGGCAAAATAATATCGTCTTTGAAAGTCATCAGGCTCGTTTCTTGTCCATCAAAAACGCCAAAAGTGAACAGTTTTATCCATTCTCCAATGTTAATATAACGACCGACGGGCGCGACTGATTTGCCCCGCACCTCTAAGTTTAGTGGCAGGTGTCTATGCCCAAATATATAATAATCAACGTGTTGTACCGCTTCTACCTCCTTGCAATACTGCCATATAAACTCGTCATCACCCTTAAAAGGCGGAGGGCTGCCCTTGACCAATTTGCTGTGCAAAGACCACGCATTGGCGAGCGACATTCCGATATACGAGGGCAAAACCCTATCAAAAAGCCACTGGAACGGTCTGACCTGAAAGAAAAACTTTTTCAATGCCTTGTATTTGTAATCTCCATTTCCCAAGCCATCACCATGCCCCAGTAAAAATTTTTTGCCCTGAAATTCAGCCGTTTGTAGGTCTGTAAATACGTTTACGCCCAGCTCTTGGGTGAAGTAAGAAAACATCCAAAAGTCATGGTTGCCCGTAAAAAAGCTCACAGGAATACCCGAATCAGTGATTTCTGCCACTTTTGCCAAAAAACGTACATATCCTTTGGGAACTACGTGTTTATACTCAAACCAAAAGTCAAAAATATCGCCCATCAGGAAAATATGCGCCGCATCATGCTTTATCAGGTCTAACCAACGAATAATTTTGCGCTCTCTGTCCAAACTTTGAGCGCGGTCAGGCACACCAAGATGAAAATCTGAGGCAAAATAAATTTTTTTTCCTTGGAGGTCAGCGATTGGTACAATCATAGAAATAGTAAAATTTTAACTTTTATTTTTTTTAATCGGCAAAGGTAATCTTTTTATTTTTTTGTTATCACCTATCAAAAAGCTAAGTTTGCACGCAATTTGATTTCAAAACAAAAAATAATTCATTGTTTCCAACATTTCAATTAATTTAGATGAGCTTATTAACCATTGGAACTGTAGCTTTTGATGCTATTGAAACGCCTTTTGGCAAAACGGATAAAATCATAGGCGGTGCCGCACCTTATATTTCCTTAGCCGCTTCTTATTTCACCAAAAAAATAAATTTGGTAGCAGTGGTGGGTGATGATTTTCCACAAGCCTACATAGATTTACTGCAAAATCATGGAGTCAATACAGAGGGTTTGCAAATCAAAAAAGGGGAGAAATCATTTTTTTGGGCTGGGAAATACCATGATGACCTCAATTCTCGCGATACCTTAGTAACTGAGCTAAACGTATTGGCAGACTTTGACCCTATCATTCCTCAAAGCTATCAAGACTGTAAAGTGGTGATGCTGGGCAACTTAACGCCCACTGTGCAGCGCACTGTTATAGAGAGAATGGAACGCAAGCCACAACTAATAGTGATGGACACCATGAATTTCTGGATGGACATTGCCTTAGACGAATTACTAAAAACCATCAAATTAGTAGATGTGCTTTCTATCAATGACTCAGAGGCAAGACAACTCAGTGGCGAATATTCTCTGAAAAAAGCCGCAAAAAAAATCTTAGGCATGGGACCTAAATACCTGATAATTAAGAAGGGAGAGCATGGGGCTTTGCTATTTGGCGAAAACCAGATTTTCTATGCACCCGCCCTGCCTTTGGAGGAAGTTTTTGACCCTACGGGCGCGGGCGATACCTTTGCGGGAGGCTTTGCAGGCTACCTTTGCCAGTCAGAAATTATCAATTTTACAGCGATGAAACGTGCGATTATTTATGGCTCTGCTTTGGCTTCTTTCTGCGTGGAAAAGTTTGGTACAGAAGGCATTATTGGACTTTCACACGAGGCAATCGAGGCTCGCGCAAGGTTATTTACAGAGATGGTAACGGTGTAGAAATTTTTGGGGTAAGTAGTTATGAATTAATACAATTTGCTAATAATCAATGCTTTATAAAAAAATATAATAGACAATTTGCTTAGATAATTGTGGTTTGTAAGCCTGTTAGGGCTTAAATATTGGTAGTATAAAACATCGCCTCATTTATACAAGCCTCGTAGAGGCTTAATACGGTTCGCCGCTGCGATTGAACTCCTACGGAGTTCTAAAACATTGAATATTAACTATTTGCTACCAATATAAAACACCTAACGGCGTTTTTAATCTGCAAGATGTCTATTTTATCAGTTGCAAAAATTTTGTAAATATTTGATTACCAAACGTATAAAACTTTTTATCAGTTTTATACGTTTCTTTTTTCTGTATATTAAAACTTAATGAATAAATTTGTATAAAACCATGATAAAAAACAAAATGAAAAATAGATTTTTAGCTTTATTCATTGGGCTTTTTGCCCTGAGTTGCGCGCCCAAGGCTACCACAACGACTACGCCCGCCAAGGAGGAAACCAAAGTGGTAGAAACTAAAACTGAAACCAAGAAAGAAGATGGCTTGCCCTCTAATACTTCTTTTATAAATACAGGAGAAACGGAAATGACAGGCAGATATACTTGGGCAAAGGTAAACTACATCTATCAGATAACCAAAGACTTGCGCCGCCAAGATTTGTATGATGTAACCATAAAAAAACCGTTTTCGGGTAAGGACAGTGGCGGACAGCAGACCGCTTTTGTAACCTCGATGAGTACCCTCAAAGACAGCAATAAATATACGGTAAAGATGCGTTTTGCAGAAAAAAAATCAGAGTATGAGTGGAAACCCAACCCTGCTTCGTACATTGATTGCATATTTGACCTCCAAGCCAAAACAATCACTTATAACTTGGTGGGGACGCACTGGCAGAAATTCCAAAAAAACAACAGTGTTGTCAGAACAATTACAGATAAAAACCTAACCGCGACCAAAGCCATGTCTATTGCAGTAGAATATATTATCGCAAACTACAATGGCGCATTTGTGCATTAGAATTATAGCAAAATCAACCATTTTTGGGGTGAGGCGATTAAAAAAAGGTGCAAGTCTATTCGCTTGCACCTTCAAAAAATCTAATCCAATATCTCCACACTTACAAAACTTGGCTGCGAAGCAGAGTGAAAAACTCGGTGCGTAGCTTTGATAAAGTCAGTTTCTTCTGCTTTATAAATGTTTGGCACATATTTTTGTGGGTTACGGTCAAAAAGCGGAAAACAAGTGCTTTGGACTTGAATCATGATTTTATGTCCCTTTTTGAAAGTGTGCATCACGTCTTGCAAGCGAAACTTCAAAGGGGTAACTTGGTTAGAAACAAGTGGTTCTGGTTTTTCAAAGCTATTGCGGAAGCGGCTACGCATGATTTCACTGCGAACCATTTGCTGGTAGTTGCCCATGTCTATTTTCTTAAATTCATCTCTTGGCTCATCATCAGGATAAACATCTACGAGTTTGACTATCCAGTCAGCATCTGTTCCTGTGGTGCTAAAATTCAGATTTACCGTCATTTCTCCGCCCAGCGTGAGGTCTTGTGTCAGCACTTCCGTTTCAAAAACCAAAACATCAGTGCGCTTACCCGCAAAACGCTGGTCTTCACTCATATAGGCGCGTGGCGTGAAGCCCATCATGCCTTTTAGGTTTTCGGACGAAGGCACAGGCTTGTGTGGGTCGCTGATAAATTCGGAAAAAGATTCCGTTTTCGTGGGCGCAGTAAAGCCTAACTGCTCATTTTCATTCAAATATAAATTGGCTTTTCTGGACGTTTTGACTGGATATTCAGCAAAAGTTCTCCATTGCTTTTTGCCTGTGTCAAACAAATAAGCCTCTGGCAAACCCGTTTTTCCATCACCTGCGCCTTTGAGGAAGTGATTGAAAAACTTTAACTCAATTTCTTTTTGGTAAAAAGTAGAAATACTATCTCCAAAATAAATCTGATTGTGGTAGTGCTTTCCCTGCTCTCGCGCCCAGTCGCCATGCCCAAAAGGTCCCATCACCAGCGTATTGTAAATGCCTACATTGTTCTTTTCCAGTGTTTTATACACATTCAAAGGACCTGGCAAGTCTTCGGCATCAAACCAACCACCTACGGTCATCATGGCGTGTTTTACGTTTTTGAGGTGAGGTAAAATACTGCGTTTTTGCCAAAACTCGTCATAGTTTGGGTGTTCTATGGTTTCTTTCCAAAAAAAGTTATTGGGGTAGTATTTTTCTCCATTTTTGAGTGAACCTAAGCGCGAATAAAATTCAAATCCATCGGGCGTGGGCGATTTTGGGAAGTCGTTGTTGTACCAAGATTCTGTCGTGGGCTTGGGGTGCTGCACGCCAAAAACGGGATAGGTGAGGAAGTAGCCCAGCGTAAATGCGCCGTTGTGGTGAAAATCCTCAAAATAAAAATCGCTGACAGGGGCTTGTGGTGAGGAGGCTTTGAGCGCAGGGTGCTGGCACAGCGCGCCCGCAATCGTATAAAAACCTGGATAGGAAATGCCCCACTGCCCCACGCGACCATTGTTGTTTTTTATATTTTTGACCAGCCACTCAATCGTATCGTAGGCATCAGAGGCTTCATCGACTTCGGTTTTTGCTTTTTTATTGGGCAGGTGCGGAGTCATATTTGTCCAAGTGCCTTCTGACATCCATCGCCCGCGAACGTCCTGATAAACAAAGATATACTTGTCGCGCATAGCATAGCGCGAAGGTCCCAAACTTACCTCATATTCATTTGCTCCATAAGGCGCAACATTGTAGCAAGTGCGCTGCATCAGGATTGGGTATTGTTTTTTTTCTGAGGCATCTTTGGGAACATAAACGGTCATAAATAACTTGACTCCATCGCGCATGGGTACATTGTATTCATACTTTTGGTAGTTTTCGCGTACAAAAAGTGAATCCTGCTCGCGCAGGTTGCTTTGTGCCAAAAGTGAGGTATAAATCGCAAAAAGACAGAGAAATAATACAGTTATCTTTTTCATATTTTAATAATTTGTGTAAGTTGCATGGTATAAGTTTGAGAAAAAAGCATAAAAAAACTATCTTTGTGAATATCTTTTTATCAATCCAAACATTTTTTTATGGTGATAAAAGACTTTCACAAGGGCAATTTATAGCTTTATTGATGATTTTTGTAAAAAAACATGATTTTTTAAAGAAATCAATAAACAAAGACAGGATATAAATGGCTTCAAATAATTTGTTTTTTCTTTTGCATTAAGACCGTAGTTTTGTAATATGAAGAATAAAGTAGTGGCATTGGTGAACCTTTGGGCGGAATATGAAAGCAAATATCCTGATTTGACGATGGAGGAGTTTTGCATCAATTATTTAGCAGAGCATACCCAAACGCCTGTGCATGAGGCAGACGAAAAAGAAATTCCTATCAATGGTCAGTTAGCGGGAATGATAGGAAAGCTGAACAAATATGCGAGTTTGTACTGCAAAAAGGCGTTGGCGCACGTAGGCATGGACAATATCGAGGATTGGGTCTATTTGATTAGCTTGCACGACATGGGTACGCCCAAAAAAAGTGAGTTGATTTACGAAATGGTGTCAGAGTTTCCTTCGGGGATTGACATTATCAAACGTTTGGTGAAATCGGGCTTGGCGGAGGAGTTTCCTGATGAGCAAGATAAACGTTCTAAACGCCTGAAAATCACAGAGAAAGGAATTGCAGTGCTGTATGAAAGTTTCCCCTACATGGACAAAGTAGGGAGTATGGCTTTTGATACGATAACCGCAAGCGAAAAAGTAATGGTACTTAATATCTTGAAACGCTTGGACAACTTCCATACAGGACATTACAAAAATATCCGCAATGTGGAGTTTGAGGAAGCATTTGGGGTATTAACCTCATAAATTTCAACGGCTTGCGCCCAACCCCTGCGCTTTGTTTGCGTGAAATTTACTCACGCTTACTCCATCACTTTTGGCACTCTAAAATAATCGTCATCTTTTTTAGGGGCATTTACCAGCCCTCTCTCGTGGCTGAGTGGCGGTAAGTTTACGTCTTCCCTGAACGAATTTAGCTCTTCGGTCAGGTGTGTAAGTGGCTCTATATCAGTGGTATCTATCTCGTTTAGCTTATCTACCCACGCGATAATAACATTTAGGCTGTCCACCATTTTTTGCTCGTCTTGCTCCTCAAAGTGAAGACGAGAAAGATGAGCAAGTTTACGAATTGTATCTTTATCAATTTGCAT
>JAAFJS010000117.1 GCA_013298985.1 Cytophagales bacterium
AAATTTAAACATATTTAATTAAATTGATTATGAAAAAATACAAAATTGTTTTACCACTTGCTTTTTTGTTTTCATTTGGCATTTATACTGCTTGTAATGAAAGCAAATTGGACTTACAGCCCTTAGCACCTACAGAAGCCTCTTTCTTTACCGAAGAAATTGACTTTGATAGGGCTGCGATTGCAGTCTATGCTAAACTCTCCGATATTTATTGGTTTAATAGCAACGGACCCATTCATGGTTTTTGGCAACTTCCAGGGGACGATATTACGACTTCTGGTACAGATGCCTATGAAGTTTTCTTCAATTTACAGCCTGCGGAAGGGCGGCTTAATACCTATTATAGAGTTGCTTATCAGCTCATCAATAGAGCAAACACCTTTCTGGACAAAATCAGTACCGTCAAAGAAGGTGTTTATAAAACCGCAGGGCTGAAAGACAGACATCGCGGCGAGGCTTTGTTTTTGAGAGGGTATATGTTTTTCCAGTTGTGGAATTTCTATGGGACTTCTCCTGTGATTATAGAGAGAATCCAAACTACAGACAAAACCACTAACCCAAGTTCCAAAGACACCGAACTCTTAGACCAAGCTATTAAGGATTTTACCGAAGCCGCCAGCCTTCTGCCCGATAAGTGGGACGACCCAAACAGAGGACGTGCCACCAAAAATTCCGCCAACGGATTTTTAGGTAAGGCATTGGTTTTCAAAGGTAATTACAAAAAATCAAGTGCTGATTTTACAGCTGCCATTGCCGCTTTCAGCAAAATATCAGGCGTTTCCTTAGTGCCTAACTTTGCAGATAACTTTGCCTTCAACACAGAAAACAATGCAGAATCGCTATTTGAGTTTCAGGCGAGCCAGCCAGGTGGCGGAGATAATGTGTGGCTTTCTAATGATTTTGACAACAATATTGGTTCTACTTCTGCCTATTGGGGTTGGTACGAAAATCATTGGAGTCTGTTTGGCGCACCTTACTACACAGGCACTGATAAGTTGAAAAATGCCTTCGAAACTGCTGACCCAAGGCGCGATGTTACCTTGCGCGGAAACGACATCAGGAAATATGTAGCAAGAAACCAATACTCCCAGTCAGGTGTAGGTTCTGTGAATAATCCACGTATTTTGCGCTTTGCAGATATTTTATTATTGCGTGCAGAAGCTGTCTTGGAATCAGGTGGTTCTACCGCAGAAGCTATTGGGCTTATCAATCAGGTACGTACACGCGCCCGCACCATGACCGCAGGCGGCACCGTTCCCGCAGACAGAAGCGCAAGCGAAAGCGACCGCGCCAGAATTATGCAATGGATTATGGACGAACGCTTTGTAGAACTGGCAGGAGAGGAAGGCATACGCTGGCTTGACCTTAAACGCTGGCACGCCGCAGGCAAAATCAACTTAGCAAACTGGAATTTTAATTCTGCACGCAGCGATGCAAGGTTCGACGTAAATAAAAACTTGCTTTATCCCATTCCTTTGAACGAGATAGACCTCAATCCAAATGTGAAGCAGAACGTAGGATACTAATTTTTTTCATTTTATTTTCATACATTTTTGGAATAACAGTTACTTTGATGGGTAACTGTTATTTTTTTTTTATGTTTGTATTACATCGACCTTTATTAAAAATGCAACATACAAATATAGCGAATTTGAAGGATAGTGAATTATGGGAAAACTTTAAAAATGGAGAAGAAGTAGCCTTCGCCCAGATTTTCCATGCTCACTACCGAGCAATGCTCAACTATGGAAAAAAACTACATAAAGACAGCGAATTTATCGAGGATTGTATCCAAGAATTGTTTTTGGAACTATGGAAAAATAGAAGCAACCTTGCCCAAGTCGACCACATAAAGCCCTACTTGCTCACCGCTATCCGCCGCAAAATCATCAAACAGCTCGACAAAGGGGCTAAATTTAAGCAACTTTTTTCCAAAGACCTGCCCAAAGAATATGCCTTTGAGGTGGTCTTCTCGCACGAGGCAGTGCTTATCCAGTCCCAAACAGACAAGGAGCAAATTCAAAAGATACAAGAAATGTTCACCAAACTGCCCCCGCGCCAAAAAGAAATTTTGTATTTACTTTTTTACCAAGACATGAGCTATGAAGAAATTGGTAAAATAATGTCTATGAATTACCAGTCTGCGCGCAACCTTGTGCATCGCGCTATCAAGCTATTGCGAGAGCAGGGCGCATTAGCTACTTTACAGCCACCAATGAAGTAAGATATTTGTTAATTTTTTTGTTCTTTTTGTTAATTCAAATAAAAATATATAACATTACGACTTGTTATGTGATGTATATGTTAATAAATATTTACGATTACATGACATAAGAGCCAATAAACACTTCGTACTTCTACTTATTGCAACTGTATTTTTTCACTAAAATAACATTTTATTTACAAACTATTACCTTAAATTTAAGATGAAACAAATTTCCAAACAGGGCATTTTGTTGCTGTTAATGCTGTTTTTAGCATTTGCAGTACAAGCCCAAGACCGAGTAATTAGTGGCAAGGTCAAAAATGCCACCGACGGAAGCGGGCTTCCAGGCGTGAATATCGTAGTCAAAGGCACTACGGCAGGTGCTATCTCAGATGTGAACGGTGAGTTCAAACTCAGCGTCCCCTCCTCCGCCAAAAAAATCTTATTTTCCTTTATTGGTTTTGTGGGCAAAGAACTAGACGTTCCTACCTCTGGTAATTTAGACGTTACCTTAGAGGAAGACGTGATAGGCTTGGAAGAAGTAGTCGTTACAGGTTTGGCAACCAGCGTAAAGCGTTCTAACTTGGCAAATGCGGTATCCTCGGTATCTGCCAGAGAATTAGTAGGGACTACCAGCCCTGTAACTACGGACGGTGCTTTGCAAGGCAAAATCGCAGGCGCAAACATTGTAGCAAACGGCTCAATGCCTGGTGGTGGTTTCAATATGCAGTTTCGCGGGGTTTCTACCTTAGGTGCTTCTGCTTCTCAGCCACTGTTCATTGTAGATGGCGTTTACATTGACAATAGCCAAAACTCTAATGGTCGCTCTCAAGCAAACAAGGCAACTGGCGGTTCTTCCGCTTCTGCCCAAGATAACAATACCAATCGCTTGGCAGATATTAACCCTGATGACATTGAGAATATCGAGGTATTGAAAGGTGCTTCGGCAGCAGCAATTTACGGTACACGTGCCAATGCGGGTGTAGTGATTATCACTACCAAACGCGGCAAAGGGGGAAAAACTAAAATTAATTTTGGGCAAGACTTTGGTTTCAGCAAGGCATTGGCTTTTTATGGGGGAGCTGACTGGACGGAAGAAAAACTAACTAAATTTTTTAATGAAGACGAAATCCCTGCACTCAGAACCGCCAGAGCCAATGGTACTTACACAGATTGGGAAAGAGTAGTTTTTGGGGAAACAGGTCAAATCAGAAATACACGTTTGAGCATAGCTGGTGGGGATGAAAAAACAAAGTTTTATGTCAATGGAAGCATGGCAGATGAAACAGGTATCGTTAAAAACACAGGATTTGGTCGCTATTCTATTCGCGCGAACTTAGACCACAAAGTTACCAAATGGTTAGATATTGGTATTAATTCTAACTATGTTCATTCAAATAATGACAGAGGCTGGGCTGGGAATGACAACTCAAATATCAATTATGGCTATAACCTGCCTTATACCAAGCCCTTCTATAACCTCAATCCAGATGCACAAGGAAACTATCCTAACAGCTTGGTAGGTGAAAATCCATTGGCGATTCGCGACAGGGCTATCAATAACCAAAAAGTAAATCGCTTTTTGCAAGGCTTTACAGCAAACTTCAATGTGCTAAATAAGCAAAATATGAGTTTGTCCATTAAGGCTACAGGAGGTTTGGATTACCAAAGTGGGTATGCGCTTATTTATTTGCCTGCTGACTTGCAATCTCAACTCGCAGAACCCAACCCAGGCTATGCCCAAGATACGCGTAGAGAAGTTACCAATTATAACCTACAACTCGCAGGTATATTTACGTACTCAGCCATGGATAACAAGTTAGAATTAACGACTTCTGCTGGTGCGGTGCAGTTAGGTACTAATGCCAGAGATGCTTTCGTAAGAGGTAGAGGACTGCCTGTGGGAGTTTCTAATCCTCAAAATGCAAAAGCATTTGACCCAGGCGTAATCTGGCAAAGAAATACTGACCAGGGCTTTTTTGCACAGCAGGAAGCAAACTACGATAACAAAATTATCGCCTCTGTGGGTGTTCGTTTTGACCGCTCGACACTCAATGGCGACCCTGCCAAGTTTTATGCCTTCCCACGCGGCTCATTAGCCGTAAACTTAGCAAACTTTGGCACTTGGGGTGACGGATTTGTAAATCAATTAAAAGTACGCGTTGCCTACGGACAAACCGCAGGCTTACCCAATTTTGGTACACTTTATTCTCAGTTAGGCATTGTAGGCGTAGGTGGACAAAGTGGTTTTAGCCCTTCTACCGTTCTTGGCAATACAGGCATCAGACCTGAAAGAGCTACTGAATTGGAGTATGGCGTGGATTTTGGCTTGTTTGGTGGTAAAGTGAGTGGTGAAATCACTTTTTATAACAAAAAAGTATTTGACCTGATTCAGCCCTTCGTTACAGCCCCTACCACTGGGGTTACTTCTACTTCTGTAAATGCGGCTGACTTGGTAAATACAGGTATGGAAATTTCTTTGGGTGCAGACATTATAAAAAGCGAAAATTTCTCATGGTTTGTTCAGCCTATTGTTTGGTTTAACCGTTCAAAAATTACCAGATTGACTATTCCTGAACGTTTGACAGGTGGATTTGGAGCTTCCTTTGGTCAGTGGAGAATAAAAGAAGGCGAATCTCCTACCCAAATCGTAGGGCAGCCACGTACAGACCCCACAAACCCTACTTCATGGACTGTATATGGCGACCAACAGCCTAAGTATGAGTTTTCTTTGAACCAAAGAATCACTTTCTTGAAGAATTTTGAATTTTCAGCTTTATTGAGCTATCGTCATAAATTCACTGTCGTTTCTTTGGCTCGCTTACTTTGGGACGAAGGTGGCAATACTTCTGATTGGAGTAGCACTAACCAAGCACCAGATGGCACTACGCCTAATGGAGTTTACAGACAAAGTGTAAATGGCTTGGGGTCTGACGGTGTTCCTCTACCAGGTTCTAATCCAGTATTGACAAGTTTCTTGAAATTGAGAGAGGTGGCTTTGTATTATAGAGTTCCACGCACTCAGCTTAGTAAAGTGTTTGGCAATGTGGTCAATGGCGTAAAAATAGGTGTGTCAGGCAATAATCTGCTCAGGTGGACAGACTATACCGCAGGCTATGACCCAGAAAACTCTAACTTTGGCTCTGCCGCCTTGGGTAGTGGGGTTGATATTGGTAGTATCCCTGCAGTGCGTCGCTTTATGTTCCATATTGCCATTGATTTCTAATTTCAACAAACGAATTAAAACATTAATACAATGAAAAATAAAAATATAAAATATTTTACTATGGCTGTTTGCTTGCTCGCTTTTACAGCTTGTAGCAAATTGGAGCCAGTGGTCGACCCTAACTTTCCAAGTTTAGGAAGTGTTGAGGCTAATGCTTCTAAATCTCAACTCAATAGTTTGGCTATTGGACAAATTTCCAATGCAAGAAACGGTTTAGCTACCTATTTGCAAGTAACAGGCACTTTGGGCAAGGAGCTATTTAACTTTAATACCACAGAATCAAGGTGGATGACAGAGCTAAATGGAATACGTCCTATTGACAACTCAGCTTTTTACAATGGGGCTACCACTGCTTTTGGGCTTCCAGTACGCCAGGCAAACATCATCATTGCGGCAGTAGATAATACCAATGCTGCAACAGCCGCCGAAAAAAGTGCCTACAAAGGCTTGGCAAATACATTCAAAGGACTTGCTTGCTTGTATCAGCTGAATGTGCAGTATAAAAATGGGATACGTCTGGATATTACTAACCCCTTCAAGCCCAGCAAAGCTGCTTCTTATGAGGAATCCTTAAAGGCGATAGCAGGCTTCTTGGACGAAGGCGCAAGCCAGTTAGATGCGGCGGGTGCTTCTTTTCCTTTCCCTATGCCCTCTGGCTATGCAGGATTTGATACTCCTCCCACTTTCAAACGTTTCAATCGTGCTATTGCTTTGCGTGTAGCTATTTATCAACAAGATTGGGCAAAAGCAGAAGGTTTGTTAGCACAAACTTTTTATAATGAAACAGGTAGCCTGACTGCGGGACCTCTACATACATACAACCCAAGCGCACCTGATGCTCCTAATCCATTGATAAACACCAGCTCTGCCAGAGTGGTAGCGGCTCAAAAAGTCATGGATGATGCCGAAGCAGGCGATAGACGTTTGAGTAAGGTAACGGTAGTAAGTCCTTCCCTAAATTATGCCGCCGCAGGGATAACATATAGTTCCAGATACCTTTCTAATATCTACAATACAGGAACTACTCCCGTACCTATCATTCGCAACGAAGAATTGGTACTGATAGCCGCGGAGGTTGCCGCACAGCGCAACCGCACTGCCGATGCCGTTAGACTTATCAATGTGATTAGAACTGCCGCAGGTTTGCCAAACTATGCAGGGGCTACCACCAGAGATGCCTTAATCAATGCCATTTTGAAGGAAAGATTGTACTCACTTTGGTATGAAGGACATCGCTGGATAGATATGCGTCGCTATGACAAAATAGCAGAAATTCATCTTCCAGTGGCGGGTATGAGGGTACTATTGCAGTTAGAACGTCCAGTCCAAGAGGTAAATTGGGACAATGCCAATCCTTAGTATTCCAATGTTTTTAAAGAAATAGAAAATTTTAAAAAGAATGTTTCCCAAAAGGAAACATTCTTTTTTATAAAACAAAAAAGACACTCTATAAAAAGTGTCTTTTTCATTCAAAAATAATGCTAAACCCAAAAATTAGTGGTGATAGACGGAATTGAACCGCCGACACAAGGATTTTCAGTCCTTTGCTCTACCAACTGAGCTACATCACCAGCGCATAATTTAACTGCCAAATTTTCATTTTCAAATTTGGTTTCGCAAAGGTACGGCAGTTTTTCCGATTATGCAAACACTTTGTCTATATTTTTTGTAATAATTTTTTAACACCCACTTAGTATTGGTGAAAAGCCTCTGAAACAAAATGTAAGACCTCTGGCAAGGACTCTCGCCAATATGTCCACGTATGCGCGCCATTGCGAATCCTGAACTCGTGTGGGATTTCCTTTTTCTTCATGGCAATATGCACCAAAGAGTTGCCTTCGTACAGAAAGTCGTCATCACCACAATCTATGTACCATCTCACTGCTTTTTTGTTTTCGTCTTTGATGTTTTCTATCAAAGGTAATACGCTATACTTTTTGTAATATGGCTCAATATCGCTTTCTTTATAGTCTTTTACGCCCCATCTTTCTAATGATTGCTTGGTTTCTGCCAAAGTGAAAGCTCCTATATACGCGCTCAAAGGACAAGCCGAAGAAAATAAATCTGGGCGGTGCAAAGCATAGACAAATGAGCCGCCTCCGCCCATAGACAAGCCCGCGATTGCCCTAAACCGTTTTTCGCCTTTGATGCGGTACTGCTTTTCTACAAAAGGCATGAATTCCTCAAAAAAGAAATCCTCATATCTCCATTTGCCATCAACACTGTTGTAATAGCCTCTTTGTCCAGTATTTGCATCGGGCATCACGATTATCATGGGCGTAGCCTTGCCCTCACGAATTGCCTTATCTACAATATGCAATACCTCTCCAAACTGCACCCAGCCCGTTTGGTCATCACCGCCTCCATGCAAAAGATACAAGATAGGATATTTCCTGCTCGAAGTTTCGTAATCAGGAGGCAGATAGATGGCAAATTTGCGTTCTCCATTTAAAATCTTACTCGGAAGAGAAAGGTCATCATAGACTTTTCCTGTTTGTGCGATGGCTGTCAAAGACAACAGGCAAGCCGCAATCAATAGCATTGGTTTGTTCATTGGTTTAGAAAATTTTGGTTTATACTTTAAACATTTACTGTTTGTTTTTTAATATTTTCAAAATGTCTGAAAAAGTGAAAATTAAGAAATGTTTTTTATACTATCGCATTTATGTAGTAAAAAAACTTATTTACCTTATTTGTCATTGCTGTCAAAAAAGCAGGCAAGGGCGGCAAATGGAAAGAAAAATTTGCAGAGAGAAGTTCGCCTTTAATTCCTTTTTATCATAGATTTTCTTATTTTTGCGCTGGTTTTAAAAAGTCAAGAAGCATAACTTCTTAGGCGATTTGGCTATTTTTTGATTATCAAGTAGATAATTTTTGCCATTAACCCAATTACCAAAGTAATGCAAGAGAAATTAAAAGTTTTAATGTTAGGTTGGGAGTTCCCACCGTTTTTGACGGGAGGCTTGGGGCAGGCTTGCTACGGAATCGCCAAGGCATTGGGCAGTCATGTAGATTTGACGGTGATAGTGCCGCGAAGCGAGCCACAGTTTATTCTTGACCATGTAAACGTGATTGGGCTAAACCACCTCACTGAGGACGACATTAAAATAGAACGTCTGCAATACAGCTTGAAAGAAATTACTGAGGTGATTTTTGTGGCTACTGACCTCAGCCCCTATCCTATTCCTGTGATGAAAACCATTACTTATTTGGAAGACATAGAGGAGCAAGTAACAGAAACTTTAGCGATTAATGAGGTACGCGAACTTTATACTTCGGGTAATAACTACGGCACAAATATCATGGAAAAAGTCGCTACTTTTGCTGAAATCGTAGCCAATATTGCCGAAAAAAAAGAATTTGATGTGATTTATGCCCACGACTGGCTTACCTTTCAGGCGGGGATTCAGCTCAAAAGATTGACAGGAAAGCCCTTGGTGGTGCATATTCATTCCTTGGAAACGGATAGGGTGGGTATTGGCGCGAGAAGCCCACAAAACAAGGTATATCACATCGAGTATGACGGAATGAGCATGGCAGATTTGATTATTCCTGTCAGCTATTTTACCAAAGCCCAAATCTTGCAAAACTATCCTTTTATTGAGGCAGACAAAATTTTTCCTGTCCACAATGCGATAGACCCGCTTCCAGAAAGCCCAACTACACCTAATCAGGTTCTCAAACAAGAGCCTGAAAAACTAAGCGATTATGGCTACACTAAAAAAATAACCACCAATGATAAAAAAATGGTGCTTTTTTTGGGACGAATTACTTACCAAAAAGGTCCCGAATTTTTGTTGGAAACGGCAGAAAAGTTGCTGAAAAAAGACAAGGAAATCGTATTTGTGATTGCGGGCGCAGGCGACCAGCAAAATTGGCTGATGAACGAGGTGAAAAGGCTAAAATTGGGAGAACATTTTATTTTTACAGGCTTCCTGAACAAGGCTCGCGTGCATGAACTGTTGGAACGTGTAGATGTGTATTTTATGCCCTCCGTTTCTGAGCCTTTCGGATTATCGGCACTCGAAGCCGCACAGCACGAAATCCCTGCCGTACTCTCCAAGCAATCAGGCGTTTCCGAAATACTCAATCATGTACTCAAAGCAGACTGCTGGGACGCAAACAAGTTCGCCAACTACCTGTATGCACTTTTGCACTACGAAGGCATCAGGGAACTGCTCGCCGAAGCAAGCAAAAAAGAAGTGGATAGACTGACTTGGGAAAATACAGCCTTACAAATCGTAGCTCTTTTTGGAAAACTGAAATTAAACGCGTAATATTGCTTTGTATAGTGATGAGTTATAAATTATGAATTATAAATGGATACAAAAATTTGATAACCAACAATTTAACTATATAATTTTGTTTTTTTAGTCAGCTAAACGAATGACAGCTAAGTAGATAAATAAAATTAGTTCCTATTGCAATTATTACATAAAACATTGATTATTAACAAATTGCAATTCATTCATAACTCATAATTAATAATTTATAACTCATAATCATTACAACTTTTATGCTTTTAAACCGTATTACTACTTAATTGAACTTAAAAAAACTGTAATTTAAAATGAATAACAAAATGAAAAAAAACTTTTTAAAATTATTTGCATTCTTATTTGTAAGCGTAGCCTTGATTAGCTGTAGCAAAAAAGCAGACGAGCCAAGCCCAATAGATGTAGCCACCACCAACTTGGTACGTGTATGGAGATTAGATGTTCCTTCTATCACCATTCAAGGTATTCCTATTGCTACCTTGCTTCCTACTGCGGCGCAGGTCTATGCGCCTCTCCGTTTCACTATCAATGCCAATGGTACTTATAGCGTTACAGGTGCGGAATTGGCAGGTGTTACCCCCACAGGTACATGGGCTTTTGATGGCGGCAATACGGGAAAAATCATTTTGAATCCTGGCAACGTAAGTGCTACCATTACTAACTTGACAACCTCTACCATGACGATTGGGTATTCTTTCCCTACAGTAGGCAGTATTTATGCCGCATTAGGGGCAAATGCGGGCGTAAGCGCAAAATTAGTTTCTCCATAGGTTTTTAGCTTTTTTGAAAATCAAAATTCTTGAAAACCCTTATCGAAAGTTTAAAACTTTGATGAGGGTTTTTTATTTATTTTTTACTAACTTGCATTAAAATTCCTGAAAAATAATGCAAAAGATAAATTTGAAAGACTGCACGCTAAGTTTTCTTGATGACACTTTTGGGCTGGAAGAAATAGCTCAGTCAAGCCACTTAGACTACTGGCTAAATAAATCCATAAAACCACTGACTGAGATAGAAAAACAGTATTTACTTATTTTGCAAAACAAACTTTTGTCCAATATTCGTGATTGGAATGAACAAGAATTGTTATCTAATTTTATAGTGCCTGTTTTCACTTTGGTCAATTTTACTACGCTGAAATTCAATGATTTTGCAGAACGTAACGTAAAAGCAACCATCAGCGAATATGAGCTTTCTGGTAATCCTGATGGCATTATTGCCACTGGGAGGCGTGAACCCAAAATCCCTTACTTTGCTTTTCAAGAATATAAACCCCAAACTGACCCCACAGGTGAGCCACAAGGACAATGCTTGGCAGCAATGCTCGTAGGGCAAGCCCTTAATGGTAATACACAACCTATTTATGGGTGCTATGTGATAGGAAAAGATTGGAACTTTGTGGTTTTAGAAAATAAAAAATATGTAATTAGCAAATCTTTTGCTGTTGATGATGATGAAATTTTTGAGGTTTATCGTATTTTACAGGGTTTAAAAGAAATTTTATTAGAAATTATCAAATAAAAAAATGAGAAAAATAATTTTATTCGCTTTCGCTTTATTTGTACTTATTTCCAGCCCAAGCTACGCACAAATATTGGAAATAAGCGAAGATACCACTGAGGTAGATGATGTTTCACTCATTTCTGATGTAATTCCGAGCATCGAGCTAAACACCAAAGAAAAAAAGAAAGAAGACAAACAAAAGAAAATCAATCTCTTTGGGAGCAAGGAAAAAGGAGAAGCCCAAAGAGGCGGCTTTGGCGCAAACGAGAAGAAAACACCCTCCAATGAATACATGGGGCATCGTACTTCGCGAACCTTCATCAAAAGGCTGAGTGGGAAAAACTTTTTGATAGAACGTTTCCAATATACCAATGAGGTGCTACCCATACCCGCCTACAATGATGATGTTTTTTATTTTAACAAAAAACAGCGCAAAATAGAAAAAGCCAACAAGCTCGACAAGGAGAACGGCGCATTGCTACATGGCTACTACAAAAAAACATGGAACGGAGAGATTTTGGAAGAAGGTTATTTTTACTTGGGCGTAAAGCATGGCAGGTGGGAAATTTTTGACAAAGACACCAATTTGGTAGATAAATTTTACTACTCCAAAGGACTTTACGAAGATACCCAAATTACCTATCACGATAAAAATAAAACCAAAGTCGACGAGGTCGTCCAGATTCACAATGGCGTGCGGGAAGGCGTATATAAATCTTTTTATCCCAGTGGCAGACTCAAAGAGAAGGGCGAATATGTAGATGGGCAGAAAGTAGGGAAATGGTACGAATATTATGACCAAACCAAGTTTGCACGCAAGCGCGAGGTCATGCACACAAACAAAGCGCGACCTTTTGACGAAAAGTTTGAGTCATACATTACCAAAGAATGGGACGAAAAAGGTAAACTGATTATTAATGTGGTGAAATAAAATGTTAAAAAAATATTTCTCTTGGGTTTTTTGGGCATTGATTTTCAGTGTATTAGCTTGGATTATCAATGTAATATGGTACAAACCCTTTGACATCAATGATTTTTATGAACGAGTGCTGGTCGAGTATGGCTTAGAGCAACCCGAAACGCTGACGCGCTTCCAGATTTGGGAAGAATACGGCATGAACTTCTATAACAGCAAGCTCAGTGATTTGTCTATGGAAAAATCACAGGAACGCTACAAGCGATTGGAGAAAAGTTTTGAGATGCTCAGAAGCTACAAACGTTCGGTACAAACACCTCTCCAGTTGATTTCTACGGATATTTTGGACAACTTTTTGGAAAATGAGGTACACGAGCATTTGCTCTACAAAAATTATAGCTACCCCTTTAACCACATCAACGGCGCGCACTTAGAATTGCCATTTTTCATGGTAACAGAACACGCCATCAATAAATACAGCGAAGCTGAGGATTATATTCACCGCCTCAATCAATTTGAAACCTATTTTGGGCAACTGCTCGCGCAAACGCAGGCGCGCCAAGACTCTGCCTTTTTTTTGCCTAATTTCCTCATTGACAAGGTTTTAATGCAAATGAGTGGCTTTATCAATACCGCCCCTACCCAAAATATTCTTTACACAGAATTTGTAAAAAAGGTGGAAAAGCTGCCCCATCTCACGCCCAAGGCAAAAAAAGAATTGTATTATGAGGTACGGTTTACCATAGAGCAAATCATTTATCCTACCTATCGGCAAATGATTAGATATTTGGATAGGGTACATGAAAATAATAAAACAGAGAATCAAGTAGGGCTTTGGCAACTCGACAAGGGGACAGAATACTACTTTTTTATGTTGAAAAAATATACAAATGTAGATGTATCGCCCGAAGAACTGCACGAAATTGGTTTGGAGGAAATCGAGCAAATCAATGCCCAAATCCGAGAAGTATTGGATAGCTTGAAGTTTCCTGCTGATAAACCCCTGATAGTGTGCATGAAAGAGGTTTACCAAGACCCTCGCTTTCTGTATGACACTGCGCCCAAGCCTCATCTCTTTGCTGACATCAAAAAAAGCATTGCCGAGCTGGAAAGTCAGCGACATTATCTATTTGGGGTACAGCCTCATGCCCAGTTACAGCTGGCTAACACGCCTTCTTTCCGCGCCATCTACGCACCGCCTATCTACTATGAAAGTTCCTCACTAAACGGGCAAGTACCTGCTACTTGCTTCCTAAATACCAGTAATATGAATGTTTGGCATAAGTTTGAGCAGAAAGCGCAGGTTTGTCAAGACATTTTCTTGGGCAGGCACTACCCCATTGCTATTCAGCGCGAAGCAAATCGCCTCCCCACTTTCAGGCGAATCATTGATTTTGAGGCATTTAATCGCGGTTGGGCGAGCTACAGCCTCAGCTTGGCAGACGAATATGGTTTTTTTAAAACCCAATACGAAAAGTTAGGAATGTTGCATCTCAGGCTTATCAATGCTGCCAATATGGTCGTAGATACGGGCATACATGGAAAAAGATGGGGCAGAGAGGAAGCCATAGCCTACATGGAAAAAACGACCTGCCTCACCAACGCCACCATTCAGTACAATGTAGATTATGCTATCGTTTTTCCAGCCAGAAGCTGCGCCTATTATACAGGTAATCAGCGTATTATGGAGCTTCGCCAAGATGCAAAAGAGCAGTTAGGTAAAAAGTTTGACATCAAAGAATTCCATGACACCATCTTAGAGAATGGCTCCGTTCCCTTAGATATTCTTACCCAAGTAGTCAATGGCTATATCAAGAAAACACAAAACGAGAAGTTTTAGGCGAAGGAAGACCACAATCACAAATTTGTTATTAAATTTGAGGCTTGTTTAACCCAACTATTAAAATTAGAACCTCAGCATGACAATGAAAGTATTGAATATCCGTTTTTTAATCATTTTAATCACTTGTACTCCCCTATTTTTGGCAGGTTGCGACCAAGCAAGCACACAAGGTCAATCCTCCAACACGCAAGCAGACACGACCAAAGCGGCTACCTTGGGCGAAGCTCAGGAAATGCTCGTAACTTCTTCGGATACAGCCGCTAAGAAGACCGAATCCACTCCCCAAATCAAAAATGCAAAGTACAACGATTTTGCGCGCTTAGTTGCAGGTTTATCCTTAGAAGAAAATAGTTCATTCAAAAAATATACTGACACAGAAGGCTACAAAACTTTTGCAAGTGCCTTAGATAAATCTTGGACAAAAATAGACGGTAGCCGCTTTTCTAAAATGCGTGAATGGGCAAAAACAGAAATGACAGCCGCTAATAATGACCATACAGATTTGTTTTATCCTTTTTCGGGACCAGATTTCGTCAATGCCTACCAATTTTTTCCGAAGGCAGATAACTACACCCTGATTGGCTTGGAGACCATCATTCCTTTCCCTGATTTGGATACTTACAACGCCAAAATGGTAGATAATTATTTCTTTTCCGTAGCCGAATCTATCGAAGACCTCTTGGAAAAAAGTTATTTCCTCACGCGCCGCATGGCAAAAGATTTCCAACGCGGCAAGGCGGAAGGCATCTTACCTGCGCTTTGTCTGTTTATCGTTCGTACAGGGCATACTATTACTGATATTCAGCAAGTTAGCCTTGACGACAATGGCAAATTTATCCTTTCCAATATTGACTCTGCGCGTGGAAAAACAATCAAAGGTGTAAAAGTGAGTTTCTTTAATCCAAGTGAAAATCGCCTAAAAAATGCCTACTATTTCCGCCAAGATGCCTCTGATAGTGGACTCAAACAAAATCCAGCTTTCCTCAAATTCATGCAAAATTTGCCTGTGAGCAATACTTATTTCAAGTCCGCCTCTTATTTGTTGCACTTCCCTTATTTTACGGTCATGCGCCCTATCGTACTGGAAAAAGCACGTTTTATATTACAGGACGACACAGGCGTACCTTTCCGATTTTTGGAAAGAAGCAAATGGGACGTAACCGTTTATGGTACGTATGATAAGCCCATCAAAGATTTCAAATACATGGGACAGCGCGATTTCAAAACTTATTTTGACAGCCTCAAAGCCCTCAATGCCGTAAAACCAATGCCTTTTGACTTGGGCTATCACTGGGGAACAAAAGATAATAATTTGATACGTGCCATCAAAAAATAATGCAAAAAAAAAGTCGTCATCGCTTCATTATTCTCTGTTTTCTTTTCTTGCTTTTTTATGCTATGCTGCTGTTAATCAAGCCTTTTGTGTATGAAAAAGCAGGAAAAGAGATTCAACCCATTTTTATTTCTTGGGCTGATTTATCCAATTTTATGTTCAAAAAACCCTTCCTCTATAACCTCCCCGAAACCTATTCCGAAGAAATTTTTAAGCAAGAAGTCCAAAGACAAGCTACCCATTTTCCCCATTCTTTTTTCTTGGAAAAAGCAGATGCCAAGCAAAAATGGATTGCGCTGACTTTTGACGATAGCCCCGATGACTGGTATTGCCCACAAATATTAGGAATCTTGGAAAAGTACAAGGTAAAAGCTACTTTCTTTCTGATAGCCAACCGATTAAAAAAATACAAACAAAATGCCATAGACATCAAAGAAAAAGGACATCTTATTGGTAATCACTCTTATAGTCATCAGAAATATAGCTTTATGACCATGGACGAAATGCAAAAAGACATAGACTCCGCAGAGATAGCCTTTCGCGAACAAATCCAGTTTCGCCCTACTATTTTTCGCCCTCCTTATGGCATGATTACCGATGAGCAGATTGTCGCGTTGTCTGAGAGAAAATACAAGGTAATTAACTGGTCAATAGATACTTATGATTGGGACAACAAGCGCAATACGCCTTTGGAAATCTTCACGCGCGTAGAGCAGTATGCCCACAGTGGCGCGATTGTGCTGATGCACAGCTCAGGCAAAGACAGAGAATATACGATTCAGGCATTACCATCTATTATTAAATCGTTGAAAGACAGAGGGTTTCAATTTGTAACCATAGATGAGATGCTTACAAATTGACGCAAATCCCTATAAAAACAAGATAAAAAATTATTATTTTAGTTTTTTTAAATTTAATTAAACATCTGATTATCAAAAACATAAAAATGAAAACAATACCTGCCGAAGAAATCTACGTTACATTGGTGCAAACGGAACTGCACTGGGAAGATATTGGTGCAAATCTGGCAATGCTCGAAGAGAAAATTTGGCAAATCAAGGGACAGACAGACT
Source organism: Cytophagales bacterium (assembly GCA_013298985.1). Classification (GTDB taxonomy): domain Bacteria; phylum Bacteroidota; class Bacteroidia; order Cytophagales; family Thermoflexibacteraceae; genus Thermoflexibacter. The sequence continues at coordinate 16,378 of JAAFJS010000117.1, forward strand.
TGATTCTCCTGCCTGAAATGTTTACCACAGGCTTTACCATGAACGCCCCTCACTTGGCTGAACCCATGAATTTGACCACTTTCAAATGGCTGAAACAACAAGCAGCACAAACGAAGGCAGCCGTCGCGGGTAGCTATATCGTGAAGGAAAATGGACAATATTTTAATCGCCTCGTTTTTATGCGACCAGATGGAAGTTTTTCTTATTATGACAAGCGGCACTTATTCCGTATGGCAGACGAACATCAGCATTATTCCGCAGGAAATAGCTTGTTAATCAATGAATTAAAAGGCTGGAAGTTTTGCACACTGGTTTGTTATGACCTGCGTTTTCCTGTTTGGAGTCGCAATAAAGTTGTCAAGACAGGAGAATTATCCTATGATTGCTTGGTGTATGTAGCAAATTTTCCGCAGGCACGCGCCAATGTATGGAACACGCTTTTGCGCGCAAGGGCAATGGAAAACCTGAGCTATTGCATTGGTGTAAATCGCACTGGGCAGGACGGAAATGGCGTTTTGTACGCGGGGGAGTCAGCAGTAATTGACATGAAAGGTGATGCACTTTTTTATCAGAAAGATATAGAAATTATTGAAACCATTAGCCTCAAATACAGCGAATTAGCTGCGTTTAGGGCAAGATTTCCTGCTTACTTGGACGCAGATGATTTTGAGGTACAAAATAGGTAGTTTTTTTGAAAATCTGATTATCTTTGAATTCAAATTTTTTCATTATAAAGTATGATTTCACGCATCATTAGCCTCATTTTGGCATTGCTTTTTTCCTTATTTGCCTATTTTCAGCTCAATGACCCTGACCCTGCGCTTTGGGTTGCGCTTTACGCGTGTGTTGCGCTGATAGGTTTTTTATCTTTTGCCCAAAAGTCATATCAGTGGCTAACTATCTCGTTATTAGTGATTTGTGGTGCTGGCGTGCTTTATCTTGCGCCAAGTGTGTATCACTGGCTCGCCAATCACCGCGAAGTGAGTTTGCTTTATGGTATGGCGGACGACAAGCCCTACATTGAGGAATCGCGAGAGTGCGGCGGTTTGTTCATTGCTTTTTTGGCTTTGTTGTATTTTTATTTTCAAAGGAAATAAACTGCTGAATATCAGTAGCGACTTTGGACATGAGTGGGCAGGAATAATAATCTGTGTGTTCCTCGAAAACATCATCTATTTTTCTAAACCTATTTTCATACGTAGTTATTTGATTTCTAATGCCTTCTTTTGGTAAGGATTTAAACTTCTCAAACTCAGAGAGTCTTACCTTTTCTGCCAACGATTTGAGTAAAGGAATAATAACTTCATTTTTTAGCGTTTTGCCTCTCACAAATAAATAGATGTTTTCTGGAAAAGCATTTTTAGATTTTATATTATGCTCATTATCAAGCCTATTACGGATTAAAGTGTCTGTTTTTAAATCTTGGAGTTTTGCATTTACTCTATCTTTCAAGTTATCTAATGCTGTTTCAAGTGTATCAACATTTAAAAACCGATTCTCAGCTAATCCGATAATATCTCCAATTCTATCTACTTCATGCTGACTGAACAAGGCGGCTAAAAAAAGCTCATAAATGATTTGAGAATAGCGAGTTAAGAAATGCTCAAAATTAAATTTTTCATTTTTAGTCTGTATAATTTCGATACTCTGACAATTTTTGTGGAAAGTTCCCCCCGCTAAAGCGAGGGGTTAATCTAACCCCTCGCTTTAGCGGGGGGAACTCGTAGAAACTCAGTCTGCCACA
>JAAFJS010000118.1 GCA_013298985.1 Cytophagales bacterium
CCTCTACAAAGTGCCTGTTTCTACCAACAGAACTGACTATGTATTGACCAATGACCTCAGAGGACAATCCGCACAAACCATAGGTTATAATAACAGAATGCGTTGGCACATTGAGCAGTTTAATCGTGAAGCCAAACAACTTACTGGTATCGAGAATTGTCAATGCCGAAAAGCCCCTGCACAAAGAACACATATATTTTGTGCTATGCTTGTCTGGCACAAACTCAAACAAATTGCCTATCAAGCCTATGAAACCATCTACCACATCAAGCGATTACCACTAAAAAAGTTTCTTATCCAGCAACTTAAAAATGATACGCCTTCTTTTTCTTGGTAAGAAAAGGGTTCGCATATTATTAATTTGTATTACCCAAATTTCTCATTGTAAGGCTTGCAAATTGCTTTATTTATTTTCTTTAAATCTCTGCGTAAGTCCTATATATAAAAACTTAAACTTAAAAAAATCAAATGAAAACTGTAAAAAACATTTTCTCAAAAAGTCAAACACGCATTTTAGCTTTTGTATTTTCTATGTTGGCTTTTTCAGCCACCGCCCAGGATAGTGAAAAAATACAAACGCTGTTTTCTGGCAAATCACGCATCACAGGTTTTGGCTCGGTCATCAGCCAGGTGAGCTTTGCCAACAATGCCAAAGTGCGTAACTTTCATTCGGTGGGTGTAGAAGGGGGCGTACTGTTCAACCGCCATTTTTACATGGGAATTTATGGGCTTACCTCGCTTGTGCCTACGGACATTACCCACTGGAATAACGGCTCAGGAAGCATCACCACTGACAATCGCAACATTCGCCTTATCCAAACGGGCGGGCTGATAGGCTACAAATTGTTCCCTACCAAGCTCATTCATCTCAACTTCAATACCAAGATTGGCGGCGCGTTTATGATTGATGAAATGCGTTTTGGCAATCGTTACGGTGATGCCCAAGTTTCCCAAGCATTTCTGACAGTCAATCCCTCCGTCAATGTCGAGGTCAATGTAACGCGATGGTTACAACTATTTGGCGGTGTGGGCTATAACTTTATGTCTGGTAGCGAAACATTTAGCATCAATCCCAGTAAAGACCTCAGCAGCACTACACTCCACTTTGGGCTTTCTTTTGGTAGATTTTAAAGTGGTAATCTGTTTGCTGGGCTTCTTGCGAAAAGTGTTTTTTTATCTGCCAACCCCTAACCCCTCTCCTGCTGAGAGGGGAAACTTGCTACTTTCGCAAGAAGTCTAATAAATTTTTGTGCATGAAAGTCTATCACTATGATAAAACTGTTTAAATTTGTCTTGAAAAATAGGGCATATAATCTCTACGGTGGACTTTCCACCACTATCAAAACGCATGAAAATTATCATTATCAATGGACCCAACCTCAATCTATTGGGCAAACGCGAACCCGAAATTTATGGTTTGCAAACTTTTGAAACTTATTTTGAAATTTTACAACAAAAATTCCCAAAAACGGAACTCGCTTACTATCAGTCCAATATAGAAGGCGAACTCATCAACAAACTGCACGAATGTGGCTTTGGGAGCTATGATGGAATCGTACTAAACGCAGGCGGCTACTCGCATACCTCTATTGCGATGGGCGATGCTATCAAAAGCATCAAAACGCCTGTGGTCGAGGTACACATCTCCAATACATTTGCCCGCGAAGCCTACCGCCACCAAAGTTACCTGAGCAAAAACTGTAAAGGCTTTATCTGCGGTTTTGGCTTGGACGGATACAGATTGGCGATTACTCACTTTTTGGTATAGCACTTCGCGAGGCTAAAATGAAAATATTTTCATTTTTTTAGACTATTATTTATTTTTTAGACTATCAGTCATTAATTTTACGAGCAGTTAGTAAAACCAGTATTTATGATTTCTCGTAAGGTGTAGAAAAAATTAAATAAACGAAAAGCGAGAAGTAAAGAAAAAAACTAAAAAATATATGGACAACAAAGTTTATGTTTTTGATACTACGCTGAGGGACGGCGAGCAAGTTCCTGGCTGTCAGCTAAATACAGAAGAAAAAATTGAGTTAGCAAAAGAGTTAGAATATTTGGGCGTGGACATTATTGAGGCAGGTTTTCCCATTTCAAGCCCTGCTGATTTTCGGTCTGTTCAGGAAATCTCCAAAGCGGTCAAAGAACCCGTGATTTGCGCGCTGAGTCGCGCTGTAGAAAAAGACATCAAAACGGCGGCTGATGCACTGCTGTATGCCAAGCACAAACGCATACATACAGGGCTGGGCGCGTCGGATTTTCATATCCAAAATAAGTTCAAAAGCACGCGCGAACAAATCTTGGTGCAGGCAGTTCATGCCGTAAAGTATGCTAAGTCGCTGGTCGAAGATGTAGAGTTTTTTGCAGAAGATGCAGGACGCGCAGATGTGGTCTTTTTGGCGCAAATGATTGAGGCTGTGATTGGTGCAGGCGCAACAGTGGTTAATATTCCTGACACTACTGGCTATTGCCTGCCGCATGAATACGGCGCAAAAATCAAATATTTGAAGGAAAATGTAAAAAATATTCACAAAGCCATTATCTCTGTGCATTGCCATAATGACCTTGGCTTGGCTTCGGCAAACTCAGTTTATGGCTTGATGAATGGCGCAAGGCAGGTGGAGTGTACTATCAATGGCATTGGCGAAAGGGCAGGAAATACCTCGCTGGAAGAAGTTGTGATGGTTCTCAAAGCGCACCCTTACCTGAACTTACAAACCAATATCAATACCCAGCACCTCAACCCCATCAGTCGAATCGTATCGCGTATGATGCGTATGCCTGTGCAGGCAAACAAGGCTATTGTAGGCGCAAATGCCTTTGCCCACTCGTCAGGGATTCACCAAGACGGCGTGCTAAAAAATCGTGAGAACTATGAAATCATAGACCCCGCCGAAGTAGGCGCAGGCGATAGCAAAATAGTTTTGACGGCGCGTAGTGGCAGAGCCGCCCTAAACTTTCGCTTAGAAAAACTCGGATTTAGCTTAGAAAGAGAAGAGCTAAACGTTACTTATGAAAAGTTTTTAATTATGGCTGACCGCAAAAAAAATGTAGATGACCTTGATTTACAGCAATTAATGGAAGAAGCATTGGTGTTGAAGTAAAAGCATAAGTCCTAAACAAATAAAAAAATGGATTATTTCTTTTTTTAGCGTTTATGATTTTTACCTTTACGTGAATTGGAAACCAAATATCATTTCTTTTAAAAGACATCTTACATGAAAAATATCTTAGTTCCTACTGATTTCTCTGCTAATGCTGAAAAAGCCATGAATTTTGCCACGCGCATGGTACAGGGCAATAAGGAAACCAAACTCACTTTTTTTCACGTCAGTAATGAGCCAATTCCTACAGGTTTTTCCAAAGCTGACCAGCAAACCAGCATGGACGAACAGCTTGGTAGCGATGTGCAAAGATTGCAAAAATCAGTGCTGGATATGTACCGCCAAATGCTGGTCAAGGACGATGAAATTAATGAGGAAGCATTGGTAAAATATGGTGATTTTAATACTGAAATTATCAATACGGTCAAAGAACAAAATATCGACTTGGTGGTGATGGGAACATTGGGCGCAACGGGCTTAAAAAAGATATTTGTGGGAAGCACTACTGCTGATGTCATGGAAAAAGTACCTTGCTCCGTATTGGCGATTCCTGATGAGTACAGCAATTCGCCCGTTACGCGTATCGCCTACGCCACTGACTTTATGAATGTGGAAGATGGATTGGACAAGATTGTGGGCTTTGCCAAACTTTTTAATGCGTCCATAGAGCTTTTTCATGTCTATTTGGCAGGCAAAGGGCAAACTGACCCTACTACTTTTGACCGCAACGGATTCCTGCGCGACCTCAAAAAACAATTTGATTATGAGCATTTTACGCTTGCTTTTGTCAAACTCAAAGACGACGAAGACGACTTGATAGATGGCATAGAAAGCTATGTAGCCCAAAAACGACCTTCTATTATTGCTATGGCTACCTACGAAAAAATGTGGTATCAAAGCATTTTTAAGCCAAGCAAAACCAAACAAATGATTTTTCAGACCACTTGCCCTCTGTTAGTAGTCAAGAAAAATAGTTGAATAAACATTAATTCTTACGTGAGTAAAAAATAAAGCATCTTTGATTAAACCTTTTGGCAAAAAAACAGTCTATATCAATAGCGAGCAAATGCTATGTTTTCATACATTTAAAAAAACAAACTATTGATACGCAAGACCTTTTTCTTAAACATATTGCTATGTTTTTTTGCCTTTCAACCGCTTCACGCGTTTGACTTGGCGGATTCATTGCAAGAAAAAGCCAAAAACCACCTCAGTTTTGTTTTTAAACTGGATAATCGTTTTTCGTTTGCGCGGGAGCAGATGATTACGATTCATGGCTTTCGCACAGGATTCAAATGGAATAATAAGCACGAGATTGGATTGGCACTCAACTGGTTAGGCTCTACCAATACTTTTGAAATTCCTGTCAATATATCAGTAGGAGAACAGTCAGCACCTGCATTTATACCTATGGAAGGAAAACTTTTTTACAAATACGCAGGCTTTTTTTACGAATATAACTTTTACCGCAAAAAACGCTGGACAATGAGCATCCCCTTGCAGTTAGGTGGTGGGCGAGCAGGTGTGAATATAAACAATTACTCCAAAGACAACGAATTTATGCAAAGGCGAGAAGGCAAATTTATGCTTTTCGAGCCTGCCCTCACCATAGATTATAAAATCATTCGTTTTGCAGGCATTGGTACAGGCGTGGGCTATCGCTTCGCATTTAGTGAGCAGAATATTGTAAAGCAACACCTCACACAGCCTGTATTTATCATCAAAGCCAAAATTTATTTGGGTGAAATATTCCGAAGTGTACGCAAAAAAGATTATCGCTTTTTCTATTTTGAGTAAGTATATGATGGTGAGGCTATCAAAAATAATTTCATAACTCTTTGACAGACAAAGAAATAGACTACCAGACAAATGAAAAAATATGGTTTGAACCTTACTGTATGCCTTTTGACTTTCCTCTTTTTAAGCAATCAGTGTATGACTCCAAAAAGCCCTTCAAACTCCTCTAATGGCTTGACTTACTTAGCTTTAGGCGATTCTTATACCATTGGCGAAAGCGTAGCAGAAACCGAACGCTACCCCGTCATTCTGGCTCGCCAACTCAAAGAAAAACAAATAAATATCAGTACCACGCGCATCATCGCACGTACAGGCTGGACTACGGACGAACTGAGTTCAGCTATCCAACTCCAAAGCCCGCCAGACAATTATGACCTCGTTTCCTTGCTCATTGGCGTAAATAACCAATACAGAGGCTACAATATAGCTACTTATCGCAAAGAATTTGAGGAATTGCTCAAAACGGCTATCCAAAAAGCAAAAGGCAATCCCAAACGTGTTTTTGTGGTTTCCATTCCAGATTATGGCGTTACGCCTTTTGCCAAAAATAGCAATATTGAAAAAATAGCCAGAGAAATAGATGCCTACAACCTCATTAGCAAAGAAATTTCCCTCCAATATGGCGTAAAATATATGGACATTACACCCATTTCGCGCAAGGCAACCCAAGACCCAAGCCTGATTGCCGAAGATGGACTGCACCCTTCGGGCAAAATGTACGCGCAATGGGTGGAATTGATGTTAGGAGAAGTCGCTAATTTATTGAAATAAAAATCTGTGGCTTAAAATTGTTGCATTAAAAAGCAACTAATACCAAAATAAAAGATGAAGTGCGTATAACCTTTAACCTCCCCCCAACCCCCTCCAAAGGGGGAGAGAACACAGAAATGCTGTTTTCCCCCTTTGGAGGGGGTAGTGGGAGGAGTATTCTTTACGCAATCTTAAATTCATCTTGGTATAAAATAAGTACATGATTATCAAGAAAGTTCAGAGGAGTATATTTGCCAAAAGATAAAATAAAAAACACCCTCCCCAAACTTTTATTGCCCCATTTCCCGCACTTACTTGAATTTAACATTTGCTTTTCTATTTCCCATTCTCTACATTTGCAAATTAAAATTAGAATCAGATTAGAATTATTGTATCAAAATCTCAACATCATAGTTCAAAGCTATTCAAACACCAAAATCAAGTTCTAAATTTTTTTATACGCCTATGAAATAATAGCTACACCAAATTACCATTTTTATTGAAGTATTTTGATGTGAAATTATGTTTGCAAAGACTAAAAATTTATTTTTTTTCGTTTTTTTAATCCTCTTTTTTATTACTGGTGTTTCAACAGCGCACCCACTCTCTGATAAGAAAAAACGAAACTTCAATGGTGTAGATTTCTTGAATCTCGACCACTTCGCTGTAAAAAAAATGAATCCGTTTGGCGATACGACCAAGCGAAAAAGTTTGTATTTTGGCGACCGTTACGGCTCAAAATATAGTGGCTTTTTTACGCCCTTTCGCCAGCGCAAGTCGCCTTTTATGCTCGGACAGCCTTCTAACTACAATACAAAGATAGAACTGGACAGTAGCGGACGTTTCTATACGGTTTATGAAAATATTGGGAGCAATAATTTTCGTACACCCTCTACCATTCCCTTTGATAAGTACCTGCAAATCAGGTCAGAAGAACTCAATAAACAATACTGGAAAAATATCTCGAAAACCCAAGATGACGGTAGCCCTGTCAATTCGGGCAGAATTATTCCTCCGATTTCTTTGGGGAGCTTTGCTGACCGCCTTTTTGGGGGGAGTAACCTGGACTTACAGCCCAACGGCTCGGTGATGCTTGACTTTGGTGGTAGGTGGCAACGCATTGATAATCCGCAAATTCCGATTCGCCAGCAGCGCAACGGCGGTCTGTTTTTTGACCAGCAAATCCAGATGAACTTGGTGGGGAAAATTGGTGATAAGCTCAATATGAACATCAACTGGGACACCAAAAGCACTTTCCAATACGAAAATAACTTCAAAATCGGCTACTCTTCCATGGAAGAAGACATTGTGCAAGAAGTCCAAATTGGTAACGTAAGTATGCCTACCAGCAATAGCTTGATTACGGGCGGGCGCAATTTGCTTGGGGTGAAAACTCGCTTGCGTTTTGGGAAACTTTGGATAAATACGATAGTTTCGAACCAACGCGGCACTGCCGAAACTTTCCGCGTGCGTGGTGGCGCGCAGGCACGTCAGTTTGAGATTCGAGCCGACCAATACGAGGACAATCGACACTTTTTCTTGGGTCAGTTTTTTAGGGGAAATTACGAGCCTTCGCTGAGGACAATTCCTGTGGTTACTTCGGGCGTGGTGATTACGCGTTTGGAAGTTTATGTTACCAACAGAAATAATAATACGCAAACTCTTCGCAATGTGGTCGCTTTCATGGACTTAGCAGAGGGAAATCCATTTCAAAAAAACAATCCTGCGGTAGGGACTTTTCAGCCCAATACGCCATCGAGCAATACCGCAAACCAGCTTTACCAAACCGTTATCCAAAATGCCGCCGCCCGCGATGTCGACCAAGTAAGTGGCATCATGGAAGACCAATATCGCCTTACCAAAGGTTCTGATTATGAGTTGCTTAGAGGTGCGCGAAAGTTAGAGGAACGCGAATATGTTTTTCACCCTAATTTGGGCTATATTTCCTTGCTCACTCCACTGCGAAATGATGAAATTTTGGCAGTTTCCTACGAATATACTTACAATGGACAGCGTTATCGCGTGGGCGAACTCACAGAAAACTACCAAAACCAACCCGCCAACAGTACGATTGTGATGAAAATGTTGCGCCCGTCCACGATTCGCACCGACTTGCCTATGTGGGATTTGATGATGAAAAATATTTATGGCTTACAAACCAATCAGTTAGACCGAAATAATTTTCAACTTCGAGTCATTTATCGCGATGACAATACGGGGATTGACAACCCCAACTTGCAGGAAGGCGTAAACCTCAAAGATATTCCTCTGGTGCAGGTTTTTGGCATGGACAGGCTCAACCAAAACAATGACCCTCAGCCTGATGGCAATTTTGACTACATAGAAGGCATCACGATTGACAGCCGTTTGGGGAGATTTATTTTTCCTGTTCTCGAACCTTTTGGCTCAAGGCTGGAAAGCAAGTTTATTCCTGATGTAGAACAGCAGCTTATTAACAAGTACGTTTTCAATGAGTTGTATCGCGGCACCAAGGCAGATGCCATGCTTTTGACAAGTAAAAGTAAGTTTTTCTTACGAGGAAGTTTCCAATCAGCCACAGGTACAGAAATCCAGCTTCCAGGGCTAAATATCTCGCCCAACTCGGTTAGCGTGCGTGCAGGCGGCACAGTTTTGCAGGAAGGCAAGGACTTTTCCGTTGATTATCAGTCTGGTAGGGTCAGAATCACCAATGAGGGCGTGATGCGCTCAGGCAAGGAAATTATTATTCAGTACGAAAGAGCAGATTTGTTTAACTTCCAAACGCGCAATCTTTTTGGGACAGACATAGAGTATCGCCTCAACAAAGATGTACGCTTTACAGGTACGCTGATGCACCTCAACGAAAGACCAAATATCACCCGCGTCAGCATTGGCACAGAGCCTACGCGCAATACCATGTTTGGCTTTGGGGTAAACGTTCGGAAAGATGCGCCCATTTTGACCAAACTCATTGACAAACTGCCTTTTATCAGTACCAAAGAGCCTTCTAACTTTACGTTTGCAGGTGAATTTGCGGCAATTATTCCTGGCGCAAACCAGCTTATCGGGCGCGACGGCGGCACTTCGTATGTAGATGACTTCGAAGCCTCAGAGATTCCGTATGACCTTACGCGTCAGCCACTTAGCTGGTCTATGGGGACTACGCCACAGCAGTTTTTGCCCAATAGTCGCGCAGATACGCTTGCCTACGCGTACAAGAGAGCAAAGCTGGCATGGTACTCCATTGATAATACTGCATTTTTTAATGTGGGTTTGGGGCAAAGACCGCCCGCCAATGTAGGGCAGGGCGCAAGTACCAATCATTATACTCGTCCTATTCCTTTTAATGAAATTTCAAAAAATCGCGATGCCCAAATCATCAATCAGCCCGAATTTACTTTCGACATGGCTTTTTATCCTGACGAGCGCGGAATGTATAACTACACCACAGACCTCAACCCTAACGGCTCTTTGAGAAATCCGCGTAACAACTTTGGTGGAGTTACCAAAGCAGTAACGTATGATATTGATTTTGACAACATTAACGTACAGTACATTGAGTTTTTCTTGCTTGACCCCTTCATAGCAGGTACAGATGGGCAAATATCGAGAAACGTCAGTGGACAGCAGGTCGCCTCCAATAATACCACAGGCGGGCAGTTAGTTTTTAACATTGGGAGTATTTCTGAAGATTATATGCCTGACTCGCGACATGGATTTGAAAATGGATTGCCTTCCAATGACAACCAGAAAGATTTTTCCAATACTTCCTGGGGCAAGGTTACGCGCGCCCCTTACCTGACCAATGCTTTTTCGGCGGAAGGTGGCGCACGCGAACGCCAAGATGTAGGCATGGACGGACTTTCGGACGCACAGGAACGTACTCATTTTAATAGGTATCTGAGCAATTTGCGCGGCGTTTTATCACCCAACGCCTACCAACAGTTTGAAGCAGACCCTTCTAACGATAATTTTTTGTATTACTTAAATTCTGAATTTTCAGACAATAACCTTTCTATTTTTGACCGTTATCGTTCATTTAATGGGCAGGAAGGCAACTCACCCGCCAATGCAGGCACTGCCGCTTCCTCCACCTTCCCTGACAACGAAGATTTGAACAGAGATAATACGCTTAACGACTTAGAAACTTATTACGAATACAAGATAGACCTGCGCCCAGGGGCATTGGACAGAAATCCTTATGTCATTTCCAAAATCATCACTACACCCTCACAAGGCGTTTCCTCTGCGACTTGGTATCAGTTTCGTATTCCCATTCGCCAGCCTTCGGGCAAGGTGGGCAATATCTCCAACTTCAAATCTATCCGATTTATTCGCACCTATCTCACTGATTGGCAGCAACCTGTCATCTTGCGAATGGCACAATTCCAGTTTGTGGGAACGCAGTGGCGACCTTTCTTGGAAGACCTGCGCCAGCCAGGATTTCAGTTACCCAAAGAGCCTTATAATGCTCAATTTAATGTTTCTTCCATTAATATAGAGGAAAATGGTGCATTTGATGGCGTAAACACGCCCTACGTATTGCCACCAGGCTTTATTCGCGACTTAGATTTTGCTTCTAATACACAGGCGCGCCGAAACGAACAATCCTTGCGGCTCTGCGTCGATAACTTAGGAGATGGTGATGCGCGTGGTGTGTATAAAAATATTGTACTGGACATGGTGAACTACCAACGCCTCAAAATGTTTATCCATGCCCAAAGTGCGACCGCCAAAGATGGCGAAGTAAATGCTTTTGTGCGTTTGGGAACTGATTTCAAAGAAAATTATTATGAAATAGAAGTGCCACTGAAAATGACTCCCAACGGCACGACTGACCCCGAACTGATTTGGGCAGAGGAAAATCGTTTGGATATCGCGATTCAGGATTTGATTAACTTGAAGGCAAATCGCAACCGACAGAACTTGGCAATCCGAGTACCTTACAGCGAAATGGCTGACCAATTTAGGATTACAGTCGTGGGTAATCCTGATTTGAGTTCTGTCCAGACGTTAATGCTTGGCATACGAAACCCCGCTGACGCTGACGAACAACCCAAAAATGTGTGTATTTGGACAAACGAACTGCGCGTGGCAGGTTTTAATAACCGCGCAGGCTGGGCAGCAACAGCTCGCCTGAACACGCAATTAGCGGATTTGGCATTGGTAAACGCCTCTGTGCGTTACAGTACACCGTTTTTTGGCGGAATCCAAGACAAAATCTCCGCACGTACTCGCGACCACAATTTGGAGTACGACCTTTCTGCCAATATCAAGTTAGACAAATTTTTATTGGGCAAGTTAGGCATTAGCGCGCCCATGTACGTAAGCTATGAAAGACGACTTTCTACGCCTTATTTTAACCCATTAGACCCCGATATGCCGCTGGATTTGGCACTGGAAACTCGGCAAAATATTAATAAAAACGACTTTTTGGCATTGGTGCGCGACGAAAGCGTGCGGCGTAGCATCAATTTTACCAATGTCAAGAAAAATAAATTGAAGCAGGGCGCAAAACCCAACCTCTGGGATATTGAGAACTTGGTGCTGAACTATTCTTACAATGATTTCCGCCGTCGCGACATCAGGATAGCAGAGTTTAGCGAAAAGTTTACGCGGGCAGGCATTGGCTACACTTATTCGAGTGCTGTGCCACCCATAGAGCCTTTCAAAAAAATCTCTGATTTGGATTCAAAATATTTGAAATTTATCAAAGATTTTAATATTAATCCTATGCCCAATAATATCAATATCAGGGCAGATGTAGATAGGCGTTTTGTAAAAACTCAGCTTCGTAATGCTGATTTGGGAACATTGGGCATTTTGCCACAGTACGAAAAAGCGTTCACTTTCAATAGATTATACAATGTTCGTTGGGGGCTAACCCGCAACCTGAATTTGGATTACCAATCCCAAGTTTTTGCCATAGTAGATGAGCCACTTGGCGATATTAATAATGACTTGGTTTCGCGCAACCGCGACGTAACCAAGCGCGATTCGGTGTTGAGAAATATCATGCGCTTGGGGCGTATGAAAAATTTTCAACAAAATGTAGGCATCACTTACAAGCTACCTTTGGACAAATTTCCGCTTACTGATTGGGTTGATGCCGACACACGCTACCAAGGCGGTTATACCTGGACGGCGGGCGCAGTGGGAATAGCAGATAGTTTAGGTAATAATATGCAGAATAACAACAACTTAACCCTCAATGGGCAGTTTAACCTAAGAAAACTTTATGATAAAAGTCGTTTCTTGCAGCAAGTAAATAACCCTACCAAAACGGTGCAACTGCCACCCAGAGGAGAGGAGAAAAAACGCCGTTTGCAAGCAAGAATCAAGCGATTTGAAAAGCGCAAAGCAATCATTGTGAGCAAATTGACAGGGATTCCTATTCCCAAAGAAGTACCAGAAGCGGGCGTAGCACAAGCAGATACGACCAAAAGGAAAGTGCGAAGGATTTTGCGAAAAATAGACAAATACGAGTTGAAAATCCAAGATTTACAATTTGATACTGTCAAATTTGTAAAAAAAATTACCAAATACAAAGATAAAGTCATCTCTCTCAAAGAAAAAATAGCCCTGCCTACGCCTGTGGTTGAGGTCAAAATAGATACGACCAAAGAGAAATTAAGTTCCTCAGATACAGCCAAATACAATAAAAGGTTGAGAAAAATAGAGGAAAAACTCAAAAAGTTTGCAGACAAAATCCAAGAGATTGACGAAAGACAAAAACGCGACAAAGAGCCACGAAAGCCACCCGCCAAGCCTGTGCAGGTACTTACGCGCTTGCTGATGTCCGTCCAAAAAGTGAATTTTAACTATACTGTAACCAACTCCACGCTTTTCCCTGGGGTGCTGAGTACGCCAAGTTTCTTTGGGATTGACCAAAACAACGGTGCGCCTGGGCTGGGCTTCATCATGGGAAGTCAAAATCCTGACATCAAGAACCAAGCCTCGCGCAATGGCTGGCTCTCGCGAAGTCCACTCCAAAACAACTCGTATGGGCAGGCAAATACGACCAATCTCAATTTACGCATTACCGTTGAGCCTTTCAAAGATTTTGATATTCAGTTAGAAGCCAAAAAAGTACGCAGTGCCAATTATTCCGAAGTTTTCAGATTTGTTACAGACATAAATGGACACCGTTCCGAAACCACGACCCGAAGTGGTATGTATAGCATTTCGTATTTTTCTTTCCGCACCGCTTTCGCAAGTGATGACGGCGCATTCAATTCGCCCATATTCCAACAATTTATTGATGGTAGAAATGCCATCAAATCGCGCTTGGACGGGCTGACAGATACAGGGAAACAATACCAAATCAATTCACAAGATGTATTGATTCCTTCATTTTTGGCAGCATATTCAGGCGCAAATGCGGTAAATCAGTCGCTTTCTGCTTTCCCTGCTATCCCGATTCCGAGCTGGAAAATTACTTATTCGGGGCTTTCTAACTTGGGCGTATTTAAAAATATCTTTCGCAGTGTGCAGCTAACGCACTCGTATTCATCAGATTACAATGTTGGCGGTTATACTTCTTCGCTTCTTTATGGACCTGATTATGTGGGCTTAAATGTAAAAGAACAAAACATTCCGTTGGCAACTTTTGACCCACTCACTGGCGACCTGGTGCCTGTGCTGGTGATGAATCAGATAAGTATTACAGAAAACTTTAATCCTTTGTTAGGAATTAACTTGCGAACAATCAAAAACTTAACGCTAAACGTGCGCTATGCTCGTCAGCGAAGCATTGCCCTCAACCTGACCAACGTACAAGTTACTGAACTCAAAAACTCAGATGTTACAGTGGAAATGAGTTATACCAAGGCGGGCTTTAAGATTCCTTTTAAAATCAATGGAGGTTATAAAGTCCTGAAAAATGACCTTACATTTAGGTTAGGATTGACTGCACGCGACACGCGCACACTACAAAGACGGATAGACGATAGTGATAATCAAGTTACTACGGTTACAGCAGGTAACTTGAACGTACAGATTCGTCCTACGATTGCCTACACAGTCAATCAGCGCGTGAACGTACAGTTTTACTTTGACCGTTCCATCAATCAGCCTTATATTTCTAATTCCTTCAAACGTACCAATACGAATTTTGGGATTCAGGTAAGGTTTAATTTGGCGCAATAACGAGAAATATTTTTAAATATTTGAAAAACAGTTAGTTATGTCTATAAAAGATTTTCTATTTTTGAGCTTTATTATTATTTTTGACAAAGATTATGTCCCTAATGAGATTTCCAATCAGGCACTAAACAATTAATTAGTTGGTGGGATTTACCAAAAAGAACTACAATATTAGAAAAACACAAGCAACTCATTTTTTTTCATGCACACTTCATTCAAACAAATCCAAAAAGCACTCAAAGATGGTGAAACCACGTGTAAAGACTTGGTTTCTCATTACTTAAAAGTCATAGAAGAAAAAAAACACCTCAACGCATTTTTGGAAGTTTACGCGGAGGAAGCCCTCCAAAAAGCAGGCGAGATTGACCAAAAAATACAAGCAGGAACGGCAGGAAGGCTCGCAGGCATGGTGATAGGGCTAAAAGATGTGATTTGTTACCAAGACCATGGCTTACAGGCAGCAAGCCACATTTTGGACGGTTTCAAATCTCAATTTTCAGCTACTGCCGTAGAAAAACTGTTGGCAGAAGATGCTATTATTATTGGAAGGCAAAACTGTGATGAGTTTGCGATGGGGTCTTCGAGTGAAAACTCTGCCTTTGGCGCAGTTCGTAACGCACTGGATACCAATAGAGTATCAGGCGGCTCGTCAGGTGGCTCTGCGGTCGCGGTGCAGGCAGGTATGTGCCTTGCTTCGCTGGGAACGGATACTGGCGGCTCTGTGAGGCAGCCAGCTTCTTTTTGTGGTGTAATTGGCTTAAAACCAACCTATTCGCGTGTTTCTCGCTATGGATTATTGGCGTATGCTTCCTCTTTTGACATCATCGGGACTTTTGCTAATAGCGTAGAAGATACGGCACTACTACTGGAAGTGATAGCGGGGCAGGACGATTTTGACAGCACCGTTTCCACCAAATCTGTCCCCCACTATACTCAGCTACTCGACTTGGGCTACAAACCCAAGATTGCGTATTTGAGAGAAACCGTAGAAAATGAGGGGCTTCAGCCAGAGGTAAAAGAAAATATTTTACAGACCATAGAAAAGCTACGCGCTGATGGACATACCGTAGAAGCAGTTGATTTTCCATTACTTGACTATATTTTGCCCACTTATTATATCTTGACTACGGCAGAGGCAAGCACCAACCTCTCGCGCTATGATGGCGTGCGCTACGGACATCGCAGCCAACACAGCAAAGACTTGGTTTCCATGTATAAACTAAGCCGCTCGGAGGCTTTTGGAATGGAAGTGCAGAGGCGTATCATCTTGGGAACGTTTGTGCTGAGTTCCAGTTACTATGATGCCTACTTCACCAAAGCGCAGAAAGTCAGGCGATTAATAGCCAATAAGACCAAAGAAATCCTGACCCAATACGATTTTATTATTTCACCTACCGCGCCCACGACCGCTTTTGAGATTGGCAAAAACACCAGTAATCCTCTGGCGATGTACTTAGCAGATATTTTTTCTGTGCAGGCAAATGTGGCAGGAGGCTTGCCCGCCATCTCTATCCCAAACGGATTTGATGCACAAGGAATGCCGATTGGTTTGCAAATCATGGCAAATAGTTTTGAAGAAGCTAAGTTATTGGCTTTCAGCAACTACTGGTTGGGATAAGGCTATAAAAATACATAAAAAAACTTCTTGGGAAACCATCTTTTTTTTCCTCTCAGCAGCAGAGGGGTTTTATGATACTACTGTTAAAAATACCTGATTGAAATTTTAGAGCAGGTTAATTTTTGGTGTTAAAAAAACTTAACCTGCACCACATTCCCGTAAAAATTCACAAATTTGCGGCTATGAATTTGGCAATAGACGTAGGAAACACTTTGGCAAAAGCCGCTTTATTTGAGAGGAACTTGCTCAAAACGCATATTGATAGCTTTGACGAGCAAAGTTTGAGGGCTGTATTCGCACAAGAAAAAATTGAAAATATCATTGTTTCTACGGTCAGTCCGCGTGCCGAAGACTTGCTCAAACTGATTCCTGCCAATATTCCTATTTTCAGGTTAGCGCATGATAAACCCTTGCCGATTCAGCACCTGTACCAAACGCCCGCGACGCTGGGAATGGACAGGGTAGCGGCGGTAACAGGTGCAACTGTTTTGTGCCCTTTTGCGAATAGGTTGGTAATAGATGCAGGTACGTGCATCACGTATGACTTTATAGACAGCACAAATTTATACCATGGCGGCAGTATTTCGCTGGGTTTGCAGATGCGTTTCCGAGCCTTGCACGAGTTTACGGCAAAATTGCCTTTGTTTTCAAAAGAAAATTTTAGCGGAGAGGCTTCTTTTATTGGCAATAGCACAGAAACCTCGATGGTCAGTGGCGTGGTCTATGGGCTGATAAGCGAAATAGAGGGATTTATCCTCAAATATCAACAAAAATTTGGTGCATTACAAGTCGTTTTTTGTGGAGGTGATGCGCCTTTTTTGTGGACAAAATTGAAGAATGAAAAGTGGGAAAATGAAAAAACAACCATAGCTTATCAAAAAGATTTGCTATTCATTGGGCTAAACCATATTCTTCTATACAATCTAAAAACAAATCAAGCTATATAAAAACAAACAATTTAATTGATTTTCAATGCGTTTTATTCAACAAAGTGCCGTTTTCTTGTTCTTTAACCTTGCTGCCCTTTCTCTCTTTGCACAGAACGGCAACTCTCCTTACTCGCGCTTAGGGCTGGGCGAGCTAATCCCACAAGGGACTATTTATAATATAGGTATGGGCGGATTGGGCGTGAGCAATTCGAGTCAGGCATACGTCAATCTACAAAACCCTGCACTTCTTTCGCGCAATCGGGTAATGGTTTTTGAGGCAGGTTTTGGGGGAGAATACAAAACGATTGCCTCGAAAAACGCTTCTGAAAAAAATAGCAACGGCAATCTCTCCTATTTGGCTTTTGGCTTGCCGCTTGGCGACCGATGGACGATGGGCGTAGGGATTCGTCCTTACAGCAATGTGAACTACATAGACCGATTTGAGGTCAAAGTGCCAAACACCCCCTCCTTCATCGAGTATGCCTACAAGGGAAACGGCGGCATCACGCAGGCTTTTATAGCCAATGGCGTGCGCGTAGCAAAGGGACTTTCTCTGGGTTTTCAACTCAACTATAACTTTGGCTCTATCAATACTGAATCTGTTTCTACTATCATAGACAACAAAATCACCACCTTGGGGTCTTATGCTATCGCTATTTTTGACCAAACTACTTTTTCAGATTTTAGCTACAAAGGTGGCATTGCCTATTCCATCAAGCTCAACAAAAAGACCTTCTTAAACTTGGGTTCTACCTACGATTTGCAAGCAAACTTGGGCGTAACCAAGTTCAAATCTGCCCAAAGGCGCGACGTAACAGGGCAGATTTTGTCCTCAGATACCATCTCCCAAGACCTCCGAAGCAAGGTAGCCCTGCCTTCCAAAACCTCTTTTGGTATCAGTCTGGAACAGCCCTTCAAATATACCGTAGGCGTAGATGTTTCACTCCAAGACTGGAGCAGTTTCACAGGGCTAATCCTCAGAGATACCCTTGCCAGCACCTACAAAGTAGTAGTTGGTGGAGAATACACGCCCAATCTGACCTCCATCAATAGCTATCTGGCACGCATAACGTACCGATTAGGGTTTAGCTATATGCAACTCCCTTACAAACTGGAAGGACGGCAGCTGGACGAAAAATCAATCCATGTTGGTTTTTCATTGCCCCTGAATCGTGGGTATTCTGCCCTGAACTTTGGCTTTGCGGCAGGGCGGCGCGGCATGGCAGACGGCAATCTACTTCAAGAAAACTTTTTTAGGGTCAATCTGGGCTTCACTGTCAATGATGCACAGTGGTTTTTCCGCAGAAAAATTAATTAACACAAACATTAACGAATTGTTAAGTTAAAATATGCAAACAAGCGAATATTTGGCTTAAATACTGCAATATACCTTATCAAAACCTTAAAATAACGATTTGGAAATTTGTAAAAAATTTACTTACATTGCGTTTTAATTTAAAAAAACAACGCAATTTGTGGTTTATCACCCATAATTATGTAGTATCTCAAACTAAAAATTTTTAATCACAACAAGTTATTCGTTCACTTTATAAAAAAAGCAGTAAAAAATGAAAAAAAGATTATTCCTTTTCACACTCGTATTAGTTGGGGCGGCGGCTCTGGTATCCGCACAACCTTCTAATTGTAATCCTGCCCCTACCAACTGCGAAGCTAACTGGTGCTGGGGGGAAAACCCTGGCAAGGCAAAAGAAACTTATACACTATTTTCTGATGCCCTCAAACTCAAAGAGTACGGT
>JAAFJS010000119.1 GCA_013298985.1 Cytophagales bacterium
GAGTAAATAGTGCAGCTACACCTAAAGCAAATCCAATAGTACCCATAACAGTAGCTGTCTTGCTTGCTGTTCCACAATTAATTCCACCCTGAACGCCTTGCATTTCATTCAAACTTAACTTTTTCATAATTTTAATTTGTTTTTAAATTTAGACAATGTATTTTAAACGAGTGCAAACCAGCGTCCGTCAGACGGATTGCCGTCCCACTGATTTACATTAGCAAACATAAAGGGCAGCAGTCCGATAATATCGGACTGGGCAAAATATTTTTTATGCCCACCCGTTATTTTTTCCATCTCGTCCTCAGAGAGTTTGTTTTTGGGTTTAAAGCCTATCTCAAACCGCCCCTCTTGGGTGTAGTAGTAGGTTTGGCGGTGTGGGCAGTAGGCTATCTCTGCGCCAAAGGCTTTCATTACCTCAAAAGTTTCGAAAAGGGTACTACGCGAGATGCCTAATTTGTTAGCAAGTTCTTTGGCTGTGCCTGTTTTTCTGAACCTCACTAAGCGGTCTATTTGACTGATGCGTTCTATGTATTTTTGCATACGTTTGGAGAGGAAGTTTTAGATTGATTGGATTTCTTACAAATGCAATTTAAACACAAAAAATAATATTTTGTTCCAATTTGCGGTGTTTTTATTTACTTTTGAAAAAAAATAATTGATAGCAGAGAAATTATCCTTATGTTTTTAGAACCCCAATTAAATCCTAACAGACAAACTGGCTGGGTAGAAGTGGTCTGTGGCTCGATGTTTTCGGGCAAAACCGAAGAACTGATACGCCGCGTGAATAGGGCATTGATAGCGCGACAAAAAGTGCTGATTTTTAAGCCCGCCATGGACAATCGCTATGACGATATAAAAGTGGTTTCGCATAATCGCAATGAGATTCACTCGATGCCTGTGGAGTTTTCGCACCAAATCTTGGCACTTGCCCACGACTGCGAGGTGGTGGCGATAGACGAAGCTCAGTTTTTTGATGAAAACTTGCCCAAAATCTGTAATCTATTGGCAAACAAGGGGATACGAGTAATCTTGTCGGGCTTGGACATGGATTTTGAGGGCAAACCTTTTGGCTGTATGCCCCAACTGCTTGCGATTGCTGAGTTCGTAACCAAAGTACACGCGATTTGTGTGGTTTGTGGGGGCGTAGCTTCTTACTCTTTCCGCCTCAGTGCCTCCAAAAAGCAAGTTTTGCTGGGCGAAACAGATGTGTATGAGCCAAGATGTCGTCATTGCTTTACCAAAGGCAAACAAATAGAGGCGGGGCTGGAAAACGAAATTCCATTTGAGTAAAGCGTTTTTTAATTTTATCTACAAATCACCCAACTGTGGTCTGATAATCATTTCTTCTATCACAGCATTGGGCGAAAGAGAAAAAGCGGAAAAAATGGCTTCTGCCACGTCAGTAGGCTTTACGATTCGGTCGGGATTCACCTCGTTTTCGTCCCAGCTTGAGGTAAAAGTAGCCCCAGGAAGCACTGCCGTAACCTTGATATTGTACTCTTTGAGTTCCTCACGAAAGAGCTTGGTCATGCCATAAAGCGCAAACTTAGAAACGCTGTAACTCCCTCCATTGGGGAAAACTTTGATGCTTGCCACCGAACAAATATTAAAAATATGCCCTTGTTTGCGCGCTATCATGTCCTCCACCAGCCCGCGCGTGAGATAATAGGCACTATACACGTTTGCCTTCATCATTTCTTCTAAAATCCCCTCGTCTTCGCTGTGTAGCTGACCGCCAATATAAAAACCCACATTGTTTATCAGCGCCTCAACGGGTTCGTCAAGGCTACGAATAAAGTTTGCAAACATCTCAATATCACGCCTTTCCGACAAATCAACTTCCAAGTAATGCAGGGAAGTCTTGTATTTGGTTTCGATTTCGCTATTAATCGTAACGAGTTGGCTCTTGGTGCGCGAACAGGTAACAATGTTATGCCCATTCGACGCAAATTTCTCGATAATAGCCTTGCCAATGCCTTTGGTACCACCTGTAACGACAATCATCTTATTAGTTTTTTATGTTTATGCCAATACCTCTTTCAAAATCCTCTGGACTCCTTCGGTTTCAAATTTTTTTCTTTGCAAACATACAAAAGATTAGTAAAATAGTTTGATTTTGCAGTCGTAGATTTTGTCTTTGCTTAGGGCTTTTATTTTTTTCTAAACAATTTTTATTTTCTTTTTTCCTTTCTTACCTTTGCACCAATTTTTAGAAGAACCGCTATCAAAATCAAATTGAGCATGGAAAAAGTCATTGACAAAATGATGGATAAGAATGTGGCAAAAATAGCCGCAGAACTGGACATCAGCACAAGACAGACGGAGGCAACGATTTCGCTGTTGGACGAGGGAGGCACTGTTCCTTTTATTTCGCGCTATCGCAAAGAAATGACGGGCAGTTTGGACGAGGTAGCGGTTACAGCTATTCGTGATAGAATCAATCAGCTACGCGAGTTAGAAAAACGCAGAGAAGCGATTTTGGCTTCGATGAAGGAACTCGGCAAGCTCACTGACGAACTGGAACAGCAAATCAATGAGGCAGAAACCATGAGCAAGTTGGAAGATATTTACCTTCCCTACAAGCCCAAACGCCGTACGCGAGCTACTATCGCCAAAGAAAAAGGCTTAGAACCTCTGGCTGATGTAATTTTTGCACAAGCGACGGATACAGATATGCTCACTACGATTTTGACTTTTATAGATGAAGAAAAAGGCGTAAAGACCATAGAAGAAGCCCTCGCAGGCGCACGCGACATCATTGCCGAAAAAATCAGCGAAGACCAAGTGTCCAGGGCTGAAATGCGAAAATTGTTTACTGAAAGTGGTAAGTTCAAAACAAAGGTCATCACAGGCAAGGAGCAAGAAGGGCAAAAATTCAAAGATTATTTTGATTTGGAAGAAAACATTTCTGATGCGCCTTCGCACCGTATTTTGGCGATGCGTCGTGCTGAAAAAGAAGGTTTTATCTCTTTGGAAGCAATCCCAGATGAGGAATTTGCTATTTTCAAACTCAACGGTCTTTTTCTCAAAAATCAAAATGAGGCGTGCCAAGAGCAGGTTGAGCTGGCTATCAAAGACGGCTACAAACGTTTACTTGCGCCCTCAATGGAAACCGAGATTCGCCTCCTGACCAAAACGAAGGCTGACGAAGAGGCTATTAAAGTTTTTACAGATAACCTCAGACAATTATTGCTGGCTTCTCCACTTGGCGAAAAGCGCGTATTGGCACTTGACCCAGGTTTTAGGACAGGTTGCAAAGTGGTCTGTTTGAACCAAAATGGAAAATTACTGCACCATGATGTCATCTATCCGCACGAACCCCAAAGAAAAACCAAAGAAGCGGGTGATTTGGTCAAAAAACTTTGTGAACTATATGAAATTCAGGCGATTGCAATAGGAAACGGAACGGCAGGGCGTGAAACAGAGGCTTTTGCTCGCAGCTTGCAGTTGTCAAAAAATATTCAAATTATTGTAGTCAATGAAAGTGGAGCTTCGGTCTATTCTGCTTCCCCTGTGGCGCGTGAGGAATTTCCAGACTATGATTTGACCGTTCGCGGCGCAATTTCCATTGGCAGGCGATTGATGGACCCTTTGGCAGAATTGGTGAAAATTGACCCCAAGTCTATTGGCGTTGGGCAGTACCAGCATGATGTCGACCAAAGTGCCTTGAAAAATAGCCTTGACGATACCGTAATTAGTTGCGTGAACGCGGTGGGCGTAGAAGTGAATACGGCAAGCAAGGAATTGCTCATGTATGTTTCTGGCTTAGGACCTACGTTGGCGCAGAATATTGTCGATTTCCGCAATTTGTATGGTGCTTTCAAAACTCGCGAAGACCTCAAAAAAGTCCCTAAACTTGGTACAAAAACTTTTGAGCAATGTGCAGGCTTTTTGCGTATTCGTAACGCTGGTAATCCACTGGATATGAGCGCAGTACACCCAGAAAGTTACCAAGTAGTAGAAAAAATAGCAACTGACTTGCAGGCAACTGTCAAAGACCTGATGACCAGTGCCGAGCTTCGCCAAAAAATAAATTTGAAAAGCTATGTAACTGAAAAAATAGGTCTGCCCACCTTACAGGACATTGTAGAGGAATTGGCAAAGCCAGGTCGCGACCCGCGTGAGCAGTTTGAGTTTTTCTCTTTTGCCGAGGGTGTAGAAAAAATGGAAGACCTCAAAGTAGGCATGAAACTCCCTGGTATTGTTACCAATGTTACTGATTTTGGTGCATTTGTCGATGTAGGCGTTCACCAAGACGGCTTGGTACACATCAGCCAGATGTCCGACAAATACATAGCCCACCCTAACGAGGTGCTGAAAGTACAGCAAAAAGTGATGGTTACGGTGCTGGAAGTAGATATTTCTCGCAAACGTATCTCGCTGGGCATGAAAACTGACTCGATAAGCAGCATCAAGCCAAGCGGAAAAACGGAAGACAGGAAGGAAAAATTCCAAAAGGCAGAACAAAAAACTGCTACTTTCCAAGACAATAAGAAAAAAGAAGTAAAAACTGCCTTGCAAGATACCAAGAAAAAGGTCAAGGAAAAACAAGTGGAAGTAGCTGACGATGAAGATGATATGCAAGCAAAATTGCTCAAACTAAAAGCTATGTTTGGGAAATAAGCGATAGATTTTTATTTTTACAAAGAATGTTTCTTCGCAAAGGAAACATTCTTTTTTTGTTATATGCCACAGATATAAAGCCAAACACCTTCGCTATTTTGAAAATTGCTTTCTATTATTACATTACTTTTAGATATTCGTCTTTGCAGTGTGTTTCTCACCTGCAAATAGAAAAAATTAATTTTACATCACCAAAACCAAAAACGTATGAAGTCTATCAATCTTTTTTTCATTTTTTTAGCGTGTTTTTTTATCCATTTCAGCACCATCTTCGCCCAATCTCAACCTATAATAAGTAAGGAAATCCCCTTAACTTATGACTTGCTTCCCTCTATCCAAAAGTTGCCCAATGGAGATTTAATCACTTTTGTATTTGATAAAAGAGAAGTAGCATTATCATCACGAATAACAATTACTAAATATGATAGTTTGTTTCAAGAAGCCTGGCAAAAAATATATCCTAACTATCCTACGCTTGCAGGAGAAATCGGTAATACGCTGGTAGGCAACAAATTATATTTTCCAGCAGTATTTAAAGATTCTATTGTATCAGTAGGGGCTTTAGACCTTATGAGTGGAAAGTTAGATAAGATTGACTTGCCTACGTTTGGATTGAATAAAAAATTTGAAAGTAAATATTTTACTGCTACACCTAATGCTTTGCTGTTTGCAAATGTAAAAGGTAAATCCAATACGATTACCTACTTTGACCTTGCTACACAGAAAACAAAAATTCTTTCCAATACCAATTTCATCAGGGCAGATTTTGTGGATATGAAAGCAGACAAAATTTCTGGCACTTTTGGTGTGCTTTTGAAAAAACCTGAGTCTTTTTGGCTTTATATGTATGATAATCAAGGGAATATGTTTTTTAATAGCAATGTAAAACCTGCAAATTCAGGTTATCGGCTGATTACACATCATCTTTTTGTCAAAGACCAAAATGAGCAGTGGATAATCGGATTATTCGGAAAAAAACAACTCAAACCTATGGGAATTTATATTAGCCGCTTTTCTAAAGGTCAATTCCTTGGTACAGCGTATCATAGCTTTGCTAAAACAGCCAACTTTAACAACTTTTTGCCTTCAGAAAAACAAAATGAAATTAAAACTACAGCTAAAAATCGCTTTTACAGCTATCCTTATTATTTTAGTAGAGAAAGTTTAGATACAGAAGGAGAGCAATTGGTGTATTCCATTGACCTATATGATGAAAAGGCAAGTATAGAAACCTCACAATTTCTCACCGCTATTTATGTACTTGATAAAAGTGGTAATATACTTTTAGATAACACCTTTAATACTCAAATGTTGCCTGATTCTGTTGCTAATCCATATCGGAATGGTGTAGCCTCTTATCCTATTGTACTTGTGCCTCAAAAACAGGCACTTACAATGACTTATCTCAAAAAATCACACCTGTTTTTTCTCGATGCGAAAGGGCAAGCTCCTCTCAAAGTAACAGAAGCTATTGAGTCGCCCTTCCAATACGACAGATACGTAAGTGTGAAACCTCTCTCGCAAGTCAGATACGCAGGCATGGTGAGTGCCAGAGTGGTGCATTGGTATGATGATGTTTATTTGTTGATGGGAATTTTACCAAATGGAGATGAATACAACTTCAAAATGATTAAATTTCGGAGAGGGAATACTTTTTGATTCCTCATTTTGCTATTTTTCGAAGAAAAAATAACTTTAGCAAGATGCAGATGTTTTTATTACATTTGTCTAAAACTTTTTAACAAACTTTTTATGAAAAAATACTTTAAAACGCCGTTGCTGTGTGTTTTCACCAGCAACGCAACCGTAATATCTTTAACACCACCAGCCTTCTCGATACCTTTTTTTATAAAAAAATACTTTTTTGTCTTCTCTTTCCTACTTTTTTGTTCATTTGCGCTTGCTCAAAATCGCAAAACTGTGGTGAGCATACGGGGCGAAGATTTTTACATCAATGGGCAGATTACCATGAAAGGTAGGCAATGGCAAGGGCAAAGATTAGAAGGTTTATTGCCTAACGCTCGTATGGTACAAGGCACTTTTGATGATAATAACCCAGAAACCAGCGTTTTATGGAAATATTCAGATACTGGAAAGTGGGATGCGGAGCGCAATACAAACGAGTTTGTCAAGGCAATGTCTTCTTGGAAAAAGCATGGTTTGCTTGCCGTTACACTCAATTTGCAGGGAGGAAGCCCACAAGGATATTCGAAAGACCAGCCTTGGCATAATTCCGCTTTCAAAAGCGATGGAAGTTTAGATGATAACTATATGAAACGCTTGGACAGGATATTAAAAGAGGCAGATAACTTGGGCATGGTAGTAATTTTGGGCTATTTTTACTTTGGGCAAGACCAAAGATTAGAAAACGAAGCAAGCGTGATACAGGCAGTCAAAAATGCTACACAATGGATTGTAGATAAGGGTTATGAAAATGTAATGATAGAGATTAACAATGAGTGCGATATTAATGACATTCCTGAGTATAAAGGCGACCCTTACAACCACGCTATTTTAGGCTCAAAAAGAGTACATGAACTCATCTTAGTCGCAAAATCTATCACCAAAAATGGTAAAAGACTATTGGTTTCCACAAGTTTTAAAGGAGGTGCGCTCCCTACGGATAATGTTTTGGAAGTAAACGACATGGTACTTGTGCATGGAAATTCTGTGAAAAAACCAGAAAGAATTAAAGAAATGGTACAAATCATACGACAGAATCCGAAGTACAAAGGTCAGCCGATTGTTTTTAACGAAGACGACCACTTTGATTTTGATAAACCCATGAATAATTTTATAGCTGCCACTTCGCAACACGCCTCTTGGGGCTACTTTGATTTTCGTGCCAAAGGAGAAGACTTCAATGAAGGCTTCCAAAGTATGCCTGCCAACTGGCAAATCAGTTCTCCAAGAAAGAAAGCCTTTTTTGATTTGCTAAAGAAAATGAGCAAATCCAAAAAATGAGCAAGTAGCTACGCAATAAGTAGTTATGAATTATAAGTTATGAGTTTTATAACAATTAATAATCAGTTTTTATAGGATAATCATACTGTTTTGCTATGAAAAAAATTACAAAATCATTGTTGTATCTCTGACCAACAATGATTTTGTAAAAAATATCAATACAGATTTTAAATTATCAAAAAAAGTTTCCTATTGCGCTTTCAGCACCCAAGTATTGCTAAACTCACTCCCCAGTTCTGCTTTTTTGCTGCTTGCGTCCGCGTGAGAGTCAAAATCACCAATCACCACTCGGAACAATCCTTTGGAAGGGAGTGGGATAATTTTGGTAGTTAAGCCCTTGCCTTCTATGGGTTTACTTGCTTTTTTTGCCAGTTGCTGGCTGCTGTAACTCCCAAAAACCAAATAAAATTTACCAGAAGTAAGCGCATCATCTGACTTTTTAGTTGATACGTCCGTATTTTCCACAGGCGGCGTACTTATTTCTTTTTCTTGGACGGTTTCCTTGCTATTGGCGTTTGTATTTTCGTCAGTTGTATTTTCAAAACGTGCCGTATCTTCTGCAATTTGGTTCTCTATCGGATTGATTTCCTCTTTGTTGGTATTTAAGTTGGCACTTACTTCTTTTTCGCTGGCAAAAAACGCCTTAAAATTCTGCATTGCCTCGTCAGAAGTAAACAGAAAAGCCAAAAAAGCAAGCAAAATCACCAAAGGCGTAGCCACCAACCACCAGACCAAATCGGATTTCTTACCACTTTGGGCGGTATCCGTATCGTCCGTAATTATGTGCGCGATTGGCTTTTCTTTGGGCAATTCTTCTGTTAGTTTCTGCCTGCTCAAGTCTTCTTTGGGAAGTATATTTTCCTCTGGTGTATGGCTGGCGGTAGGTTTTTCATCAATAACCAGTTTGCTTCCTATTTCTTCTTTCAAGCCGTCTGAGGGCGGTGTTTCTATCAAATCATTATTGGTATCAATATCAATCGGCGGTAAGCCAAAACTATCACCCAGCAAGGAAACCTCATCATTTTGTCGAAGCACTATTTTGTTGCTAATATCCTTCACCAGCGTACCCAAGCCTGTCATTTGGTAGCGATTCGTGCTAACAATGGATTGCTGTACTTGCTGCACAAACGCCAATAATTGCTCATTAAAGTCATAATAACTCATGTTTTCGCCTCGCATCACCACCTTCATTAGGTCATCATTTTTGTCTTCTTCTCTGATATAGATGCTAAAATTAACAGCCTTGCGCGGGGGAGTGAGCATACTGTCATCATCTGCGCTAAAAGAGGCAGGTGAAAAAGCAGAAGTGAAAATGCCCAAATTAGGAACGACCACTTTGTCTTGTGTGAGGAGTAGCTCGTTGATATATTTTTCTATCATAGTGTCAAATATTATAATACATTCATTAGCAAGTATTTAGCCAAGTTTGAGCAATACTTGTTGTATCCAATAAATTTTGACCACAATATTAATAATTTTCTTATTAAATTCAAAAACAATTAGTTAGATTTTCAAAACGCAAAGGTAGCCCCGCCCATTACCTGTGCGGTGCGTACCTCATAGTAGAGGTAGCGTTGGTACTGCTGGGCAAGCAAATTGCTTCCGCGTAGGAAAAGCGACCAATGAGGTGAAAGTTCATAGTTTATTTTGAGGTTTAGGTCTGTAATTAGCTGCAAATCAAGCTGTTTGCTCTGTACTACGTCCAAAGCGGCTATCCCCGCCAGATGGTAAAAATCAAGCTCAAACGAATACTTGTTCGCCACGTAACTCACTGACAAAGTATTGGTTAAGCGAGGTCTGTGCCATGCCTGAGCAATCGTTTGCGTTTCATAATTAAAAAGTGAAGTTTGTAGTTTTGCCTTTAATTTCTTAAAATGAAAAGTAAACTCATTGGTAAATGTACTTACTGGAATACTTGCGGCTTCGTACTGAACCGCAAACCGCGAAGGTAGTGCAGGTGAGTTCATAAAAAAGTACAAATTTTGATAAATACCATAGCTCAGTTTTGTCTGCCAGTTAAACATTCCACCAAGCTGCGTGCGAAATCCTGCGCTTGCTTCCCAAACCTTATTGGTATGCGTCAGGGCTATATTTTGGGCTAAAAATGGATTTTCTGCCAGCATTGTCCGTAGTAACCTTTTTTGCATATTCCCTTCCAACTGAGCATAAACATTCACGCTATTTTTTAAAACATTCAAAGAAAAATTTAATTTTGGATAAAAATAAATGGCTTTTCTATTTTGTATCGTGTCGTTGTGCAGGGCTGCGCGTCCGCCTATCTGTATGTTCACTTTGGCATTGCTCCACTGATGATAAAGCTCGCTGACTAATAAATCGCGATGCAGTTTGCCTGCTAAGTCCCACCTTTCCGAAGAAGAAAGCTGTGTATTAAAAAACAAATTACTGTTGGGATTAAAGCGCATTTTACTCTCAAATTTGCCGCCAATCTCCAGCTCTTTGGCGGCGTAGCTATCCGCCAAATATTGATAAAAAACGCCAACAGCATACGTATATTTGTTTTGGTTATACTTATTGGCATAGCCAAGCTCGCCATGTACGATATTAAAACGTTGCTCTATTTCCTTAGTCTTTGGAACAGACGGTTCGAAAGGTTTGTATCCGTAAAAATGCCATTTTTGTTGCTCAAAGCCCGCCTTGCCTGACCATGTTCCCTTTTTGGTCAAAGACTGAAAGTTGAAAAGTATTTCATTGTTTGCATTGCCAGAGTTACGCCTATCTATAACTCCAAATCTGCTTGCTAAATGCCTGATATACAGACTACAAGTGTGTTTTTCTTGTCTTTTTGTATTCAAAAACGCTTCTATGTATGAAGACTGGTAATTGCCAATACCTGCGCTGATATAGTTACTGCGAAATTTTGGTGAGGCGAGTTGCCTCGTTCTCATTGGTTTGATGTCAAACAGGAGAGGAGCTTGGTAATTGACCTTGATAAATTTGGGTTTATAGTCTATCTTTTTGCTGAGGTTTTCGACAGTCTGAATGTGCGAGAACGGTTTTTTGTTTTTATAAAATTCTATCAAATAATCCTTACTAACAGGGGAAACTGTTTGAGCGCAAAGAGGCGAACAAAACCATAATAAGGCTAATATAATAAAATAACCAAAGGATTTGGTATCCTTTGGGTAAGTATAAAGTAATTGCATAAGGGGTAAATAAGTTAGCTAACTATCAGATTATGTTGTTATTCAGTATCTCCTTCTTCGGCATCATCATCTTCGTCCTCCATTTTTTTCATTTGTTTCAAAGCCTTAATCTCTATTTCTGCGACATCTCTCAAAGGAGTTTTGACTGCCAGCTTGAACGATTCTCTGGCTACTCTATAATCACTGATGTTCTTTGCCGCCATGCCTTTTAAGAAATGAAAGCTACCAATAATAGAGGAAGGAGAAGGAATTTTTCGGTCTAAAAACTCATCTATACTTTTGATGGCTTCTTGGTTATTGCCCAGCTTGTACTGCGCCAAGCACATCAGAAACCACGTATCTGGGTCTATTCTTTCTCTGGAGCTTGCCGTTTTTCCCAGCTTGAGTTTCAGTGCTTGGTTAAGGGTGGCAAGGCTACCTTCGTAATCACCTGCATCTAACTGTACCTCTGCCAATTTGTCAAAAAGCATGAGTTTTTTCAAAGGGTCAGGCTGGTTCTTAATCGCGTTTTTCATGTGTTCGACCGTTTCGTTTACGTCCTGTCCGCGCTTAGAAAGTTGTGCTTTGAGCAAATGTGCTTTTGTATAATCTTTATCTACGAGTAAGGCTTGGTCAAGGTGCGTAATCGCCGTTCCGTCTTCGTGGAACTTGGCATACAAACTCCCCAAGTGATAAAAATAAGGTGCAGTCAATTTATCCACACTGCGTTTGTAAGGTCCAAAATGTATTTTTTGAAGGATAATCTTCGACGCATCAAACTGCTGGAGGTGATAAAGTGCGTAGCCATATTCATAGTAATATTTGGCACTCTCGCGAATATCCATCATTGCCAAGTCAGATTCTATTTTCTGCATACTGTTCTTGGCATCTTCATATTGATTAAACTGATTGCTCATTTTAGCATAGAAAAAAGCAACATTCTTATTAGTAGGTGCGACCGTATAAATCTCTTTGATTTTGCTGTACGCCTCTGTCATTTTCTTCTCCTTGATGAGCTTCATAATGATATAGCCTTTGTACTCAACTTTTTTACTGTTATCTTGCTCATACTGAGAGGCAAGCTCATAGCAAATCAGTGCGCTATCTACCTTATTGGTTGCTTTTAATATTTTCCCCATCAGGGCGTACGCAGGTGCGTAAGTAGGCTCTACGCGAATCGTTTGATGCAGAGAATAAAGCGCAGATTTGGGTCTTTTGAGTATAAACTCACAAGAAGCCTTGCCATACATTGCCTCGAAGTCGTTAGGATTTTCCCTGACTATTTTATCATATTCTTCGAGCAGTACGTCTGTTCTTTTGCCCTTGCTTCTTTCAGCAAAATCATTTGCAGAACTTGGATTTTCGGATTTAGGCGTTGTAGGACGCACCTTTTTAGGCTGTGCATTCACAAACTCATAGCTTGCAAAGAAGCTAAGAAAAGTAATGAGGGTAACAATAATTGATTTTCTTTCCATGAGGCAGAAACAAGATTTTAGTCAAACTTAATTTATTTAAAAAGGTAAAGTTAATTTATCAGCAATCTGACAATTTTTGTGGGAGCATAGATTTCCACAAGTTTTGTGAGAGTCACTAAACATATTCGCTAAAACTGAGTGTATGGCTTATGATAAATGAATACCTAAAATTACAAGTTTTTTTTTAATTGTCTAAATAGTTTAGGTAATTTTTCTTATTTTTTTAAAAACTTAACAAATTGCAACTGACTGATAATTAAATTTTTACAAAAAAAACACCTAAATCATTAGCAATGTAGGTGTTTTTAGCGAAAATTTTAGCAATTTCGCAGAAATATGTTGCACAAAAAAGATGAATAACAAATTAAATTTTGAGAAAACAAACGGTTTAATTCCTGCCATTATCCAAGATGCCCAAACCAATAAGGTCTTGATGCTTGGCTATATGAACCAAGAAGCACTCACCAAAACTGAGCAAGAACAAACGGTAACTTTTTATAGCCGCACCAAGCAACGCCTCTGGACAAAAGGCGAAACTTCGGGTAACTTCCTCAAAGTCAAAGAGATAATAGCCGATTGTGATGGAGATACGCTATTGATAAAGGTCAATCCTGTGGGCGAAGTCTGCCATACAGGTAGCGACACTTGCTTCCAAGAAACCAATAAAGGAAAAACAGCATTCCTGCTTTATCTCCAAGAAATCATACACCAAAGGAAAGTACAGCCTTCTCCTGATTCTTACACCAGTAAACTTTTTGCGAAAGGGGTCAATAAAATAGCCCAAAAAGTGGGCGAAGAAGCGGTAGAGCTGGTCATTGAGGCAAAAGACAATAACGCTGACTTATTCAAAAACGAAGCGGCAGATTTGCTTTTTCATTACCTGATTTTATTGGAAGAAAAAAACGTTGGGTTTGATGAAATTATTGAAATCTTGCACCAAAGGCATCAATAGACATGAACAAACCAATATATTATACCACAATTACTCAAAAACCACATTTCTATCTTTCAGAAAATCAGATAGTTAAAAAAAACTATATCTATGATTATACTTATTATTTCGACTGGCTCAGGCAAAGGGAAAATAGCATAGCAGAGTGTGCGATTTCTGCCCATAGTCATTTGCTACTCACTAACAAGGCTTTGTGCATACACACTCGGTACAAATCGGCTGAAGAAAACCTCAAAATTTTGCCCCTGAACAAAGTAAATAGTATCGAAGTTCACTTCCAGAGGCTCATTTTTCCACTTATCATTGGCGGAATTGTCGCGCCTTTGGCATTGGTAGCAGCATTTCTGAACATGGCGCACTTCTGGATAAGTATGGCGATGAGTCTGTCAGGCTGGGCGTTGGTTTATTATGGCTGGGCAGGTGCTTACCAACTGAAAATCACTGCTTTTCAGGCACAGCAAATGACTTATTTTATAGATTTTAAGACACGAAAATTAGAAAAATTGATTGAAGAAACGCAAAAACTGCTTCTCCTGCGCCAAGCCCTGTTTCAATGATGATAATCCTTAATCACCTCCATCATTTCCTCGTGTATTTTGCCTGTGGCTAAGATTTGTTTCCCAAAAATATAATTGTTTCCACGCTTAAAATCCGTAACTGTTCCGCCCGCTTCCTGCACCAGTAGCGCGCCTGCCGCCACGTCCCAAGGGTTCAGGTTCTGTTCATAAAACGCCTCAAATCTGCCACAAGCCACATAAGCCAAATCGACCGCCGCCGAGCCTATGCGCCTGAAACCGTGCGACTTAGTAATGAAACTATACAATAAATTCAAATAGCCTTGCAAATCCTCGTGGTGGTAGGGAAATCCCGTAGCTATGAGGCTTTCTGAGAGCTTATTTGTAGGCGATACTTGAATCTTCTTGCCGTCCAGCCATGCGCCGCCGCCCTGAGTCGCGTAAAAACACTCTTGGTGATTTACCTCATAGACCACGCCCAAAACGACTTCCTCCTGCGGATTGGTCAGGGCGATACTGATAGAAAAAATAGGAATACCATGGATAAAATTGGTCGTGCCGTCCAGTGGGTCTATAATCCAATTATAGCCACTGAGATTGCGCTCACCCGTACCCTCTTCGGCAACAAAACCCGCTTGTGGCAAAAACTCGCTAAGTTGCGCTACCAAAAGACGTTCGGCTTCCTTATCTACATAGGAAACCAAATTATTTTTGCCTTTGAACTCCGTATCCGTAGTTTTATTAAAATTTTGTGCCTCCTGACGAATAAACTTGCCCACCTCTTTCGTTAATCCAATCACTTTTTCTTGTAGTGCTATCGTGTCTATCATGGTTTTGAATTTTGCCAAAAATACAGATTCTTTTTCAATCTCTACATTTTGCAAAGGTTAATTCCAAAGAAAATGAGTAGCGTTTGGTAATTTTATGGAATCTCAAAGCAACCCTTTTGCCATTTTTAACATCAGACTTGCATAACTTTTCCAGTGGAAAAGCATTTCTACTATGTTAATTCTTCTTATCTTGCAACAAAGAATAGCGAAATCCTTTAAGTTTGTCTTTCAAAAACAATTTAATCATGAATAAATCAATAGTATATAAAGGAATTTGGGTTAAAATTTTTACTTTTTTCTTTTCTTTTCTCCTCACTTTCACTGTTTTTGCTCAAAATACCGTCATCACAGGCAAGGTTACGGACACTGATACGGGCGAGCCTATTCCCTTTGCCAATGTTTATTTCAAAGGCTCAACCTCTAACGGTACGACTACTTCCTTTGATGGTTTTTTCAAAATAAGCACTGATGTCCCTGCTGATTCATTGATTGCTTCCTTTGTGGGCTATAGCGCGCGGGCAAAATTTGTCGAGAAAGGGAAAACACAACTCATTAATTTTCAGCTTTCTCCGCAGGTTACAACCCTCAAAGAGGTCGTCGTTTCTGCTAAAAACTACGAAAATCCTGCTTGGGTCATCTTACGAAATGTGATGAAAAACAAGGAAAAAAATGACCATAGAAACTTACAAGCGTATCAATATGAATCTTATAATAAAATAGAGGTCGACATTGACAATATTTCTGAAAAGTTTAAAAAACGCAAAATGATTCAGAAAATTACCGCCCTGCTCGACTCCGCCAAAGGCATCGCGGGCGAAGATGGCAAGCCGCTTATTCCTGTATTTATTTCAGAATCTTTGTCAGATTATTATTGGCAGAGCAATCCAGAAAAAAGGCGTGAAATCGTCAAAAAAACGAATATTCAGGGGATTGGGGTCGAAGATGGGAGCATTACCTCGCAGATTATAGGCACTTCTTTCCAGCAATACAATTTTTATAAGAACTGGCTCAAAATCTTGGACAAAGACTTTGTTTCGCCCATTGCTGACGGCTGGAACGGCTATTACGACTATGACCTCAAAGACAGCACAACCATCAATGGTATAAAAACTTATCGCCTTGAATTTTTCCCCAAACGTCCTCAAGATTTGGCTTTTACAGGCACCATGTGGATTACAGATTCCCTGCACAGCTATGCCCTCCAGCGCATGGACGCGATGATTGATAAAAAGGCAAACTTAAACTTTATCGAGAAAATTAAAATCCAGCAGGAACTTGCTCCCACAGAGGCAGGCATGGCATGGCTACCTGCCAAGACGCGTGTACTGGTAGATGTGGGCGAAATCAAAGATGACTGGGCGGGTGTACTGGCAAAATCGTATACTTCAAACAAAAATTTTAGTATTAATAAGGTCAAAGAAGGAAAGTTTTTTGAGGAAAATATCACAGTATTGGAGGAAGCAACGCTTAAAGACAAGGATTTTTGGGAAAAAAATCGCCATGATTCGCTTTCTGCCGCCGAAAAAAATATTTATCAGATGATTGACACCATCAAAAAATTGCCCATAGTTCGCAACTATATCGAGATAGCTGACATTGCCATTAACGGCTATAAATCTATTGGGAAAATAGATGTGGGTACTTATGTTTTCCTCTATTCCAATAATAACATAGAAGGGAATCGGTTTAGGTTAGGCATCAAAACCAATGAATATTTTAGTAAAAGACTGATACTTCATGGCTATTTGGCGTATGGTACACTGGACAAGCTGTTTAAGTATCGCGTTGGTTTTGACTACATTGTGTCGCGCAAACCTTGGACGCAAGTGGGGATTGCGAGCAAGTACGACATCAGCCAAGTAGCCTTGCAAGGCTCAGATTTTAGCTCTCGGTCAAATGCGCTTTTCGCTTCTTCGGTAACTTGGGGCAATCTGGCAAATCGCCGCCCATTTTTACAGCGATTGAACGAATTTTATGTTCAGTCAGATATATTCAAAGGATTTATTCAGAAGATAACCTTAAAAAATCAAGGTTTTGACCCACTTTTTAGCTTTCAATACCTCAATGGTTCTGAAAGACAGCGCACATTCACGACGACAGAAGTTGTTTTTGAGAGTCGTATTTCGTTCAAAGAGCAGTATGTCCAAACTGATTTGAGTCGCAATTCTATCAATATTCACAACAATCCTATCATCACTTTGCGCTATACGATGGGCTTAAAAGACGTGATGGGAAGCGATTTTTCCTATCATAAATTTTCGGCAAACGTTACTCAGCAGATGCGCTTAGGAACATTAGGTCGTGGAACTTACTCTATCACAGGGGTTTATATTCCTACTACTCTGCCTTATCCTTTGCTGGAGGCACATCTGGGCAACCAAACATGGTTTTATAATCAATTTGCTTATAACCTGATGAATTTCTTTGAATTTGTCAGCGACCAAGCCGTTTCTTTGAATTACACACACCGATTCGAAGGCTTGCTTTTTAATCGCCTTCCTCTTATTCGCAAGCTGAAATGGCGTTTGGTAGGCACAGCAAATGTGCTTTATGGTAGTTTGCGAAGCGAAAACTTTAACTTGATTCCTGCCACCATGACCGACGGAACGCCTGTCAAATCATTTACGGGCTTAGGCACAGACCCTTACGTAGAGGTAGGTTACGGTATCGAGAACATTTTCAGGTTCTTACGTATAGATTTTATCCATCGCCTCACTTACCTCGACAAACCCAATGTCAATCCTTTTGGCATCAGAATAGGCGCACAGTTTAGGTTGTAAAAGCAGGGAATGCCTTTACGTTTTTTCAAATAAGGCTAACAATATTTGCTAATTTGCAAGGGCGATTTTTCATAGCCATAGTTGTTTGTGGGGCGCAAAGGACACGCTTGACAAAATAAAAGAAAAGTGTGAGAAATAAACAACGACTGCTAAACATTGCCTATCAATAAATAGTTTTGAATTAAAAATATAAATTTCAAAACTGATGGAAACAAAAAAAGTCAAGCTAATTGGCATCAATAAAATGAGCCATATATCTATCGCTTTGACGATGGTGTTCTGCTGGCTCGTAAATATTGCGCTTTATTCACAGCCTATTGAGGAAGGTTTTACCTCTATGTTCAATGGAAAAGACCTGTCTAATTGGGAGGGTATGACCGGATTTTGGAAAGTAAAAAAAGGTGCAATCGTTGGCGAAACTAAGAGAAAAAGTGAACAGACAATGTTCCTGTACTGGAAAGGTGGCGAACCTGCGGATTTTGAGATGCGTTGCCGCCTTCGAATTTCTGGCAAGGAAGCAAACTCTGGTATTCAGATTCGCAGCCAGAAGCGTCCAAACTGGGATGCCTTGGGCTATCAGGCTGACTTCGATGTAAGTGGCTATTGTGTGGGCAATCTATATGTCTATCAGCGCGAGCCACTTGCCACTTTCGCACAACGTGGTGATAGTGTGCAAATTGACCCTACTGGTAAGAGGGCTGTCAATAATTTTGCTGACCCAGCCAAGCTACTTGATGCCTATAA
>JAAFJS010000012.1 GCA_013298985.1 Cytophagales bacterium
AAATCGCCTTTTAAAAAGCGTTTTACTGTTTTATGAAGTTTTTTTATAGTTTTGCATAAGAGAAATGTTTGTTGTTTGACCACGCAAAGGTATAGCTTTGCTATACCTTTTGCAAACATTTATCGCCATAAGTATCTGAAATAATGATACTTATAGCTCCTTTAATAACAACAAGTTAATGAGTGAATATAACAAATAGACAAGCTACATATATAAAAGTTGCTAACAGGAATATTTTTATTTTTAATTTTTATTCTTTCTCTGTATCCGCTTTTACTTCTTCTTGTCATATTGATTTTTATTTTTTTCGCTGCCAAAGCCAAAGGTTTAGCAACAAGCTAAGAAATAAAATTATCACAAATGCAACTTGTTTTTTATCTATTTGAAAAGGAGAGGGTTGTGCTTTATTTTTTGCAATTTCCTTATGAATCATATCATATTCTAAATCTCCATAGTTAGAGATAACTACATTGCTATCAGGAATAAACATTGCTTTGTGTGTAGAATAAGAGCCATCTAAATAGAGTGTAATTTTGCGTATATTGTCATATTCTTCATTGTATCTTAGTATGGGCGGTCTTTGTAGTGCCATATCTCTAATCACAAATGCACCTTTGGCGTGTTCTTCAGGATAAGGAGGGAGGTAGTAGAACGTACTGTCATTGGTAAATATAAAACAGTGATGATAATACCCTTCAGGAAAGAAGATTTCAAAAACATTATCGACAATTAAAGTATCTCTACCTACAAATTTTTTTATTGCATATTCATTTTTCCTTTCAGAAAAATCGCCATGAGTGCTAATATTATAAAAATAAAACTTCCCATTTTGAAAAAAGTAATCAAATCTTTTTCGTCCCTCTTTATCTATTTTAGAGCTGTCCCCCTCAAACTTCCAAAAGATTCGGTGAATCTTATTTTTGAGTACATTATCAACGATTTTACTTTTAGAAGTCAGGTATTTTTTGACCTCTGAGGCAGGAATAGAATAAAGCGTATCAATCTCACGGCCGTATGCATCTCTTTTTTTGATGAATGTTTCTTTCTGATTGGCTTTGATGTAGGCAAGTTGCTCTATGGAAGCGTTTACAAAGTTTAGTATCTGACTGATATTCAACATTCTATCATTAATCACAAATTTTAAACCTTCCGTTGTTATCTTCGCACTACTATAATAACCTTGCTTACATTTCTTGGAATGTTCAAACTTCCCAAAACTTACTGTATAGTAGCTGCTGTCCCTATCCCCTATTCCTGATTCAAAAAAAAGGTATATCTCCAAATCTGTATCTTTTCTCTGTTGTAAGAGTGTATCTAAAAGTTGTGCTAATATGTGAATCTTACCATTTATTTCGAGTTCCTCATAGCCTAACTCATATTCAATATGGACTTTTTCAGTGTTAAGATATACAACAATATAAGGAGTAGCACACACTACTGTTGAAATCAAAACGAACAAGATGACAAATGCTTTTTTCATTTCAATATTTTTTCATTTTCACTCCTTCACCGTATCTGCTTTTACTTCCTCTTTTCTCACTGTATCAGGCTTTACTTCCTCTTTTTTCTTCCCAAACCCAAAGCGGTTGAATAGCTTATTGGCGGCATCTTTCACCTTGTCTTTGGCGGTTTCGCCTACGTTTTGGATAACGGAATTGGTCTTGCGAGTGCTGTCGCCTACGCTGGTGCTATCACTTTTCGTTTTCCCACTAAGTAGCTGATTCAGTGCATCTTTGGCGATGTCTTTTGCTGTTTCTTTGGCGATTTCCTTTGCGACTTCTTTTTCTTGCGCTATCTTTTGGGCTATTTCCTGTTTAATAGTTTCTGCCGTACCGCCTTTTTCTAATTTGAACTGCGGATTGGTATAAGTTCCTGAAATTCTGAGGTTTACTTGTACGGTTTGCGCTTGCGACTGTGTACCGCCTGTGATAGCGTCCAATTTTTGGCTCAACTCATTGGCTATCTGGTTTTTAGGCACGTCCATTTTGAGGAAATAATCCAGCGAACCGTCAAAACCAATGCTCCCTGCGATATTTGCCTTGTAGTCGTTCAGCTTGACATCAAAAGGGTCGACAAACATCTTTCCATTGATGAATTGGGCTTTGAGCAGTAGATTTTTCAAACTTTGCCCCGAAAAGTCTTTGAGTTTGGTAAACTGACTGATTTTTTCTAACAAACCCGATTTTTTCAAGCCAATTTCCGCCAAATCGATGAGTCCAGAGCCTGTGAGGGTTGCC
The DNA here is from genome assembly GCA_013298985.1 of Cytophagales bacterium. GTDB lineage: Bacteria > Bacteroidota > Bacteroidia > Cytophagales > Thermoflexibacteraceae > Thermoflexibacter. The sequence continues at coordinate 2,238 of JAAFJS010000012.1, forward strand.
AAATCGGGCATGAGGTCGTGTTTTAGTTCTCCTTTGAGGTTCAGGTCGGTAGAAAAGAAACCCGTTGCACCATTGGCGACAGGGGCGAAGGTCTTGACCGAAGTGAAGTTCGTAAAGGCAGAAGGAATCCCTAAGTCCTTGATAGAGAAGCCAAAATCGAACAAGGGGTGCGCCAAGTTGCGTGGGTCATACGTGCCTTTGGTGATGAAGTTGCCACCAAGCATCGAGAAATTAAAATTATCCAATTTCATTACCCCATCTCTGACCGTAACCATGCCTTTGTTGTTTGTCATTTTGTAATTGGAATATTGCATTTCTCCCACATTGGCATTGAAAACGAAATCCACATTTTTAGGAACTTCTATCACCTGCAAAGGAGGACTTTGGGCAGTATCAGGCTTTGCTTTGTCGCTCATCCACTCATTTGCGTCTATTTTTTGGGAAATAAGGTTCAAATTTCCTTTCAAAACACCATCTTTTTTCAAAATAAAAGCAATGTAATTGGTAATCTCTCCTGTCATGTTTACATCACTTTTGCCCAAGTAACCTTTGTACTTTTCCAAGATTATTTTTTGCGGCGTAAAAGTCATCACTCCTTCGTCTATTTTGACGGGTTGCGCCACCGAAGGGCTGGTATAGACCAAGTTTTGGACTTCCATCGTGCCGCTTGTAGGCAGTTTTTCGTAGCGTTGTGCCTGAGCATCAGAAAGTTTGCCTTTCGTTGCCAAGTCCGCTTTGATGTTGCCTTTGACGGTCATATTTTCCAAAGGATAAATTTTCGTGATTTTTTCCAAATCTATTTCCCCTTTTGCAGTGAGGTCGTACTCCAAGTCGTCAAAGTTTTTGAATGTCCCTTTTGCCTCGAAGGGCTTGCCTTCCAAGAGGATAGAAGACTTTTGGAGGTTCACGTAGGTATCTTTCATCTTGCCTGTTTCGTTTTTGGCAAGTGCCTGAACGTTAATGTTTTCTATGGGCAAAGGATAGCTTTCGGACTTCACAAAACCATTGGAGAGGTTCATTTGTGCGTCTATTTTGGGAATGATTTTTAGCTTGTCATCATAATCTCCATTGGCAATGAGGCGCAAGTCAAACAAGCCCTTCAAGGTCATGCCTTTGATAGGAAAAACCTGCGTGATTTCCGCCAAATTGACTTTTGCTTTCACGTCTGCGGAAAGATTGTACTTGGTTAAACCCTTGATTCTCAGCTTTCCATTGATAGGATTTGCGCCCAAGTCCATGCTAAATCGGCGAATATCCACTACATTTTTCTCTAAAATACCGTATTTGTTGTCTATTTCCATATCCACGTTGATATTGGTAACGGGCATGGGCAGGCTTGGGTACTGGAACATCGCATCAAACGCCTGTAAACGAATGTTGTACTTGGGCAAACGCTTGTCATTGAACACGCCACTCACCATGCCCTCAAAGGCGACCTTGCCTTCGGTCTTGATGTCTTTGAAACTTTCGGTGTAAATACTTGGCATTAAGGATAATAGCGTTTTAAATTCGGTTTCTTTGGCGTTAAAATTAATGTCCATGTCAAAGCCGTCTTGGAGCATCTGAAACCAGCCGCCAAAAGCGAACTTAAAATCATTGATTCGGGATTGGTTGTCTTTGAAGGTAAACTTCATATCCTTCATGTTTGCTTCTAAGGTCATGCCTATTTCTATTTGCTTCTTATTCAAATAGTTAGTTTTTTCATAGCTTGCCGTAAAGCTATCTACCTTTGCTTTCAGGTCGAGGTCAAACAAATCGCTCTCAAAGTCGCCACTGCCTTCGTGGTTAAAGCCTTGCATTTTCACAAAGGTCTGATAAACAGCATCATCATAGATAATCAAGCCGTCTTTTATTTCCCAGTGGTCTATTTTGGCAGAAAAAGCGGACTTGGTGGTATCTACCTCTGTTTCAGGGGCTTCTTTGGCGATATTGTAATTGGCATCGCCATTTTTCAACACCTTGACGTGAATTTTGGGCTGATTGAGCGTTAATCCATTGATTTTGAACTCTTTTTCAAACATACTCCAAAAGTCAATGCCCACGCCAAAACTTTGGGCAGAGAGCAAGGTATCGCCCTCAAAAGGCGCAAGGTTCACCACGCCAAAGTCGTCCAAAGAGGCGGTGAGGTTCGGGAAATCTCGGAAAATACTCAACCCAAAATCGCCAAAATAGACCTTGGCGTTCACATTTTTGTTGATTTCCTCGTTGATTTTTGCTTTGATGTCGTCCTCGTAAATGACGGGCAAAATAATCGCTGCCAAAAGGACTACATTTATGAGAATGAGGGAGATAAGGATAAATTTTTTCATAAACCAAAGACATTGAGATTTGTTCGTTTTATTTCAGACAAAGATAAAATAATTTTGCTTATTCTACTAACGAATCAAATGACTGATTTGGAGAGAAATTTAAAAACTTTAACTTTGTAAAAAACAAATAAAGAATGGATTAGGCTATGCAATACACACTCAAAGACTTATTGGCTCTGATAGATGAAGATAATATCGTAAAATTAGTAGAAATCATAGATGATTTAAGAATCGCTGACCCTGCTTATGAAAGGTTAAAAAAGGAGTTCATACAGGGTGTAAGCAAGCACGACATTGATTTTCACAATCGATGGAAGGTTTTTATCCGCACCGAGAACGTAAAAAAGGCATTAAACATTTTTTCAACTAAGCAAACTACCGATGAAAAGAATGTTGAATTTTATTTTAAGCAAGCAAATCAAAAGAATAAGTTACAAGACTATCAAGGTGCAATTCAAGATTATACTAAGGCAATTCAAATTGATGCAAATGATGCTGTTGCCTATTTTAATAGAGGAAATGCAAAAGAAGAGTTACAAGACTATCAAGGTGCAATTCAAGATTATACTAAGGCAATTCAAATTGATTCAAATTATGTTAATGCTTATGCCTATTTTGGTAGAGGATTTGTAAAATGTAAATTGCAAGATTATCAAGGTGCAATTCAAGATTATACTAAGGCAATTCAAATTGATTCAAATTATGTTAATGCCTATGGCAATAGAGGAAATGCAAAAATAGAGTTGCAAGATTATCAAAGCGCAATTCAAGATTATACTAAGGCAATTCAAATTGACCCTAACAATCGTACTTCCTATTTTAATAGAGGAAATGCAAAGCTTGAGTTACAAGACTATCAAGCTGCTATTCAAGACTATGATAAAGTGATTCAACTTGATACAAATTATATTGATGCCTATTATGGTAGAGGAAATGCAAAATATAATTTACAAGATTATCAAGGTGCAATACAAGATTATAACAAGGCGATTGAATTAGATTATACTTACTCAAATGCTTACTATAATCGTGGTTTAATAAAACAAAAATTAAAAGATATGCAAGGTGCTTGTTTTGATTGGAAAATGGCAAAGCAGTTTGGACATAAAAAAGCAGAGGAGATTTTAGCAGAATATTGTAAATAATTCATGCGCTTGACTGTGTTAGTGTGTTTTTAGGTACTCTTACCTGAAATAGGGGTAGTGCTAAGAGTAAATTCATGGCATATATTCGTTAAAATGGTCTAAGGGAGCGTCAAAATCATCAGACATTTTGAACTTACCTTTGGCACAACCAAATTTAGGCGTTCTTTTATTAAGATTTTGTTTATCAGCAAATTGCTTTGTCAAAAGATAATCAATAAAAAATAATAATTCTTGTTTGAGTGGCTCAGATTGCAACAAGAAAATTTTTGAATATAAGAGTTGGTCTGTCATCGTCAATATTTTTTTAGTAAAAATAATAAATTTTATTGTGTTCTCCTTATTTCGTTTTCTAAATTTCATTGCCAATTTACAAATTTTCCCTCAAAATCTTTCCCTTTTTATTTCAAAAATACGTTTATTAGTAAAAATTAAACAAAAAATGAAAGACCTTTCTCCCCAAGCATTGGAATACTACGAGCTGTGGCAAAACACAAGAAGTCCTCATGCCCAAGCCCGCTTTGCTTACCAAAATCTTCCTGACTCAGCGCGATTGCGCTATACTTTGCTTTCTTGGGAAAACTACATTACCTATCTGCAACTCTTTGAAAATGAACCTAATATATACGTAAGTAATCAGTTTAAAAGCAAAGAAAAATTGGACGAGTACGCAGTTGCACTCTTAGAGTTCAACTATTATTCGGGCAAAAGAGGTGCTTGCGATTGGTTTTTATCTTTGCAAGATGGCACCAAGAACAAAGTACAAGCACAAAGACAGTGGCTTTTTATCAAGAAGTCATGCTTTAAACCATAAAGTATTTGACCAAAATTGGTTGAAAAATTTGCTTGCTGCTGCTGCTTGTAAGGGAGTAAGGGGTTGCCACCAAATAAATTAGTAGCAGGGATTTTTAAACTTACTATCTCAAAGCTAAAATTTATAACCGCAGTACTGCGCCAACTGACTTTTTAGCTCAGGAATCCCTAAGTCGTAGGCACGTTTCCAATCACCGCAACACTCTGTAATATTTCCAAGAAAAGCATTTGCAAAGCCTCTGTTGTACAACGCTTTAGCATTATTGGGATTATAAGAAATATAAATGTCTAAGTCTGCTTTTGCACCCGCATAGTTTTTGATAATCCCACGTGCAATGCCTCTATTCAGATAGGTTTCAATGTCATCGGGGTTCAGAGCCAGTGCTTTTTGGAAATCTTGTAATGCCTTGTCGTACGCTTTGAGGGTAGCATACGTACTGCCGCGACTCGCATAAGAATACTGATAAGTTGGATTCAGTGCTATGGATTTATCAAAGTTTACTAAAGCATTTTTGTAATCTTGGAGCGCAAACTGAATTATTCCCAAACTGTGATAAGATTCTCCAATAGTTGAATTTAGTTGGATACTTTTTTGTATATAAGGCAGTGCGCTCTGATGTTGTCCACTGTTAATCAGTACATTACCCAACCCAAAAGCACAAAAAGCACATTTTTCATTTTTCTGTATGGCATCAGTCCAAAGTGTCAAGCCATTTTCCCAAGCGTCAGTGCGCTTGAAACTAATACTTACATAGAGTATAAAAAGAACAGCAAAAACGCCTACATAAATATTTTTAACTCTCTCATTTGCAGCAAGATACAGATACGCAAGAAAGAAAAACAAGCCAATCTGCGCTAAGTAAGCATACCTGTCTGCCGCCATGAATTTATTGCCCGTAGGAATAAAGTTTAGCACCAAACCCAAATGTAAGAGGAAAAACAAAATGCTAAAAATAACTGCGCGATTATTTCTGACTTTGTAGATAAAAAAGCCCAAAACGGCTAAAATGAGAGGACTTGCATAGTGTAGCCAGTTTAGCTGCGGTGGAAAATCATAGTAGTTGGAAAGGGAAAAAGGAAAAATACTTTTGAAAAGATAAAACAAAGGCATATAGCAAACAATGAAGAATCTGTCCACCAGCGAAAATGCTGAAATACCTGTAACCAATACTGTATCAGGTCGTTGGGCGAGTAGCGTAATAGCCCCCATTGCCAGCGCAAAGGCAAACAAATGTAATTTTTCTACGATAATTTTAATATTCCATTTTCTTTCTAAAAAATAATCGAGCAACAAACAAACCACAGGAAAAGTAACAGCACTTGGCTTAGAAAGTAGCGAAAAAATAAATAAAATAGAACTGAATATCAAGTATTTGACTTTCAAATCGCTTTTCAAGTACAAAATATAGGTAAGCATAGCCCCTAAATAAAAAGCAGAGAAAACCACATCTACGCGCGAAGAAGCCCATGCCACAGACTCAACTTTGAGGGGATTGATGGCAAAAAACAGTGCTACTAAACCACTGACAATCAAATTTTTGCTTAATATTTTTATTATTTGAAAAACAAGAAAAATATTCAATAAGTGAAAGAGCAAACTGCTTAGGTGATACCCATACGGATTCAATTCCCAAAGCTGAAAATCAATCATGTAGGTCAGGTAGGTCAGAGGGCGATAAATCTGGGAAGCACCCATTGGCTCAAAAAATATTTTTTGTAGGCTCTCTAAGGAAAAGCTCTTGATTAAGAGGTTGTTATACACATAAACGTCATCGTCCCAGTTGGTAAAGCCATTGTCCAATGCACCAGAAAATACAATGAAGGTCAAAAGTAAAATCCCCAAAATAAAATAATTACTTTGATTAAATATAGATTGCTTGCTCATATAAATCGTTGATTTCAAATAAGTTAATAAAATTTGCGTGCGTATTTGCTAAAACGACTGCAAAAGTACGGCTTTTTCTCAAAAGTTTATAAAACGAAGTGCCAATTTCTTAATCCATTTTTTACCAATCATTATTTTGACAAATAGGGTCAATAAACTTATGTCCAAGCCCAGCTTGAAAATTGTTTTGAGCCAAAACTGCAATGCGCCCACTCTATTGCCATCAATATAGCTATGCACAGCACAAAATTGGTATGTATAACCCTTTAACTGTCTGATTTCCTGCGCGCTAAAAGTCAATTTTTGTTTGATAAAATCCATTGCTTTTAGCCTTCCTTTGATAGCTTTTTCGTTATTTGCCATAGACCGATTTTCGTGGTTTATAATCGTGATTCCCACACTATCAATCAGGTATATTTTGTCATTTTTTAAGTTTGACATATTAAAAATCCAATCTTCACACATGGAAAACTCAGGCGGAAAGAATTGAAAATCTGGGTTTTGTTTCTTCACACAAACCATTGTCCCAAACACATTGCCTTTCAAGAGTAAAGTATAGTCATAAAAATCTGCCGCCAAGGTCGCAACCTCGTTCAGAGAGATAACTCCTTGTGTATCAATTTGATATTTGGTTGCAAAAAAATTACAAGTTGGGTATTGTATGATTGCTTTTTCCAGCTCGGTCAGGTAATGCGGCAACATGAGGTCATCAGAGTCAAAAAAAACGACATATTCGCCTTGTGAAAGCGTAAAACCTGTATTTCGCGCAATAGAACGTTCCTCATTTTTCTTGCGAATGTAATGAATTTGGGTCTGAGTGGGGAAATTTACCTCTACTACATCTTCGGTGTCATCAGTGCTACCATCATCAATAATCAAAACCTCAAAGTCTGTAAAATTTTGATTTAGAATAGATTGCAAGGTTGGCACTATCAGGTGCGCTCTGTTATAAGTAGGAACTACGATAGAAAAAAACGGCATTATTAGTAGGGTTTATGCCTTAGTCAATACTTTATCTTTTTGGTTTACAATTGCTTCCGCAAACCACATAAATTCGGTGATGAACTTATCAAAGCCTTTGGCAATAGCGTCGTTGATAAGTACGCCATTTTCGTCAAAAGCCTCATCTACATAAGGCACAAGCAGTTTGTAAGGCATAGGAAATGCGCCCAGAGAAAGCACCAATAGCTGCATCTGTGTAGAGGCATTTACGCCGCCAAACTTACCTGTAGTAGCTGTAACCACGCCAATCGGCTTTTTGGCAAACTCTTTCCAGACGTAATCTATGGCGTTTTTGAGTGCGCCAGAGTAACTTCCGTGGTATTCGGGCGAAACAAAAATCATCGCGTCTGCGGCATCTAATTTTTGAGCAAATGCCTGCAATCCTGCGGGTGGATTGGTGTGATTATTCGCCGTATCTTCTAACATGGGGAACTTATATTCTGCCAAATCAATGACTTCTGCGTATAGGTCGCGTTTTGCCATGCGCTTGGCAAGCTCTACGGTAGCCCTGTGCGATAGCCTTCCCACGCGTGTACTTCCTGATATAATAACGATATTCATGTATATTTTTTGAGTAGTATTTTTATTTCTCTATTTTATTTTTCCAACAGTTTTACTTATACAAAACAAGAAAATAGGAATAAAGTTCGGACATTTTTTGCAGAGAAGCGAGTTCCTCATTCTCACTTTGGGTAGTAAAATTTCACCACAAAGCGAGAAGTTGTTTTTATTTTAAACTGCTTTACAGTTTGTACTACTCCATTCAAAAGAGAGAATTTTCTAAAAGTTTAATGCGCTAATTCAAAGAAAGATACAACAAAAAATTGACCAATTTCATATATCTATCTATCTCTCTTTCACCTACTTGTAGCTTTTCCAGCATTTGCTGGTATTGGTCTATCAGTTCAAAAAAATGAGGATTATTATTTAGTTTTGCCACAATAATCGCCTTAAAGCAGCGATGCGTTTGGTTATAAACATATTTACTTACTTTGGCAGGTTTTTCATTGAGCATAGTATCCAAGTTTTTGAGATGCGCGGCATACTCCAAAAACTCAAATCCAGACTCTTGCATAAAATCTCGGATAGCCTCATAGCAAACCTCTACATCTTCCTCGTGAGCAATCTTATAACGCAAATATTTGGTATCATTGAGCCTCCCAATGGAAGTGATGATGGTATTAGCGTGCTTGCGATACTCAAGTGGAACATCTAAAAACTGCTGGGCAAAATCCTCTACTAAATCTACGCGCACCCCGATATTGACCTCTACCCACATCTGGTCTTCATAATTCGAAGAAGAAAGAATAATATTTTGAAAACCCTTTTCCGTTTGCTTACGAAACTGCTTGGATTCAGACAACCAATGAAAGGATTTTTCTACTAAATATTGATTTAAGCTATGATACAAAGAGATTTCTAAATTTTTCACTGGCATAGTTGGTATAAAATAGCATTTGGATAGTAAAACCTAAATTTCATAAGCCATCTCACAAATATTTTATAGAAACACTTATTTGGCAACTATGTTTAAAATTTGTCTATAATTTGAAAATGTTAATTTTTATTTGATTTTACTTATCTTAACATCAAATAAATTTTTAGCCCATTTTTGCAATATTTAGCCTTTGAGGGGATAAAAATAGATTTTATTGCTGACTGATGTTAAATTTTTTACTTAACATAAAAAATTTAATCAAATATTTTGAAGTTTATGTTAAGAAATATTAACTTGCAAGCGAATTTTTTTAACAAAAATAAGAGTATGATTGTGTTTCAGTTACATTTTTATTATGATTTTGTTACTGAATTTAACTTGTGAATTTACTAAATTAACTACGCATAATTTTTACAACACATTTCGCTACTTAGGGTGTTTTTTACCCTAATCGCATTTTTTTGACCGACAATTAATTAAACTAACTTTCAAAATAATTTTTCTTTATTATCAGCTTATGGAAAGTAACTGTTTATAGTTATTACCTTTTTCATTTATTATCAAAACGTACTGATTTTCAAACTATTAATTATTAAAAAATGAAACAACTCTTACTAACAGGAATATTTAGCATATTCCTAATGGCTTGTTTGTTTGCCCAAGACCGTACTATTTCGGGTACGGTCACTTCGAGTGAAGACAAGGGTGGTCTGCCTGGTGTAAACGTAGTGGCAAAAGGCACTACTGCGGGGGTCATCACTGACGTGCAGGGCAAGTACAAGCTCGTTGTGCCTGCGGGTACGACCAAGTTGCTGTTCTCTTTTGTGGGGTTTATATCACAAGAGGTAGAAATTGGCAATCAGACTAATATCGATTTAGCCTTAGCTCCTGATACGAAGCAGTTGAGTGAGGTGATTGTAACCGCACAAGGTATCGTGCGTGAGAAGCGTGCGTTAGGGTATGCGGTTGCCACTGTTGATAAAAGTGGTATCGAAGACCGTCCTTTGACTGACGTAGGTCGCGTACTCCAAGGCAAAATCGCAGGGGTAAATATCACACAAACTTCTGGTGTGTCTGGTACTGGTACAAACATCACGATTCGTGGTTATTCTACGATTACAGGCTCTGTACAGCCTCTATTTGTGGTAGATGGTGTACCTTTTAACTCTGCTACTAATTCAAGAGGTGGCTTTACTGGTGGTGGTCAGACTGCCTCCAGCCGCTTCTTGGACATAGACCCCAATAACATTGAGAGTGTAAACGTATTGAAGGGTTTGGCGGCATCTGTATTATACGGTGACCAAGGACGTAATGGGGTAATTTTGATTACTACTAAAAACTCAAATGCAAAAAACAAACCTGCGGAAATTTCTTTGACACAATCCATATTTGGTAATAACGCCATTCTTCCTGAGTATCAGAACACCTACGCAGGTGGTTTCCAACAGGCACCAGGGTTTTTCTTTAGTAACTGGGGTCCTCGATTTGGAGATGAGCTGGGTCCAGACAGGTTATTTAATCCGACCAATAGTGCGCCTGCATTTAGACACCCGTATGCTTCTTTGCAAAATCCAGAATTGTTGAATGCTTTTACTGATTACGTAACAAATAATCCGTATGAGTTGAAAGCATACAATAACAACGTAAAAGATTTCTTCCGCACAGGCATAGTAAGTAATACTACACTTAATATGTCAGGGGGAAATTCTTCTGCAAGTTACAATATATCCGTAGGCTACAATCGTGAGCAAGGTTATATTCCAAATAATGATTTGAAAAGATTGACCTTGGGTTTGGGTGCAAGGGCGCAGGTCATCAAAGGGGTAACTGTAACGACTTCTTTTAACTATACTAATACGGACTTGCAGACTCCTCCATTGAGTGCTGGTCAAGGAAATAATGCCAATGACTTCCCTTCTGTATTGGCAAACGTGATGTACACACCAAGAAGTGTGGATTTGACTAATTTCCCGTTTGAAAGCCCAGTAGATGGACGAAGCGTCTATTTTAGGAGTGGTAATGATATTCCTAATCCACGTTGGATTTTGAAAAATTACAAAACGCCAAGTTATGTAAATCGCTTTTTTACCTCTAATTCTGTGATTGTGGATTTGGCGGAAAATGCTTCTCTTACGTATAGAGTAGGCTTGGATACTTATAACGAAAAGCAAGAGTTCCAGCTAAACAAAGGTGGTATTGCTTTCGTTAATGGTGCTTACTTCACACGCGATATTACCAATACTATCTGGAATCATGATGTCATCTTTTCTTACTCCAAACAAATCAATGAAGGTTTTACCTTGGCGGCTAAGTTAGGGGGAAATATGCGAAATGACAGGTATGATGAGCAAGGCATATCAAGTGAGCAGCAACTAACTTTTGGCTTGATGAGGCACAATAACTTCATTGCTACTGCTGCAAATAGCTTTACGGAAGAACAAACAAGAATGGGGGTTTATGGTGAAGTTACAGCAGATTACAAAAACTATTTGTTTGCTAATATTGCCGCAAGAAATGACTGGACATCTACTGTAGAGTTAGAGAATCGTCGTATTCTCTACCCTTCTGCCAGTGTGTCATTCATTCCTACCACAGCCTTTGAAGGAATGCAATCTAACTTTTTGAATTATCTCAAAATCAGGGCTGGTATAGGTACTTCTGCTGGTTTCCCTTCTCCATACAACACAAGAAATATCTTAACCCAAAATCCAAGAGCATTTTTAGATGGTGGAGGCAGTGTAACTCAAACACATACCGTAGCGAATACATTAGGTAATCCAAACTTAAAGCCTGAGTTAGTAAGAGAATACGAATTTGGGGTAGAGGGCAAAATTCTCAATAATAAAATTGGCTTTGACTTCACACTTTATCAAAGAGAAACTACCAATCTGATTACAGCAAGTCCACTTGACCCTTCTACTGGTTATTCAAATACTTTTATCAACATTGGTAAATTGCGTAACTCAGGTATAGAATTGGCAATTACAGCCACTCCTTTCAGAAGTGAAAATTTCTCTTGGGAAACAGTGCTGAACTACAGCCGCAACGTGCCTCTGGTGGTAGAACTGGCTGATAACCTCAAAGAAGTTCAGGTAGCAAGCCCTAACTCTGGTGGACCAGTATCAGCAGGCTTTGGTAATGCGTTGGGTAACTATGCGATTGCTGGCAGACCTTTTAACGTCATCAAAGGTTCTTTCTTTCAGCGCAATGCAGAAGGTAAATTCATTGTAGATGGTATAGGGAACTTGGTGCAGGCACCAGGCATTACCGAATTGGGCAATCCTAATCCTGCCTTCAATAGCTCTTGGATTAATACTTTTACCTATAAGGACTTTAGCTTAAATATTATGGCAGAATATCGTCATGGAGGCGTGCTATATTCCAGTACAGCAGGTGCTTTGTTAGGTCGTGGAAACACCAAAGATACCGACGCAGGTCTTGATAGAAATAACTCATTCATTTTCCCTGGCGTGAGGCAAGATGGCACTCCTAATGATATCCAAGTTTCAGCGGCTTCCGCATTTTTTAGTAACTATTACTTTTTTGCAGACCAAGGTCGTATTTTTGATGGTTCTACTATTCGTATCAGAGAGATTTCCTTGTCTTATAGCTTCCCAAAGAGTTTGGTAGCAAAAACGCCATTCAAAAGAATTTCTCTCTCTTTGCAAGGAAATAACATCTGGTACAGAGCCTTAAACATTCCTAAGTATTTGAGATTGGATACAGACAACTTGGGTCTTGGGGTAGGTAATGGTCTTGGCTTTGAATTCTTGACAGGTCCTGCCTCTCGTAGATGGGGTGGCACTTTGAAATTCACTTTCTAATTTCATTCAAAATTTAGTACAAAGTATTTGTAACAAAACAACTTTGTAATAATTGATGGTCAAACTTTAACAATAATTTTCTTATGATGAAATATATAAAAATATTTTCTTTGGTCATTGGCATTTTGCTAATGAACTCATGCAAGCTGGACTTATTAGACAGCCCTAACGTAGTTACGCCAAATAATACAGACCCTAATTTTTTGCTCAATGCCATAGAATTAAATTTTTCTGGCTTTTTTAATCAGGCAAGTGACCCAGGTATGCGCTTAACTCGTATGCTCAATCAGGGTTCGGCAGGTTATGTGCCAGCTTATGGTTCTCCTGCTGGAAATGGACTTTGGAATAATGCTTATTTCAATATCTTGATAGACATCAAGACTTTGTTGCCCATTGTAGAAAGAAATGAGCAGTTTGTTCATGCAGGGATTGCTCGCGTTATTCGGGCGTATGTACTGGCTACCATGGTAGATTATTTTAATGAAATTCCTTTTTCTGAAGCATTAGATGCCAACAACTTTAACCCCAAAGTAGATGACGGTGCAGCCGTTTACACAGCAGCTATAGCAGACTTAGACAAGGCAGTTGAAAACTTTAATGCCACTTCCAGGGCGAATCCTACAAATGATTATTTCTATCGTTCTAACAAGGACAACTGGATTAGAGCTGCAAATACCATCAAGTTGAAATTGGTGTTGGCTCGCCGTATGGTGGATACTAACGCGGCGGCAACCATCAATAGCTTGATAGCGACAAATAGATTGATAAGCAATGGCGCACAGAACTTTACCTTTAAGTTTGGTGCTAACTTGTCAAATCCAGACAGTCGCCACCCTCGCTATGCAGGTCAGTATTCTCCTACTGGTGGTGGGGACTACCAGTCAAATTTCTATATGTGGTCTTTGCAAGATTCTAAGGGATTCCCTGACCCACGTATTCGCTACTACACTTACCGCCAAGTGCTTAGAAATACCTCAGATGTGAATGAATTGCGTTGTATCACCAACCAAGCACCAGCACATTATCCTGCGAATATGCCTTTCTGCTTTGGTTCTATAGCCTCTTTGGGCTATTGGGGCAGAGACCACCTAAGCAACGAAGGTATCCCACCAGATGGCTTGCGTCGCACTGCTTGGGGAGTATATCCTGCGGGTGGTCGTTATGACAACAATTTGGGGCAGGCAGTAGCACAAATAGCAGGCGCACAAGGAGCTGGTATCCACCCTATTATGATGTCTTCTTTTGTAGATTTTATGTTAGCAGAGTCTGCTTTGGTGTTAAAAACTACAGGTAACCCAAGAGCCTACTTAGAGGCGGCTATTCGCAAATCTATGGCAGATGTAAGAAGTTTTTCATTAAGTACCATAGAAAGCGGAACAATCACAACTTTCGAAACAGCACAGAACATCAACTGGGACAATGAGGTAAATAGATACGTTACCAGAGTCTTAGATATTTATGATGCAGCAGCCACTGATGATGCAAAGCTGGACGTGATAGGGCGAGAATACTGGTTGGCACTCCATGGCAACGGTGTAGAGGCATATAATCTATATCGCCGCACTGGGAAGCCTGCCAATATGCAACCTGCTTTAGACTTAAATCCAGGCTCATTTGTTCGTTCTCTATTGTATCCTGATGTTTTTGCTACTCGTAATTCTAATGCAAAGCAAAAAACGAGCATAGACCAACCTGTATTTTGGGATAAAAACCCTGCAGGGCTGACAAAATAATTTTTCATTTATTTCTTGTTCTTCATTTATTTAAAATTTCAATGTGTAAAAATAGCAAGAAAGACAATAATAAATGAAGAACAGAAATACTATTACGGGTAATAATCATTAATTCTTCACTTTAAATTGATTTTAATTATGAAATACATAAAAATACTTTTTTTAGCGTTGTCTATTAGTCTTCTTACAGGTGCTTGTAAGACAGAGATGATAGAGCAATTAGATATTTTTAACCTCGAAACAGGGGCTTATATGCGTCATTTGACTCCTTGGCCTTTTGGAACACTTACCTTTTCCAAAGCGGCTTTATCCTCCGCACAAACTGAGTTTGCATTGGAGGCAGTAGATGCTCAGAAAGGAAGTTTATTTACCTCTTATGATTTGACAGCAAGGTTTTTAGATAGAACCCCTGCCAATGGAGATAAGTCCGTAACTACTTACAGAGCATTTACAAGCATACCAGCGTCTTCTTTTTCGCCTGACCCTCTTACGCAGTACCCAAGAGGCAAAATGACCATCACAGCCACTGAGTTGATGAGAGTATTAGGTTTAACAGCCGCAGATGTGTCTGCTACAGACCAGTTCGAGATGCAAGCAGTGATGAAACTTTCTACTGGCAAGTCTTTTACTTTGAGTAACTCTGACCAAAATATTTTGGGGGGCTTGTACTATCGTTCTCCTTTCTTTTATCGCTTTACTGTTGGTCAGTAACAGGCTTTAAAGGATAATTTTTTTAATGTAAAAGATGACATTTGATAAAAATGTCATCTTTTTTTATGCCCCAAAATCCATCTCATTTATGAAAAAATATAATCAAATCTTATTTTTTTAATTTTATAAAATATCTTAATAATTATTTGTATTTATTATTTATTATTTTTATCTTTGCTTAATGATTTAAAATACCTTGCTTCCTGCAAAGGAGGAATGATGTTTCGTCATTCATGTGATTAGCTTTTACATACTTCACTACACACTATCTTTATGATGAAGAACTCACTACCTATGCACATTTACAGTTTAAACGCCTTGCGTTTAAATATGCATAGGTAGTGGTTCTTCTGGAGTTGATAGGTATAGTCCTTAGAAAATACGAAGTTGTTTTAAATCTACCGCCCTATAAATCAGTCATTTATAGGGCTTTTTTAATCTTAAAAAACTACAAACCCAATCCTATAAAAACGCATCACAATTTTTATACTTTGGAAGGAAATAAACAATAAAACACAAAAAACTTCTCATGGCAGCACAGCTCACTCGTCAGCAATTATACGATAGGATTCGAGAAACCTCCAAAGATGCCTACATTTTAGAGGAAATGAAACGTCTGGGTTTTGGGAAAATACGCCCCAACCTACCGTTTCCGAACTCCTTATTCAGCAGGAAGCAAGCCTCCAAAAAGAACTCAACGAACTACTGGAAAAACAGCGCAAGTACGACAGCAGAGAGGCTATGCTCAAAGAAATGCGTGCCGCCAAGCTCAAAGCCTCCAAAGAAAAACAAGCAGAAACCAAGCGCAAAAATGAGGAGAAAAGCAAGCAAAAAGCCGCCCAGTGGATAGAAAGCCAAGCCCAAAATATTACTTATTTGGGCAAAGAAATTTCCAAAGGACTGAATTTGAAAGAGTCAAATCAAGCATTACTGGAAAAAAAACAGCTTCCTTACTTCGAAAATATCAACGTTTTGGCAGCAAAAATGGAACTGACGCTTTCCCAAATACGCTTCTTGGCGTTCCATCGCAAAGTAAGTACCATCTGCCACTACAATTATTTCAGTATCCCCAAAAAATCAGGTGGCACTCGCCTTATTTCTGCGCCCAAAAAGCAACTCAAAAAAGTGCAAAACTGGATTTTAAATGAAATTCTTTACAAAATTACTCCCCAAAATGTGGTGCATGGCTTTGTGCCAAAGCGTTCTATCAAGACCAACGCCGAAGCCCATTTGAAGCAAGCCGTAGTCATCAATCTCGACTTGAAAGACTTTTTTCCCTCTATTTCGTACAAAAGAGTAAAAGGAATGTTCTGCAAATTGGGGTATTCTGAGCAGATTTCAACTGTTTTTGCGCTACTTTGTACGCAGGCAGAAGTCGACAAAATCAATGTAGATGGGCAAATTTTTTATGCACAAAAGGGTGACAGATTCTTACCACAAGGCTCGCCAGCCAGTCCTGCAATTACCACGCTGATTTGCCACAAAATGGACTTGCGCTTGAAAGGCTTGGCACAAAAGTTTGGCTTTTCCTATACGCGCTATGCAGATGATTTGACTTTTTCTGCCCCTATAGCTGATGAAAAAAATAGCAATCTTTTGCTTTGTTTTATAAAAAAAATAGTTGAAAGTGAGGACTTTACACTTCACCCTGACAAAACTCACGTCATGCGAAATGGCGCACAAAAGAAAGTTACAGGCATCATCGTCAATGAAAAACCCAACATAGACAGAGATACCATTCGCAAATTTAGGGCATTGCTTCACCAAATAGAACAAACGGGCTGGGCAGGCAAAAAGTGGGGAAATTCCGAAAATATCGTCAGTAGCATCACTGGCTACGCCAACTTTATCAGCATGGTCAATCCCGAAAAAGGCAAAATTTTCAAAGACAAAATCAAGGAATTATTGGCAAAATTTCCGCACAAAGAGGAGAAAGACGATAATGAAACAGTTTTTCGTGTGAAAACATACGAAAAAGGGACTGAAAAACCAGCACCGCCTATCAAAAAGGGCGACAAAGCTGGAAATGAATGGTGGGACGTATTTGAAAAGTAAAAACTGGATTTTTTACTGGTTTAAGGCTGTGCCTTGAACCTCAAATAATTATAAGCCTGTGGCTTGAAAAATACATAAGTAAATTATAAAGAAGAATTTTAAATTTATGATATATAAAAGTATCACAACTGAATTTATAATTAGTGCAATTGATAAGGTAAAAGAAAAGTATGATATTTTAGATACAGACCTTAAAACTACAACAATTGAATTTTTCAAAAATTTGACTAATCAAGATATTGATTATGATTTTGAAAGCATAAAGAATTTGCACATAGATTTTTTTGGCGAAACAAAGTTATTTGAGGAGGGTATGAAAGATTTAATTCCCACAAAAGAAGGAATTTTTTACCTATATATATGCGAAAATTTTTTTTGTATTGTTCCCAATGATAAAAATGACTCCATTATTAGCTTAATATCAAAAGATATTGAAGATATAAATTGTACAATTCAAAAGTATAACTCTGAATTAGAGCAGTTAAAAGAGGTAAAAGAAGGTAAGCGTTATAAAGAGAGTCTTTTAAAACATTATTTAAAGAAACTTGAAAATGCAAAAGAGCAAATCTTACAATTTGTTAAAGATAAATTAGAGATTAGTGTTAAAAAAAATAAATACAAACCTATCCTTCTAAATATATTTGATTGGGGAATGTATCATTATCATTACTTCCCAGAAACTTATAAAAAAGAATACTTGTCATCAGGACTGTTCCATAAATTAGCTGAACATAGTTTACACAATTTCATTGGATTAATACAATTATATAAAGAAAAAGGAGATGATATTTTTTGGGATGAGTATAAGAAGCAAGTAGATTTAATTGACTTAATTAATGATGTGAAATTGCTTTTAAAATGTCACCACAGATTGAGTGAGAGAAAGGATTTTATTGAGCAAGTTTTGCAATTACTTTCAGATGGTACATTAGAACTTTTTTGTAACATAATGCCACTCCAAATTGAAGGATTAGTTTATGATTTGTGCTTAGAATTTGACTTAAAAGAATCAGATTTATTTACATCATCTATTACGGATAAAGTGGAAATACTTAGAAAAAAAGATTTTTTAGATGATAGTTATTATGAATACTTTGCTTTTGTATTTCCAATAATAAGAAATAGAGTGGCACATGGAAAAAAGATAGAGAAAAATTTTGAACATTTAAGTTGGGAATTACTTTTAGATTTCAAATCAATTTGTAAACTTTTTTCATCCACAGAACTTCCCATCAATGCAAAATTGAGCCTAATAAAAATAGCTGATAAAAGCCGTTCTTTAGATAATTTGTTGAGTTTACATGAAGTTTTTAAATTTCAGATTGATACTTTTTATTCTTATGAGTTTAATTTAATTGAAGAGTTAAAGAATGATTTAGCTAACAAATTAACAGAAGAAAATTTTAACAACGCCTTTGATTTAAAATCATTAACTGATGAAGAAAAGCACAAAATCAAGGATAGGATTATAGCTATAAAAGATTTAGATATTAATGCTTTGGTATGCAAAAAGATATTAAGTATATTAAACGTAGAAAAAAAGAAAATCTAAATTGATTTAAGGCTATGCCTTGAACCCCAAATAATTACAAGACTTATTTTGCTTTATGTAAGCCAAAGGCTTACGAAATATATAGGTACAAGGCTTTTGTACCAGAAGAAAAGCTGGTTTAAGGCTCTGCCTTGAACCCAAAGCGTAGCAAGCCTTTGGCTTGCAATAGTCTAAATATAAAATACAGAAAACTATGCGAAGAACTGCTTATTCTACCGAAGCCAATTTTATTACCATGACCGTAGTGGATTGGTTAGATGTATTTACCAGAGTAGAGTACAAAGAAACGATTATCAAGTCCTTAGAGTTTTGTCGTAAGAACAAGAAAATGAGCATCTTCGCGTATGTACTGATGACCAATCACTTGCACTTAGTCGTACAAACAGATGGTACAAATTTGAGTGATATAGTAAGAGATTTTAAAAATTTTACAGCAAAAGAAATCATTAGACAAATCGAGAATAACCCACAAGAAAGCCGTAAAGAGTGGCTTCTAAGGACTTTTCGTATGCGTGGCAAATACAATCCGTTAAATGAAATATATCAGTTTTGGCAAAATGGCTTTTATCCTGTGGCACTGACTTCTTTTGAAATGATGGAACAAAAAATAGACTATATTCACAATAACCCTGTGCTTGCAGGCTTTGTAAATGAGCCTTACGAGTGGCTTTATAGCAGTGCAAGTGCATTAAGTCCATTGAAAGTAGATGAATTGTAGTGGTTTTGCTTTTGTAAGCCAAAGGCTTACAACATTTTAGGTACAAGGCAGAGCCTTGTACCAGAAGAAAAGCTGGTTTAAGACTTTGCCTTGAACCCAAAACGTAGCAAGCCTCTGGCTTGAAAATACATAAGCTACAGGCTTATGAAATATTCTGTTACAAGACAGAAGCCTTGTAACAGAAGAAAAGCTGGTTTAAGGCTCTGCCTTGAACCCCAAAGCGTAGCAAGCCTCTGGTTTGAAAATACATAAGCTACAGGCTTATGAAATATACTGTTACAAGACAGAAGCCTTGTACCAGAAGAAAAGCTGGTTTAAGGCTCTGCCTTGAACCCCAAAGCGTAGCAAGCCTCTGGTTTGAAAATACATAAGTTACAGGCTTATGAAATATACTGTTACAAGGCAGAGCCTTGTAACAGAAGAAAAGCTGGTTTAAGAGTTTGCCTTGAACCCCAAGGCGTAGCAAGCCTCTGGTTTGAAAATACATAAGTTACAGGCTTATGAAATATACTGTTACAAGGCACAGTCTTGTAACAGAAGAAACTGGTTTAAGGCTCTGCCTTGAACCTCAAATAATTACAAGCCTGTGGCTTGAACCAAACTAAAAAAAACTGAAAAATATGAAACTCATACAACAAAACAAACTTTTTTTCAAAGAAGGAAACTCTGACAAGGCGTATGAAATTGACCTTTGCGAGGTGGGTAGCAATCAGTTTGTGGTCAATTTTCGCTATGGGAAGCGGGGAAGCGCGCTCAAAGAAGGCACAAAAACGCCTACCCCTGTGGACAGAGATACCGCCGAAAAAGTTTTTGAGGCACTGACTGCGGAAAAGCGCAAAGGGGGCTATCAGTCTGAGGCTGAGATGTTTCAGGTTTTGCCTGTCCTGACCAGTACCGCGCCAAATACCGTAGAAGGAGCTATCCTACAACGCCTCCAAAATGCGATAGATGGCGTAAATACCTTCAAAACAGTTTGGACAACCAGCAGGGTGGCGTGGCGCGTAGGTCAAATCAAATTTGCAGAAGCAGTGCCTTACCTCATCAAGTTGGTGGAAAAAGGCAATGATTTACAGCGTTATTCCATTCTTTGGGCATTGGCTCGATGCACCGACCAGCGAGCAATTCCTACTTTCCAAGCCTATTTTTCCAATTCGAAATACCCAGCCAATGTGCGTAAAATAGCAAGCGAAGGGCTTTTGAGAGCATTAAAAGAAGAAGAAAAAAATAAGTTTTTAGGCAGCTTGATAGAAAAACTACCTGAAGAAATTAAGCAATATGTTGTTAATAATCAAATAGATGCACTCAAAAAATGCGTTTCTGAAAGATTGGAGGAAAAGCAAACAGAATACAATTTTTTGGAAAACTTGTATGCAATAGCTACTGAATTTCCTTTGGTACAAAAAACGGTGGCAGCAACTTTGTCTGAAATAGCCCTGCGACCGCCTCATTTTAAGCACATTAGGTCTATTTTCAAAACGGCAGAACTCCGAGATGATGCCCAAATTTTGGGCGTATTGGCGTACCAATTCGAGAAAACACCTGAAATGTATAAGGGCGTATCAGCGAGCAGTGGCGAAGATGACGATTATGGTGATTATTATTTCAAAAAGTATATTCCAGCTCTCAATCAAACCGTTCATATCAAAAAAGAGCTAAAAAAGAGAGATTCCCGCATCGCTTTTTCAGATAAAACTAAGCTCTACTTCCAAAGGCGAATCGGCAGAAATCTGAGGCAAATAGCTGACAGAGATGCACTTAGCTATGTCAAGTTTGCGACAGCGATTCTTTTACAATACAAAAACGAGGACTATACTGCGCCGTATAGCCGTTCGAGTGGGTATTCGGAATACGACAGATTATTACAGAAATATAGGCACACCATCATAGAATTTCCTGCGTTGGCAAAATGCGTTTTACTCAATCAAATTCTTTTTGGAAATAATCCCAATATGGTGATGGATTTGAACGGCGCAGTATGCAGAATGAAAGAAACCAAAGTTGTCTTGACGGATAGTTGGCGTTATAGCGCGAGTGAAGCCACTGAAAATCAGGAAAATACAACTTCTATTATTTCAACGGCACTGTCTTGGGTCAAAAATTTATTTGGCTCTATTTCGGCTACGCCCAGCAATAATAATGACAAAAAAGTGAACGAACAAGGGCAAATTGTCCCTGAAAGACAGGAACTTTTCCCCGAACATTGGGATAAAATGCCACAGGCTTATTTGCAGTTATTGTTGCAGGCACATTTAGCCATCATCCATGAGTTTGCCTATAAAAATCTAAGAAATCATGCTGATTATCAGCTTATTGAGGATAAAATAGACGAAGAAATGGTCATTCGCTTGCTTTCTTCTGATGCTCAAATTCCTGCTTGGTTTGGGTTGGAAATTGCCAAAAAACGATTGACCGAAAAAACAGATAGAAAGTTCATTTTGTTTCTTTTGGGGACAAAACTCGCCGAAGCAAGACAGTTGGCGCAGGAATTGATTGAAAAAGAGCCTCAAAGTTTTGTCAGCGAAAGCAATTTTGTTACACATCTGATTTTTAATTCCTATAAAGAC
Source organism: Cytophagales bacterium (assembly GCA_013298985.1). Classification (GTDB taxonomy): domain Bacteria; phylum Bacteroidota; class Bacteroidia; order Cytophagales; family Thermoflexibacteraceae; genus Thermoflexibacter. The sequence goes on from JAAFJS010000012.1 coordinate 23,984, forward strand.
GTAAGGATTTGGGCAAAAAACTTTTTGGCAAAAGTCCAATTTACAGAGGAAATACAAAAAGTAATTGTGGGTAAATCTATCTTGGAAATGCTTGCTATTCAGGAAAATACGCCTGAAAACAACGAAAAAGTAGCTGATGCCATTGCCATTTTATTGCAAATTGCGCCACAACTTTTGGCATCAGTTTCATGGAAAATGATAGAAGAATTATTGACTTCGACTTTGGAACAAAATCACGTGCTGGCAAGTGAAATTTTGGTGATGAAACTACGAAATATTGCCGCAGATGAGATTCCATTTTCTATTCTCAATGGATTTTTTGTGAGTAACTTGGAGGCAATGCGTAAAAATGGAATGACAATTTTTGCCCAATATCCTGAAGAAAAATTATTACAAGCGGCGGAATTATTGGCGCAGATGCTGACTTCTCCCCACGAAAATATCAGAAGTGAGGCAAAAAATATAAGCAAAAAACTAATTGATAAAAGCATAGATTTTGCAAAGCAATTAACTGATTTTATGATAGTTGCCTCTATGAGAAAGGAAACTTACGAAAATTCGCACTTAGACATTTCTGTTTTTGTACTCATAGATTTGAAAAATTATTTGGCACATATCAGCCTGAAAACCAGCCTCAAACTCATTTATGGCAACTACCGACAAGGGCAGTTTATTGGTTTTCATATTTTACAAAATCACATCAATCCTGCGGATATTTCTATTCGTCAGGTGGTCGCGCTTGGGAATCACGAATTGTTGGCGATAAGGCACTGGTGCTTAGACTTTTACAACAAAAACATCTTGCGTATTCGCTATGAAAGGGAAGAGGCAATTCGCCTGCTTGATGCCAGATGGGACGAGGTACGCTTGGCGGCAATGGACTTTTTTAGAACAAATTTCAGGGAGCAAGATTGGGACATAGATAGCTTGGTGAGTGTCGCCGATTCGGTGCGCCCAGAAGTAGAAGCATTTGGTAAAGAGCTGATAACCAGATTTTTTCAAGAGGAAGACGGTAAAACTTACCTCAGCAAACTCAGCCAGCACCCCAGCGTGAATATGCAACTTTTCGCCACCAATTACTTGGAACGCTTTGCTTCTGATGACTTAGAGAGGCTAAAAACCTTGTCGTTTTATTTCCGTTCGGTGCTGACAAGGGTAAACAAAGCAAGAACTGCCAAAGACCGCATTTTTAGTTTCTTGGAAAAAGAAGCCCTCAAATCTGAGCCTACTGCTGCTTGGATAATGCTCATTTTCAATGATATACTGGCGACTAATGCGATTCAAGACAAGGCAAGGTGCATAGAAATCTTACAAAAATTGAAGGAAAAATATCCTGATTTGGAAGTGATGATGGAGTTTGAAAGTTTGGAGAATGGTTGAGAAATATTTTTGCCTTGGTGTTTTGAAGCAACTTGCTGATTTTTATCTCAATGCAAGGAGTTTAGCACAAATTGGTTTCGAATCCAACAGCTATCTCCCCCCAAAATAATATAAAAAGACAAAAAAATAAGTAAATATGGGAAATGCAAGACAAAATATAACTTTTGATGCTATCGTAATTGGGTCGGGCATCAGTGGTGGCTGGGCGGCTAAGGAGCTTTGTGATAAGGGTTTGAAAACCTTAGTGCTGGAACGCGGGCGCATGGTGAAACACCGCGACGATTACCCTACTGCCATGAAACACCCTTGGGAGCTGGAAAATCGCGGGCAGGTTTCTGACAAATTTAAAACGGAAAATCCAATTTTGGATAAATGTTACGCAGTTGATACGGCTACACAACAATTTTTTGTCAAAGATGAGGAACACCCTTATCTCCAAGAAAAGCCTTTTGACTGGATTCGGGGTTATCAGGTGGGCGGAAAATCATTGATTTGGGCAAGACAAGTGCAGCGTTGGAGTAAGTTTGATTTCGAAGCCCCCGAACGCGATGGCTATGCAGTGCCTTGGGCGATTAATTATGATGATTTAGCTCCTTGGTACAGTCATGTAGAAAAGTTTGCAGGCATTGCAGGCAATAAAGATGGACTCGAAAATCTGCCAGATGGCGAGTTTTTGCCCCCTTTTGAGATGAATTGTGTGGAAAAAGAATTACAAAAAAGCATCATGGGCAATTACAAAGACCGCCCTGTGATTATTGGGCGTTGCGCGCACCTGACCAAGCCACAGGAAATCCACCTCCAAAACGGTCGCGGGCAGTGCATGGCGCGACACCTATGCTATCGTGGCTGTCCTTATGGCGCGTATTTTAGCTCAAATTCTTCTACTTTACCTTTTGCTGAAAAAACAGGAAACCTCACCATTCGTCCTGATGCCGTTGTTCATTCCATTATTTATGACGAAAAAAAGGGCAAAGCAGCAGGCGTGCGCGTCATTGATGCAAATACCAAAGAATCAACGGAATACTTTGCAAAAATTATTTTTGTCAATGCCGCCTGCCTCAATACGAACTTAGTTTTGCTAAACTCTACCTCAAATCGCTTCCCCAATGGCTTGGGTAACGACAATGGATTATTAGGCAAGTATATCGCTTTTCACAATTATAGAGGCTCTATTTCAGCAAGTTATGAAGGCTTTGAGGACAGCATAGAGTATGGTCGTCGTCCTACCATGTGCATCATGCCTTCCTTCCGCAATGTCCGCAAGCAAGAAATGGATTTCAAACGTGGCTATTTGGTCGCATTTACAGCAAGTAGGGGCGCAGATTGGGAGAGTGGGAATTGGAAAGAAGGATTTGGAGGACAGTGGAAAGATAGCCTTTCTGGTTTTGGCGAATGGAGTATCTATATGATGATGCAAGGCGAAACTCTCCCCAAAGAAACCAATCACGTCCGCCTCAGCACAGACCAAAAAGACCAATGGGGTATTCCTCTACTCATTACTTCGGTGGGGTATGATGAAAACGACGAAAAACTAATCAAGGATTTTTTTGAGCAAGGAACGGCAATGCTGGAAAAAGCAGGTGCTAAAAACATCAAAACAAATGACTCTGGACAGGCTCCAGGACTTGATATTCACGAAATGGGGGGCGTGCGTATGGGCAAAGACCCCAATACTTCCTTGCTTAACAAGTGGAATCAGTTGCATCATTGCAAAAATGTATTTATCACCGACGGGGCTTGCATGACCTCCACAGGAACACAAAACCCCTCGCTGACTTTTATGGCTTTGACGGCGCGTGCCGCAAACTATGCCGCGGAGGAGTTGAAAAAAGGAAATTTGTAAGAAATCTGGCTAAAAAACAAAAAACACTTGCCAAATTAATTTTGACAAGTGTTTTTTGATATACAAACGCAATTAATTATTTTCTTTACTAAAATCAATCTCATCAATCAAATAGCTTCCTTCGTACTGCTTCAGCTTGAGAAAAACCCTAAAAGTACCTGCTATTTTCCCTGCACTGTCCCTGTACGTATATTTCCCGATGGCGTATTTCATGCCTTCTTTGGAAGTCCCTTGATGCACATAGATAAAATCTTGTGGCGGATTGTCCTTGAAAAAGCCCTTCAAGACATACTCAGCCTGTGTTTTGCTATAATTATTGTTGGTAGCATCTACCTCATCATCACTGATTTTTAGCTCTACTGTATTTGGAAAAAACTTGCTCAAATCCTTAGAGTTGCCTGATTTTAACGCAACTTTTGCAATGCCAATTACTTCATCTTGGGCGAAAGAAACGCCAGTAATCAGCACAAAAAATAGAAGGAACGCACTTGTTAAGTAAAATTTCATAATTAAAGGGTAATTTAATTTGTGAATATTATTGCTAAAATAGTGCCAAGTGTTAAAATATGATTTTTCAAATCTAAAATTAACTTTTACCCATTTTTTACCAATTTTTCTACGATAAGAGGCAGATATTGGTGTTCTAATCCATGAATTTTTTGCGCCAAACTTTCAGGAGTTTCTCCCTCACTTACACTACACTTTGCCTGAAAAATCACCTGTCCTTCATCATATTTTTCGCTTACATAATGAATCGTAATTCCACTTTCCTGCGCTCCTGACGCAATCACCGCCTCATGCACGCGTGCGCCAAACATTCCCTGTCCGCCAAATAGCGGCAATAGCGCAGGGTGCAGGTTGATGATGCTATTCGGAAACTGCTGGATAATATTAGCGGGAATCAACCACAAAAAGCCTGCAAGCACTATGAAACCCACATTTTCAGCTTTCAAAAAAGCCAAAACCGTTTCATTTTCATAAAAATCTTTCCTCCCAAAAGTATAGGTTTGTATGCCTAAGTTTTTCGCTTTTTCTAAGACGGGGGCATCTTTTTTATTGGAAAGCACCAAAAACTTGTAGGAAGGTTTATCTTTGAAATGTTCGATGATTTTTACGGCATTGCTTCCTGTGCCAGAGGCAAAAATTGCGATGGTCATTTTATTTGTTTTTGCTTTTAAAGAATTGTTCTATTTCTTGTAAACTCATGGTATTCAAGATATTAGAAACTGTTGCGCCGCCCTTGCGTGCGACCAAAACACCATAATACATCTCTTTCAAACCATCTATTTCGTGGGCATCAGGATTAATGCTCAATAGCGCGCCCTTTTCTATGGCATGGTGTACCCATCGCCAGTCCAAGTCCAGTCGCCAAGGGCTGGCATTAATTTCTATCACCACATTATTGGCTACGCAAGCATCTATAATTTTTTGAAAATCAAGCGGATAGCCCTCACGCCTGAGCAATAAGCGACCTGTGGGGTGTCCTAAAATGGAAGTATAAGGATTTTCTATTGCCTTTACCAAGCGATTGGTTGCCTTTTCCTTGTCCATTTTCAAGTTAGAATGGACAGAGGCTACGATAAAGTCAAAAGTTTTTAAAATATCATCAGGATAATCCAGCCTTCCATCGGACAAAATGTCTGATTCTATACCTTTTAGAATTTTGAATGGGGCTAATTGCTTATTTAACTGCTCTATTTCTGCGTGTTGCTTAAAAACCCGTTCCTCTGTGAGTCCATTGGCATAAAAAGCGGTCTGGGAGTGGTCGCAGATGCCAAAATATTCCAACTTCATCGCGATACAGGCTTGCGTCATTTGCAGTAGCGTATTTTTGCCATCACTGTACGTAGAATGATTATGCAGGCAACCTTTCAAATCACTCATTTCCAGCAGCTTAGGTGATTCTGTCAGGTCAAACTCAAATGAGCCTTCGCGAAGCTCAGGGACGAGGTATGGCAAGCCTGCGGTCTGATATATTTCTTGTTCTGAGTTAAAGTGCTGTTTTTTAAGGATTTGTAATAGGTTTTTCCCTGCCATATTTTTGGTCAGGTGGATTGCTGAACCAGAATTGACAAAGACTTGATTTACATAGCTTTGTGGTTCAGCAAACTTGACCTCTACTTGGAGAGAAGCCGCGCCCTGCTCATTTTTCCAAAAACCACGCCAAGCAAACGGGCTACTCGCTTTGTCATTGGCTATCAGGTCTTTATGCTGGTTTAGGAACTGAAAAACGGTGTCAAAATTGGTGGCAGAAACGACCAGTTGGAGTTGGTCTATGATTTCCATTCGCCTGCGAAACTGTCCTGTAAGACTCACATTATCAACCGTATCTATGTTTTTCAAGGCAATTTCCAGCAAGAAAGCAATGGATTCGGCATCAGCATAGTGCATCTTGTCGGCGTTTGCCTTGCAAAAAGAGATGTCCTTGATGATGGCTTCTTGCGTTTTTTCTCCAAAACCCTTGATTTGGGCGACCTTGCCTGCGTTACAAGCCTCCAAGAGTTCGTGTATGCTTTCTATACGAAGTTCGTCCCAAAGCATTTTTACTTTTTTGCCCCCCAAACCCTTGATAGAGAGCATTTCAAGTACGCCTTTGGGAGTTTTATCCACTAACTGTTGCAGGTCTGCAAAACTCCCTGTTTGGACAAACTCAACGATTTTGCTTGCCATTCCTTCGGAAATTCCCAAGCTAATGAGTTCATGCTTAGGCTTTTCTGCCAGATTGACTTCTGATTTTTCTATTTGATAAACGGCACTGCCATAAGATTTTGCCTTGAACGGATTTTCTCCATGCAAGTCCATCAGGGAAGCAGTGAGCTTGAAAGCGTCTGAAATATCGTCGTTGGTAAGCATGAGTTTTTTAGTTAAAAATCAAAAAAACAATACCCTCTCAATTTATTAAAACCTGCCCATAAAAACATCAAAAATAGATTCTTTTTCGCGTTCCTTGTATTCTTTGCGAACTTCTTTGAGGAACTCTTTGAGAATCTTATAGTCAGTGTGCGTATTGATGGAATCTTGTAAACTATCGACTATGTGTTGGAGTTCCGCCTTTTCCTGTTTAAAAATTCGCTGCGTGGCTTGTGGAGTTGGCGCGCAGTATTTGTGGTAAATCATGCCCGAAGGACTCCCATAGCCAATCATTCCAAATTTTTCGTGTTCCAATTCCTTGATTTGTTCCTGCAAAAGTTGGTTATAGCGTTTTAGCTGCTCCTCTACCAGTCCGTCGATTCGTTCGTGCTGGATTTGGTATTCCAGTTGCAACCTGAGCAACTCGAATAGGTCATTTGCCTCATACGCCGCCGTTACGCGCTTCATCATTTCAGTTTTGCGCTGACGTTCTTGCTCGTCTTGCTCCAAATCAGGGTGCAGTTCCTTTGCCAAACTCGTGTAAATCGTGCGAATATCTTTGGTGAGGACTTTTTTCTCCTCTGCCAGTTTTTCTTCTTTTTCTATTTGTTTTTTGCTCTTTTTACGGTTTGCCTGCTTTTCCGCAAAGGCAATTTGCTCTTGCTCCAATTCTTGTTGTTTTTTTTCAAAATACGCTGAGGGGTCTTTTCGCAGTTCGTCAAGGTCTATGTCTATTCCCAGCATCTTGCTCATCATTTCCTTTGCTGCCCCGTCAATCATTTCGTTCTCTTCTTCAGTGTAGAGCAATGCCTCGTATTTTTTCTGGATTTCTGTAATCGCTTCGTCCTCAGCTATTTGTTCGCTATCTTCGTATTCAGGCTTGGATAATACGTGTTCGCAAAGCTCCAGAATATGCTCCATCAATGTTTCTGCATCTTTTTTCTTAAAAAAACCTGATTCGAAGGCAGTATCAAGCAAATGAATGTATTTTTTTTGTTTTTCTTTGACTGTCCCCATCAAAGGAAACAAATCACTCACGACCAGTAAGCGCGCATATTCCAACTGCTCTTTGATTTTTCCGATTTCTTTTTTTAGACTTTCTATGCGCTTTATTTTTTTGTTGAACTCTGCTTCGTTCTTGGTCAATATTTTTTCCTTTGCTTTTCCAATCACAGGAACGAAAGAATCAGATTCGGTTTGCACATTGGCAGGTAGCACTTTGGTACTTTTCCTTCTGGGCATAAACACTAAGATTTTATATTATTAAAAAATTGAAAAGACAAATTTATAGCTATTTTCCTAAAAAAACAGTCGAGAGGTTTATAATTTGGAAATTTGCTGTTAATATTGTAATAGACTTCTCGCAAAAGTATTTTTTATCTGCCTCACCCCCTGCCCCTCTCCTGCTGAGAGGGAAAAAGGCTACTTCCGCAAGAAGTCTAATGAATAATGCAAAAAGATGAGTAATTCCTTAGAAAAAATCCAAGCGCCCATCGCGCAAGAAATGATAGGCTTGAAAAAAAATTTCGTGAGTCCGTCAAAACTGATGTCTGGCTCTTGGATAATATCATGAACTATACCATTCAAGGCAAAGGCAAGCAGATGCGCCCCATGTTTGTTTTCCTTGCTGCGGGAATGTGTAAAAGCATCACAGAGGCTACCTATCGTGGCGCGGCAATGATAGAGCTGTTGCATACGGCGACCCTTCTACACGACGACGTGGTAGATGATTCGCACTACCGCAGGGGCTTTTTTTCCATCAATGCCCTTTGGCGAAACAAGGCTTCGGTGCTTTCTGGTGATTTTTTGCTTGCCAGAGGCTTATTACTTTCGATTGATAACAACGATTTTGAGTTGCTCAGAATCATGTCCACTGCCGTTCGCGAAATGAGTGAAGGCGAGCTACTCCAGTTCCAAAAATCACGCACTTTAGACATTACAGAAGATGTTTATTTCGAAATTATCAGACGCAAAACGGCGACTTTGATTGCCGCCTGCTGTGGTGTAGGCGCAAGCTCATCAGGCGTGGAGCCAGAAATTGTCCAAAAAATGGTGCGATTTGGCGAAACGATTGGCATTGCTTTCCAAATCAAAGACGACCTTTTCGATTATGGAACTGCGGAAATAGGCAAGCCCGTAGGCATTGACATCAAAGAGAAAAAAATGACGCTTCCTTTGATTTTTGCGCTGAATAAAGCAAGCAAAAGTGAAAAAAGACATATTATTAATTTGGTAAAAAACGAAAGCGAAAAGCCCAAAAAAGTAGCCGAAGTGATTGATTTTGTCAAAAAATCGGGGGGAATAGAATACACCAACGAGGTAATGCACAGATATTATAAGGAAGCAGAACAAATTTTGGTAGATTTCCCAGATTCCGTTTATAAAACTTCTTTGCGCGACTTGGTCAGGTTTACGATAGAAAGAAGTAAATAAGACAATTAATTGGGTTTCTTGTAAAAAGACTCAGTGCGATTCTCAAACAAAACGAAGTAATTGCCTGACGCTAAGGCAGAACAGTCCACCTCACTCCCACTTCCTTTGAGGATTGGTTTGCGGCTCGCATCTAAGACTTCATATTTGACTACTTTGGAAAAATAAATGGTGGAAGAAACATTTTTGGGATAAAAATAAATTTTTTCCTTGTCGGAGGTAAACTCCAATTCATCAGAAAAATATGCTTTGCCAGAGCTATCTACATATTTAATCTTGTATTGATTCAGCCCTGTCAAGTGATTGATTTTCACGGTATAATTATTAATTCCCTTCGAGCCTTGCGCGGGTACAATTTTTTCTGCCAGCCACGCGCTATTTTTAAACACCTCCACATAATATTGTCCATTTTCGTTTTCGCCGCGCCCCTCCCAGTACAGCGCGTCAATATCCACCTTCAATTTTCCAAAATGAAAATCGCCTCTTGGGAGCAAAGCATTGGGGTTTAGCACTTTGGGCGTACATTTTTCTTTATGTATAATTTTAATCTCCACCTTATCGCCTATCTTTAAGCTCGCCAAATCAATGGTAATCAATGTAGTATTAGGTGTTTTTATTTGCGTATTATTCAGATAAATAGCAGATATACAATAATTATTACTCCCGTTATGTGGGTTTTGAATATGCAAATTAATACCATTATAAACGCCACTGACTTTTAGCTCATCAGCAACTACTGACCAGGCAAGACTTAACAGCAAGCATAATATACCCACACCTTTCACATTCATAAAATCTTTGTAATAAATTCAGATAATACTAAAATTTAGTTTGAAATAAACAGCAAAAATAAATAAATTTGTGGGGAAATAAAGCTAATAATACGTTAAAAAATGACACCAATATTTAATTTTTCAAATAAAACTGTAATTGTTACAGGAGCAGGTAGCGGAATTGGCAAAAACATAGCTACACTATTTGCCGCGCAAGGGGCTTTTGTTTATATTTTAGATATAAACGCAAATCAGGCAGAAGAAGTTGTGCGTGAGATTCGCGACACAGGCGGCAAAGCAGCAGCTTTTGTCTGCAATATCGCCCAAAAAGCAGATGTCAGTGCTGTATTTGAGCAAGTTATCAAGGAAACAGGTAGCATTGATGTACTTATCAACAACGCTGGCATTGCCCACATTGGCAATGCGGAAAATACGTCAGAAAGTGATTTTGAGCGCATTTTTCAGGTCAATGTCAAGGGCGTTTATCATTGTATCCAAGCTGTAATACCTCAGATGAAAGCGCAGGGGGGCGGTGTTATCCTCAATATGTCTTCGGTGGCGGCAAAGGTAGGGCTTTCAGACCGTTTTGCTTATTCGATGAGCAAGGGCGCAGTCGCAAGCATGACCCTTTCGGTTGCCAAAGATTATCTACCTTTCAATATTCGCTGCAATAGCATCTCCCCAGCGCGCGTACACACGCCTTTTGTTGATGGCTTCATCTCCAAAAATTACGCAGGTAAGGAAAGTGAGATTTTTGAAAAGTTATCAAAATCCCAACCGATTGGCAGAATGGGCAAGCCCGAAGAAGTAGCTATGCTTGCTCTGTATCTCTGCTCGGACGAAGCGGGATTTATCACAGGGACAGATTATCCGATAGATGGGGGTTTTTTAAACTTAAATACTTAGCAGTAAACAAAAAAAGTTATTAGTTTGATATTATGGATATTCTGTTAGTGAAAAACCTCTAAAAGTAAATTAAAAGCACTTTTTAGTTTGTTTTTAAAAAAAATAACTATTCCTAACTATCCTTTTGTTGAACCTTCTTGTTTTAAAAATATAAATTTTTTTAACAAGGTTCTTGCATGAATCAAAAAAATCTTTTACCTTTGAATTAAGATAGTAAATGTTTAGGGTATTGCCTTAAATATTTCTTTTCATAGCTGGTTGAAAGAACTTGAGGGTTGGGAGAAATCTCACCCTCAAGATTTTTTTTTGACCATTTATCTCAAGTTATTCACAGGTTATTCACATTTTTGAGGTTTACTTTTGAGGTTTATCGATGCCCAAAAATTTTGCTTCCCACGCGCACCATCGTGCTTCCCTGCTCAATCGCAAGCAAATAATCACTACTCATTCCCATAGAAATCTCCTGAAAATCAGCATTTTCTGAGTTAAAATTCAATTTTACTTTTTCAAACAAGTTTTTCAAAGACTGAAACTCTCGCTTGATTTGGGACAAATTTTCCATATTGGTTGCCATGCCCATCAAGCCTTTCACGCTCACATTTTTCAGTAGTTGAAAATCTGTAGAAGCCAGCAACTCAAATAGTTCGGTTTCATCAAGTCCAAATTTGCTTTCCTCTTGGGCGATATAGATTTGCAGCAAACAATCAATGACGCGATTATTTTTGCTTGCTTGCTTATCCACCTCTTGGAGCAATTTTAAGCTGTCAATCGAATGAATCATGTTTACAAAAGGCGCAATGTACTTGACTTTGTTTGTTTGCAAATGCCCAATTAAGTGCCATCTGATGTCTTTGGGGAGAGCCTCATACTTGGTGGTCATTTCCTGAACTTTGTTTTCGCCAAACTCGCGCAATCCGCACTGGTAAGCCTCTGCAAGCACCTCGACGGGCTTGGTTTTGGTAACGGCAATGAGCTTAACGTGAGGAAAAGGAGCTAATTCTTGTTGGATTGATTTGATATTTTCGGGTAGCATTTTTTTCAAATAATGATTTCTAAAAGTTGATTTTTCTTTACGAGTTCTTTGCCTATATCTCGCTTAAATTGCTCTTTCAAAGTTCTAAATCTTTGTTCAGCGTTGGCAGGTACGCTACTGGAAACCATATAAGCATACGTTTTTTCTTTTTGAGGGTTTGTTATTTTGGCTCTCCACCATTTTATTGTAGTGATTAATTGCTTGTAAGCGTGTTCGATATCTGTGCCTTTTAGTTCTACAAAATATCCTATTTCGCTATCACAATCTATGAAAAGGTAGTCGCATTTGAGTAGTTCTTCATCATTGATAAGGCATTTGTCTATTTTGATTTTATAGATTTCATGCTTTGATTGATTACTGATTTTGAATGTTTTACCTTTTTCAGCAACAGGAATAATACTATTTTTGCTTTTTTCAAGGCATTTTTCTTGTTCAGCAAATTGTTCTTCTATTTGCTCACAAAGGCACTTATCTTTGGAGTTGGCACTTATTTTTTTGTCTTTTTTAGATGGCATATTATTGGTATTTCAAGTCCATTAATTTGTCAAAAGTTTTGCCTAACTCAATGGAAACATCATCAATATTTGATGCGCCAATGGTTCTAAATTCTTGATTTAGCGTTTTGATTGCCGTTCCATTTGCCACAAAGTAGCAGGAAACGCGCTCAAAATCTACCCAAAGTATGGGTGGAATAATTTTGCTTACTTCTTCGTGCTTTGTTGGGTGAGTTTCCACCACATTATTTGCCTGAATCAGATTATCAATCGAGGTCAGTACATAAGGGCTGTGTGTGGTAATCACTAATTTATCGCCTGTTTTTTTAGTTTTTCTTATCAAAAACTCCATTAATTCTTTTTGGACGCTTGGATACAGATTGAGTTCGGGTTCTTCCACCACTATCAAGTTTCGCATTATGCTTTCCTGCTGACTGGTGTGATTTATCACTAAAAGCAAAGGCAAAATTGATTGCAAACCACTGGCAGCGTTTTCTAACTTGATTTTTGTATTGTCTTCTAACACCAGAAAATTGCTGCCCTGCTCGTATTGATACTTGACTTTCAAAAAACTAATGTCTAAATTTTTGATTTCTTTTCGAGCCACTTCAAACTTTGCCCCAAAGTCTTTGAAAGATTTGGTAAGGGCTACATCTTTGCTCAGTAAGCCAAAAATCGTTTCGCCGACCATGGCTGTCAAGATGCGCTCTGCGGGAATGTATATTGGTTCAAAGAATGTAGGAGAAGAGGTAAAAACATAATTTGTACTTATTTCATCTTTTCTAACCTCCCAATAAAAAATTTCACTTTCATAACGAATGAGAGTGTGTGTATTTAATTCATAATCAATATTATAATCAGTTAGTAATTGCCTAAACTCAAAAAAACTATTTGATTTAACAAACTCTATATTTTTAAAAATAGCTATCAGCTTCGCCAAAGTGCTTTTACCACTTGCGGTATGTCCTATAAAAATATTGATGTCTTTGACTTCAATCTCTGCGGACTTGATTGCCCCAAAATGTTTGACAATAAGTTTTTCTTTCATTTAAGAATATATTTGTTTTCTCCTAACAACAAAGTTAGGAGAAAACTACAAAAATCAATGCCATTTGTTTAAAGTTTGCTTATCTTCTTGATTTTCTTGCTATTACTATCTATGATTTCTAAAATATAAATGCCATTTACCAGTGCCTGTAAGTCCAAGTCTGTTTCAAATCTATTGGCATTTTTGTTGATAGTCAGGCTTTTGTGAATCCTGCCTGTCATGTCATAAATATTGATAGCGACTTCTCCTTGGTAGTTGCTGAACATACGCAACTTGACCTCGCCATTGCTTGGGTTAGGGAAAATGGTAAAAAAGTCCAGTTCACCATTGGCAGTTACTTGGTCAGAGAAACGTACTACAAAACGGTCTTTTTGGAAACCTGTATTTGCAACATTGAATTGATATTCAGGATTTTGTGTTAGATTATGAATCACGTCTAAGGCTTTGTCTTCCAGATAAACTTGGACATATTTCCTGAAATAGTCAATTTCATTCAGGCGAATGGTATGTGTGCCTCTGTCGTAATTATAGAGGGTGAGTGGAATGGTAAATTCGTCAGAGAAAGAAGGTAAGCCATTGATTGCCAAATTTTTATTATCTTCGGAAACGGTAAAAATAGAGGGGACAGGCTGAGAATTGTAGCGCGATTTTTCTGCATCATATTTATCATAGTTTGCGCTTGCACCTTCCTCAAAATAAATAGCCGTTTCGTCTGAGAATTTGCCTTGGCTGATGCCTAACTTGATGAGTCCGTTGCGTGGTAATTCATCATTTTCTGTTTTGAAAAAAGTAGGGTTTGTAAAGGTGGTTAATCTGACGGAGTTATCCATCTTGTAAGTTGCATTGTTTTTGACGGCACGCACAAAGAAACCCTGCCCCATGGCAATTTCGTCAGTGCCTCCATTCATGCCTACGCCTACGGTCATGGGTGAAACAGGTGCAGTAAAGTATGCCCAAGTACCAGCGTACTGCCCTGTGGGGATTCTTCGCAAAAATGAGTTTTCTATTTCTGTATCAGGATTTAACGCATTGTTTTTCAGGGCAGTCCACGAAATAGGCGCAGGGTAAGGGTTGCCCATCAAGTGCCAGCCAGCATTTACAGAAGTGCCTTTTGTTAGGTTAATATTTGTCAGGTTTCCATTATTGAGGTTTCCGAAAAAATCTATGGTATTTCCTGCGGAAATATTCATAATGAAGCCCCTGGAAATTGGCAGGGCTTCGCTGGTATTGGCAGGGCTTTCCCAGCCTTTCTCAAAAATATCGTTGGGCGCGGTGGGCTGTACTCTATTTTCTACATAACGGTAAAAATTAGGGAATACGCCTGCGTAAGGAGTTACGAAGTCATACGCTGGATTTAGGACTAAGCCAACTTCTGAAAGCTCTGCCACCGTAGCTCCTGCGGTAGGTGCAGAAAAATAGTGGTAGCCACCTACGCCCGAATACGCCGCAGGGTAAACCGCCAAGCCGCCTGTGATGTGTCGATTGACAGTAGCTTCACCTATTACGCTATTTGAGCCGTCTGCTTTTTGGACAACCATCGCAGTTTGGGCGGCAGTGGATTCGAGTGTAAGTTTACTATTGGAGATGAGGTCGCCGTTTCGCAGTTCTAACCATCTTTTTACAACGGTGGGGTTGATAAGTGCAACATCTCCTGTATTCGAAACCATATTGACTGTGCCTGCTTCTTTGCGCGCATCTATGATTAAATTTAGCACTTGGGAAGGAAGCCCATTGCCTGTTTGTTGTGTAGAGCCACTTCCTTTGTAGATATAGGTAGCATCAGCATTGTATATGCGCGTACCTGTCATGCGAATAGCACCTGCATTGGGGTCTGTGGCGGTGATTCCATTTTTATCGTGAATCTCTATGGTAGTACCGCTTTGTAAGGTAAAATTGCCTGTTCCTGTAACCAAATTAAAGTTTGTGAGGAGTTGCCCACCATTTTGGACAATGAAATTCCCTTCGGCATAAATGCCTCCTGTTAGTGTTAAAATACCTGTAGATGTGATAGTTACGTTGTTATAAGTTCCGCTGGTTGCCACAGGGGTCGATACGACGAGGTCTGGGGTATTGATTTTGCCCATCGTGGCAGTTTGTTTTCTGAAATCATTGTTATCTACCAATGTTTTTATGCCATTGGGTACGCGTGCCATTGCTTCATCTGTGGGGGCTGTCGAGCCACTGCCCGCGGCGGCACCTGCGCTCGTCGCGTCTATGCCTACACGAACTTGGTCTATAATAGTGCCGCTTGGGTCTTTGATAGTGAGTATTAAATTTGTATTATTCATTGCATTTGCCGCCGAGCCAGATGTATTACCCAACACTAAATAATCTCCTACTTTGGTGTTTGTAAAAGTACCACCAGTAGCACTTATATAGTTAGACGTTTGGAAGCAACCTCCTGTAGCCAAAGTTCCATTGTTTGGCGCATTGCCAGTGAGGTCGCTACTGCCATCATTGATTTCAAAGTTCCAGCCTGTCAAATTCATACCTGCGCGTTTAACAAAAAGTTCTACCCACTCGTCTGTAATATTTACTGGTCCCGCACCTGCTACTCCATTAAAGAGGTTGGTACTCCAATCTCGTCGTGGTTCAGTAACAAATTCATTAATTACGATGTCGCCAAGTGCAGGGGGAATAATAACATTCATCACATTTCCAGTAACGGCAGCAGGAAAGGTTACAGCAAACTCCGAACTTCCAGTAACGGCGGCAGTAAAGCCATGCGCGCTGGCTAAAATCTGAAAAGCCAATTTGTCATTTTCTGCAAAACCTGTTGTCCCCAAGGTGATTTTTAAGGTAAGGTCTTTATTGGCAGCACTGAGAATTTGTAAATCTGTGCCTGTGATGGCAAAGGTAATGGCTGTGGCAGTGATGGTGGGCGTAGCAGTGATTTGCGTAGCTCCATCAAATAGCTTGGCATTGGTGATTTTGCCTATCCAGTTTGCTACTGTATTGCCTGCACCCTGCCTGATGCGAACTTGGGTAACATTGGTAGGAACTACATCGGCAGAAGCTAAATCTCTGATTTTGAAGCGAAAGGCATTGACATCTACTGTGCCAATATTGACACTGGCAGTACCCACTTGGGCGGCGGATGCTTCTACGCGAGAATCTATGTCATTTCCTCCAGAAATATTTAAGGTATAATCTTCGGTTTCTCCTTGTATGTAGTTTACGCAAGGGTCATCTACTGTACCTTGCGCCCTGTGTCGCGAGCGTACACGCATACGAATCGCACCACTTGCTGCCGCCGCAGGAATAGTAATAGCACCATTCACAGTGATTTCATTGGTTGCCAAATTGCTTTGGAAAAGTCGTTCGGAAATCTCAAAAGTGCCATTATTATTGGTATCTACCCAAATAGCGATGTTTTGTGGAAAAAAACTTCCAAAACCACCTGTATTAAAATTGACTGTAAAGTTATAAGTTCCTCCTTTGGCTACATTGGCACTAAGGGCATTGTAAAATGTATAGTTTCCTGCATTACAATTATTATCAATATTATTGATGTTAGTAACACCATTAAAAGTAAAGTCATCTATCAAAGCATCTGGACAGGCAATACTGTATGTAGGCGTACAATACACCAAACTCGTAGTGATACTCAACACATTACTAAAATTTGCGGGGGCGTTCACTGGTTTTACCCTATAATAATATAAGGTATTAGAAGCAGCAGTATTGTCTATAAAAGTAGTGATATTAGCACTAACCGCGCCGATAGAGGCAAAATTAATATTGTCAATCGAACGTTCTATAAAATACCCGATTTCGTTTGCCACGTCCGTCCAGAGTACATTTACTCCTGTGGCAACCATGGTAAGAGAGCTAAGGGTGGGCGCAGTAGGAGTGGTAGCGGAACAGGTCGCAGCGCTATAATTTCTCGCACCCGCCGCAAAGCCCTGCATACGCGCGAACTGCCCTGCGGTAAAGTCATTTCCACAATTAAAATAATAACCCATAATGTTGCTGGTCATGGGGGCATAAGGGTCGCCTGTAGGGTCGAAATTCCCCCCAGTATACACGCAACTGGTCAATATATTTCCGTTCGTTTGCTCATACGGGTCGGCGGGCGTGTCGCAAAGGTCGTCGCCTTTGTTTGTACAGTTTGCGCCAATCACACGTGCTACCAATTCCCTTTCTGTGAGTGTGGGGTTATTGCTGTCCTGAAAGGTATGTAAAAGCCCAAAATAATGACCAAACTCGTGCGGAACGGTTTTGTCGTCATTGGCTTGGCTATTTTTGATAAACATACGTTCAGGTCCCCCAGGCAGCCACGCGTAGCCCCCTACACTTTTGCCTCCCGAACTGACTGTATTGGCATAATAGACGTTGATTTTGCCTAATTGGAAGTGTGATGCTGCCACCAAAGCCCCTTCGTCTGAACTCTTAAAATCTGCATACGTATCATTATCGACATAGTTAAAACCGCCACATACGTAAAACTGCACATCTAAATTGGCAAATTGGCGATTGGTTTCTGCCAGTCCGCGCATGACTTCGAGTTCGTTTGCGCCGCCGCTTCCATCTGTTTTGCGGAGAATATAAATTGCTACTGGAAAGTAAGTAACTACGCCTTCGGTTTTTTCTACTTTACTCGAATTATTTTTGAGCTTGCCCAGCCTCCGTAATAGTTCTTTTTGCTCAGGTGTAGGTGCGGGCGTTCCACAGCTAAGTGTCTGTGCATAAATTGTTTGTAAACTTAGAAAGCATACAAAAAGACAAATAAGTACATATTTACTTTGAGCAGTAATCGTATAGTTTCGTTTCATAAATTTTTATTATTTGAGCTTATAGGCTATAACGAAAGATTAAACCAAGATGTTGTTTGGCTTATCTGACAGATTTGAGAAAATTATTGGTAAAGATAATGGTTTTGAAAAATTATCTATTAATCTTTTTCCTTTTTTCAAAATATACAAAGCAGGTACTTTTTCTTGTAATGTTTACAAAAAAGTAATAATTTTGTCTTTCATGCGTTCTTTTCAGGTAAGTTAGAACAAGACAAATACACTACCCCTTAATTAAAGATGAAATTTTTTACAATTTTATTGCTATTCACTATATGCAATGCGTATCGTATTGTAGCACAGCATATTGTGGGTGAAAACAAATACAATACAGCCCTTGCGCTGTTTGAGAAACAAAACTATGCCGCCGCCCAGCCTCTTTTTGAGCAATATATTAGACACAATGAAGAACGTAGCCACGAAATAACAGTGATAAATGCAAACTGCTGTTTGGTGCTTTGCGCTTTGTCCCTGAAAAATCCTGATTTCGAAGCCCTCATTGACAGGGTGATAGAAAACTACCCGCATCACCCGCTTGCGCGCGATACTTACAGCAAAATTGGTGCTTATTTTTTTTCGCAAAACAGTTATAACCAAGCTATTAAATACCTAAAAAAACTAAACCTGAACAAGCCAAACAAACAAAACCTAACGGCAATATACCAACTGGCATATAGTTATTTTAATACTAAAAATTACAAAGAAGCAAGCTATTTCTTCAATCTCATCAAAGGCGGCGAACACGAATACGCCTCTTTATCAAGCTATTATGTAGGTTATTTGGAGTTTCAGCGCGGTGAATATGCGGCGGCACTGACCAACGTATTGAAGGCAATTTATGACGAAAAAATAAAGCAAGAGGCAGAACTGCTCTTGGTTTCGCTTTATTACAAACAAAAAAGGTACAATGACGCGATTAACTATGTTTTGAAAAATAAAAAAACAGAATCACCTGCTTTTGATTTGCTTCTGGCGGATAGCTATTTGATGCGGGGCGATTCTGCCATTGCTCTTTCTTACTTTGAAAAGTACATCAAACAGAGTAAAACACAGACTGACCGCAATTTATTTTATAAAGTTGCCACTGCCTATACCTGCTCCTATGCCAACAAACTATCGCTCTCTGCCTATTATTTTAGCAAGGTAGCCGATGCAGCAGACTCCTTGGCGCAGCTGGGCGCGTATCAGTTGGGCGTGATTTCGGTCAGGTTGCAGGACAAAACGGCAGCAATTCATGCCTTTGATAAGAGCAGAAAGTTGTCTTTTTATAAAGATTTACAAAAATCGGCGGCATTTAATTATGTCAAACTCAATTTTGAAACTGATAATGCCAAAAATGCACTTGAAGGCTGCGTATTTTACGAAAAAAACTTTCCCAAAGATGATAACTGGAAGGTAATTAATGTGATGCGTAGTGAGGCATATCTAAATACGACCAATCTGGTAACGGCAATGGAGTACATCGAGCAAATGCAATTCAAAGATGCAAAGGCGCAACTGGCTTACCAGCGCATCTCTTTTAACCATGCGATAGCACTTTTCAATAATAGGGAATATCGGCAGGCTAAAAATACCTTGAAAAAATCATTGATTTATCCACACAGCCCAGAACTGGTCAGTGCTACTTACTTTACCTTTGGCGAGATTTTTACACAGCTTCACCTGCCAGATTCTGCGCTTGCTTACTATCAGAAGGTAGCAAAAAACAGTACCTACGCAGATGAAGCGGACTTTGGGATAGCCCAAGCCTATTTTATAAAGCATGATTATCCCAATGCTATCCAGTATCTACAAAAGTATATTCAATCGCCTGCCCCTACCCATCTTATCGAAGCCTATTCCAAGTTAGGAGATGCCTATTTCAAAGAAAAAAACTATACTAATGCTTTCATTAACTATGAGTTATCCTTAAAAAGTGGCTCTACTGATTTCCCTTATAACTATTACCAGCGCGCACTTTGCCTGATAGAATTGCGAAGGTTTAATGAGGCAGAAGACCTCCTCGAACATTTTGAGCTACGCCACCCCACCGCTTCATTACTTGACTTGGTGTATTTTCAGCGCGCCCTCATACACTACCATAATTCACAGAAGAGCTTGGCACTGAACGTATTAAGTCAGATTATAGATAAAGAAAAGCCAAGCAGAGGAGTTTTGCCGTATGCGTTACTGAAACGTGGCGATATTTATGTGGAAAACGCGGTAATTAACAGGGCTATCAATGACTACAGAACGGTAATTGAGAACTTTGCCGCCACCGAACCCGCCGAGCAAGCTCAAAAAAGGCTGGAAGAATTGCAGATGAGAGGCATCAATATTCCTAACTTTAACCACCTGATAAGCAGAAATATACGACCTCAATCTGCCAATCCACTGGCGCAGGAATTTGAGTTACGCAATGCACTAAATTATTTTGAAAATGGAGACTATAAGAGCGCAGTGAATACACTCACTAAGTTTTTGCAGGGCGCGCCCAAGTCAGAAACGACAAGTGAGGCGGAGTTTTTGTTAGGGCAGAGCTATCAGCAGTTGGGCGAAATGGATAAAGCAAGCACTTTTTTCGAACGTTCCGACTTGAAAAAAGGGTTTTTGAAGTCTGCAAGTATTGATTTACAAGTTGGGTTTTATCAAAATGCTATTCATAAATACGAGAAAATATTAAAAGATTATGCTGAAGAAAGCGAAAGTAGGGAAGCAAAAATAGGCTTGGTTAAAGCGTATTTTGCCCTGAAAAATACTGAAAAAGTGATGTATTATTTGGACGAACTGAAAATTAATGCTCTCTCTCAGCCTGTGGCTAATCTATATTTTGGGAAGATTTATTTGGCAGAAGGGCAATACGAAGAAGCGATACAGGCGTTTGGGAAGGTGATAGAAGCTACGACCGAAGTATATGCCGCCGAAGCGCAGTACCTGATAGGGCTGGCTTACCGACAGCAAGAGTCGTATTTGGTAGCTAATGATGAACTGCTCAAAGTGAATGAAAAGTACCCAATACACACCGCTTGGGTGTATGAATCCTTGTTTTTGATGGCTGAAAACCATCTTTCCTTAGACAATTCCTTTCAGGCAAAAGCCACTATCCAATGGATTATCGATAACAGCCAAGAGGTAAAAATAGTGAATAGGGCAAAGGAAAAACTAAGTGAGTGGAATTAAGCAATTGTTTTTTCTATTTCTCTAATTTTCAATGCTAATGCTTCTTTTTCTGATTTGGTTTCTTGCTCGCGGCGCGACATTTCTTCTTGTGTAGCTTGGAGTTCTTCGTAGTTTTGGCGGACTTCTTCTTCTTGGCTTCGCAGGTTTTCCATCATATATTGTGATTCTTCCAACAATTTATTCGTATTGGCGGTAAAGTTGGCAATGGAAACCGCAGAAGCAAGTAATTCCATTACCTTTAGCATCAATCCTTTTTCATACTCGGCAAACTGATTTGGAGAACTGATTTCTAAGACTCCTTGTATGGCTTCATTAAATTTGAGTGGCACGATAAATAGGCAAGAAGGCATCATCTCGCCTAATTCTGTGCCTATTTTAATATATTGTGTGGGTACTTTGCTCAGGTAAATAGGTGCGCCCTCCTGCCAAGCCTGCCCCACCAGCCCGTCGCCCTCGTACACGCGCTTGCTGGTATATTTCCTGCGCCCATGCACGTAGCACGCGCGAAGCTCCAAGCATGGCTCTTTTGCCTCGTTTTCGGCGATTAAAAAGATAGCCCCTTGATTGGCACTGACATACAAGACAAGCTCAGACAATACCTGAAAAGCAAGGTCTTCTATGGTATGGGGATTCAGCTTAATCATGTCATTAAACTTGTTTACGCCCTCATTTACCCACTTGCGCTTGTTTTCTTCTTCGCTAATTTTTTTGAGGTTATGTCGCATTTCCAGTAGCGCGTTCCCCAGTTCGTCTTGCTTACTGAGTGCAGTATAGTCTGTTTTAAAATTAGCCCTACCCACTTCTTTGGCAAAGTGAGAGGCACGATTTAGCCTTCCGATAAGTTGATTGATGGCATCAAAGATTTTTCCGTATTCGTCTTTTTGCGTAATTTCTTGTGGTTCGAGTGATTTGCCTTGTGCTAACTTGCGGAGGCTGTCCAATATTTTTTTGATGGGCTGAGTGCTAAAAACAAAGCTAAAAAAGGCAAGCACAAGGTTACAAAAGATAATAGCAATGACACCACCCAGCACCAGAAAGTTGCGAAGCGAAGCCAATGGCTTGTCCAGTAGCTCTGCCTCTGTAATCACGATGCCCACAAATATATCAAAAGGCGCATAGTAAGTATAGTATTGATGTTTAGTTATATTTTTGTCGTCTTTATAAAACAGTTTGTGTTGTCCAGTTACATTTTTTACTACACTACGGAAGGTCGGGCTGTTGTCCTTGCCCAAATCCAGCCCTACATATTTGGGGTTTGGGTGAAAAAGAATGATGCCTTTTTTATTCATCAGGTAGGTAAATCCATTTTCTCCATATTTTTTTTGAATGATATTTTTCTGGATAGCTTGCTCATCTTCGAGCAAGGAAAAGGAATACAAAACTACTTTTGAGCCTTTATTCGTTGTCAAATTTTTAGAGGCAACAGTCATAATTTTCTTGGAAACAGAGCCAATAGATGTGCCTATATATGGTGTATCTGCCTTGATTGCTGCCAGAATTGGTTGTTGAGTAGTAATAGACCCCAGTGTTCTGCTATTGCCAAGTGCTGGTATTTTTGAGGAAGATATGGTGAGATAACCAATTTTTGATGACTGTTCGATACTTAATATATTGCCTGTAAGTGCTTGAAATTCATCTGCTAAGAGAGAATCGCCTTGGAGCAATCTGCCATTCAAGTACCACGCTTTGAGTTTAGTATTTTGCTTATTGCCTGTGCTTGGTGCTATGTACGTAAAATCTACCAGTGAATCTGTTTCTACGATTTCACCTTTTGCTTTGATTAGTTTTTCTGCCAGTATCAGAGATATTTTTACTTTTTCCTCTTGCGCCTTGCGCTGTTCGTCTATAATACTTACCAAATCAGTTAATTGACTCATAAAACGTATATCATTTTCGGCTATTAGGCTTGCTTTTTGTTGGAAATAAATAACTGCAATCAGTATTGCAAACACAATACTTAGCGATAATGCACTAATGATAGAAAACTTTACACTAAGGTTTAAGTCTTTAAATGATTTCATTGACTACTGTTTTAGTTCATTCCTAACGCTTTGATTTTTAGTATTAATTCTTCTTTTTCCAGCTTGGATTCTTGCTCTCTGCGAAACATCTCTTCCTGCGTAGCTTGTAATTCTTCATAGTTTTGGCGCATTTCTTCTTCTTGGCTTCGCAAATTTTCCATCATGTACTGCGCCTCTTGCAACAGTTTTTTGGTATTTTCATTGAACTTAGCTACAGAAACGGCGGCGGCAAGCGATTCCATGATTTTCAGCATGAAGCTCTGCTCGTCAGGCGTAAATGCTCGGAAAGAAGATATTTCTAAGATGCCTTGTGCAGATTCATTAAATAGTAAAGGCACTACAAAAAGACAGGCAGGAGGCGCATCACCTAAGCCTGAACCTATGCTGGCGTACTGTGCGGGTACATTTTTGAGGTAGGTCGGCAATCCTTCCTGCCAAGTTTGCCCCAGCAATCCCTCGCCCCAGTAGATACGTTTTTGTGCATATTTAGTGCGTTTGTAGGCATGGCTTGCACTCAATACCAAGCAAGGCTCGCGTTTTTCGTCTTCGCCCACCAAAAAGATAGCTCCTTGGTAGGCATGAACATAGCGGACAAGATGCGCTAATACTTGATTCGTAAGGACTTGTACCTGATTGGCATTCACCCTGATAATTTCATTAAACTTGGCAACACCATTGCTGAACCACTGGTGTTGGGTTTCTTTGATGCTGACCTCTTGGAGGTCGTCGCGCATTTCTATCAGTGCATTGCCCAGCTCGTCTTGCGCGCCCAGTGCCAAGTATGGTTTTTGAAAATTGCCCTTGCCAACTTCTGTGGCAAACTGAGAAGCATTGTTAAACCGTTCGACCAGCAGATTGATTGCCTCGAAGATTTGTCCATATTCATCTTTTTGCCTGACCTCTTCTATTTGAAGTGGTTTTCCTTTTGCTAATTTGCGTAATTTACTTGCTATCTTCTTGATGGGGCGTGCTGTAAAAATAGTACCAAAAAAGGCAAGAATGGCATTACAAAATAGTATGGCAAAGATAGCACCTCCTACCAAGAAATTGCGAAAATAGGCAAGCGGCTTGTCCAGCAGGTCTTTTTTGGGAATTACAATGCTCACAAACATATCAAGTGGCTGATAATAAGTGTAGTATTGGTACTTGGGAACGCCTGCGTTATCCGTATAAAAAAATTTGTGAAGCCCTGCGGTGTTGCGTATCATATCTGTATA